>DATNPT010000393.1:0-13778 GCA_036703075.1 Chroococcales cyanobacterium
TACCTGCAACCCGTATTAACCAACTGCTGATTGCTGTAGCTAATGCTTTCTTGGCTTTAGCTATCGCATTGAAGGGCAATGGTTCGCTGGTCGGCTTAATCGTATCATTTTACGCTGTCTATCTATCCGCTGTACTTGTTCCCTTTATCGCTTACCTACTAGCTCAAACCGAACGCTATATGTTCTCCAGCACGAGCGTCAGATTGTCGTTGATTATGGGTAGTCTCTCAGCCGCTTGCGTCCTGGTTTTAACATTCATCAATTCTAATATTGCCGTTTTGGGTAGTGTTGAGTTGAGCATTATGGCGATGGGAATTGGCTTTGGCGTCTTAGGTTTATTCGTGGGTCAGGGTATAGAGAAATATTTCCCTACAGCCAAGATTGGGGAAGAGATTTAGTAGCGACCACCGTAAAAACACTGAACAACGGAATTACTTTTTAACAACCTACAACGCTTGGTGCAAAAAACAAGTTGCAGTAGCGATATCCATTAGACTTGCGCTCGACAACTAGTTGTGCAATACTCCCTCTTGAAGACTAATACAGTAATACGCTGAGATTACCGGAGTTTACTGTAACTTTAGTCCGTTGGTTTGATGAACATGCTGTAGGAGCGTTCCGAGGAACTGCTCCTATCAGCACTTCTTAATAGTTCTCGTCAACGAGAAGCAATTATGGCAGCAGTTCAGCAGACCCAATTAGCAATTCAGTTTACACATATAGAAATTTCAGTTTCAGGTAAGAGGTTGTAAGATTCTCTCTTCATACCTCTTACCTCTTTGCCATCCATCAACCCAGCACCCTTGCTAACAACAACTTACAGCCAAACCACTTGCGATCGCTCATTGACGACTCGCTCGTAAACTGTTTCAGTTTGCTTGGCAATTTTAGTCCAACTAAAGCGGCGTTCTAAATCCTCATAAGCATTGTCAATCAACCACTGAGCATAGCCAGGGTTTTTCAACACCTCTAAAATCCCCCAAGCGAGAGAGTCAGGATTGTTAGTAAAGGTGGTAATACCCGTCTTGGTGTGTCGTACTACTTCCGGAAATCCTCCAGTATCGGAGACAACCACAGGCACGCGTGCCGCGAAACTTTCTAGGGCGACGATGCCAAATGGTTCGTAGAGGCTGGGAAAAACCGCGCAATCTGCAACTGTCTGAAACTTATCCAAGTCAGCATCAGACATAAAGCCGGTAAAAAAGCATTTATGACCAATTCCCAAATCCCAAGCTTGCTGCTTTAAGTGGTCGGTGTTACCGCCACCGATAATCACCAACTTGGCATAGCCGTGCATTTCCCCCAACACTTTCGGTGCAGCATCAATCAATACAGAAACACCCTTTTCGTAGGTCATGCGACCGACATAGTAGACGATTTTTTCCCCATCATCGGCAAAGCGACGGCGGAAACTCCAATGGTCGAATTCCGGAGTGCGGTGTTTCTTTTCGGGACGGACGCCGTTATAGATCACATCCATTTTGTCCCAAGGCGTTTCTAGGGCCCGTTCTACTTCCCCCCGCATGTAGTCGGTGCAGACAATCACTCGCCACGCTTCGTAAGCGAGGAGTTTTTCTTTGCCGCAGATGTAGTGATGAGTGTCGTTGTAAAGACCGTTATAGCGCCCAAATTCTGTGGCGTGGATGGTCGCTAGCAACGGTAGCTTGAAGTTGTGCTTGAGAGCAATCGCGGCATCTCCTACCAACCAATCATGGGCATGGATCAGATCGAAGGAACCTTCCTCTAAAATCAGCTTGCCCCCATGAGTTCCCATACTTTCATTTAAGTTGACAATCCAATGGAAGAAGTCGTGACTAGGAGCAACGGGGACGCGATGGATATGAACGCCATCTACAAGCTCATACAAAGGGGCTGACCCAAATTCGACGGTGACTAAGTGGACTTCATGCCCTAACTGCACTAGTTCTGGATAAAGTTCTGCCACATGGCGCGCGATGCCTCCTACAATGCGAGGCGGAAATTCCCAGGCAAGTACCAGGATTTTCATGATTTCCTAATTTCCTAACTTTACAAAGGTCTACAAACTTATATATTTTTTCTCAAATTTTATTGAAAATTGGCAGTTTTATTCAGGCGATCGCAAAAACTTTTTTATTTCTATTTAATGACGCAGGCTACTTTAAAATTTGGCTCATCTATGCATTATGTCAAAGCGATCGGGTAAGTTGTCGTGCATTTAATCGACATAAAAAAGGATGGGGAGACGGGGAAACTCCAGGGCAGGGGAAGAGAAAGTGTTAGATTTTTGTCTGCAACTTACGTTTTAAATGGGTCGGGACTCAATCCTGGTCATAACCCAAGTAACGATAGTACGATCGGCTCATTGCCCACTATCTTTACAAGCTTGCTTGATAAAACTGAAATGGCAAAGACACTATCATTGGCCTTATGCCTGTTGACCAGCCTGATCATTGCTGGAGTTCCTGCCCAAGCTATAGGCGCGACAGAGTATCCGACGCCAGCTATAGCTCAGCAAGGTATAGGACAAATGCTTCTCCAGATTGCTGCTGAGCAATCGGTATCTGCACCAACTCTGACTCTGGACGATTTACCACCTGGCTTTACAGCACTGCCTCCTGAGATAGCAAGAGCCATTGCTTCTCGGCTAGATAGTCTCAGACAACAAGTCGCACAAGTAGACCTCAAGCCAGAGAATTTCTTTGCCTTCGTCAATCAACAAAACTTCCAGGTCGTTTTGGGGTTCACGGGGAAACTGCCTAATGAGCAAGAACAAGCTAACTTTGATGCTAGCTTGCAAAAGTTACAGCAACCAGATGCTCAACAACAGGCAATCGCTTTGCTGCAAGAGAAGCTTAAGAAAATTCGGGGAATGAAGGTGACGGAGTATAGACCGCTTCCCGAAGCCAATAATCTAGCCAATGCTTCAACCGGTTTAGCACTGGATATGGAGATGCAAGGTCAACCCTTGCGCTTGGATTTTGCTGCATTTCGCCGCAATGGTACAGGAGCGTTTGCTGCTGTAATGTATGCCAAAGGTGGCAAGCCCGCGATCGCAGTGGGTGATGTCGCGCAAAAGCTAGATAATCGCATCGTTAAGCTATCAGCTCAAGCTAATCGTCCTCCCCTGATTAGCGTCCGGTAAAAACTGACCGGACTTATACAATTAAGGATTTTGGCTCTCACAAAGGCTTAATCCTGCCCACTTCATTAGACCTCTTGCTCGCAGTCAATTTTCGCCCCCTTACTCCCCAATGCAAGGGGGATGCGAGGGGACATTACAGGATTTATGCAAGAGGTCGATTGATGTGGATTTGCTATCAGTGGTCACAAGCAGCAAACAACAAACAACTAACCACTAACCACTAACAACTACTGTTCGAGCGTTTGATACTGCCGATGGTCGAGAGTGTAAGCATCCGCCGTGTAACCCTTGATGCCATTAGCAACAACCCCTAAAACAGAAGCCCCAGCAATTTTCAGTCCTTCCATCGATTTATTCAGCAGCGAACGGTCTGTCTTCTCCAGTCCAACAACAAGAATGATGCCATCGGTGTGTGCCGCTACGATGTTGCCATCCGCAAGACCGAGTAGAGGTGGCGTATCGTAGATGACCAAGTCAAAAAAGGCTTGGAACTGTTCCATCAGATATTGCATCTTAGCTGAAGAGAGGAGTTTAATCGAGTCAGTGGTGGGCTGACCAGCAGTCAATACGAAGAGATTTTCCTCAACCGACGATTGCTGAATAGCATCATTCAAACTTAAGTCTGTCGTAATGACTTCATTGAGTCCTTCCATGTTCGCCAAACCTAAGCGAAGATGAAGTTGAGGACGACGCAAATCGGCATCCACGAGCAAAACGCGCTGACCGATGGAAGCGGCTGTTCGCGCCAAATATAGAGCAACACTCGTCTTGCCATCTCCAGGAACTGCTGAACCGATCGCTAATGAATGGATGGGTTTGCGAGCGCTTAGGAGGCGGATATTGGTATAAAGAGAACGGAATGCCTCTAAGAAGGAAGCAGTTTGCTCGTTACTTACCTGTCCATATCTGGGAAGTAAAGCAGGAGAGTTCACCTGCTCGGGGAAAGCTGGAGCGAGTCTCTTGGGGCGTTTATCCAGTTTTTTGAGTTCTTTGGCAAAGGGAATCACTCCCAACAATCGCAATCGGGTTGCAGCTTTAATTTCATCGGGAGTATGGAAGACGGTATGCAGAATCTCGACGACGAAGCCAATGCCAATGCCAAGGAGCAAGCTTAAAATTGCCGCGATCGAAAGTTGCCGTTTCGTTTGGCGTTCTGAAGCGGGAACGAGCTTTCCAGTCTTATCGCGCGGAATTTCTGGCGGAGCAATCAGTTCCCAAGGAATTTCCCGCTGAGAGGCATCCAACTTCAACGATTCGCGTTTTTCTAAGAATTCTTTGAGGCTATCTGTTGCGACTTGTAATTCCCGAGTGAGATCGGAGTACCGACGAATCACCTCAGGAAATACTTTAATTTGTTGAGTAATCACCTCTTCAGATGCTTTTAAAGAGCGCTCGCGAGCTTCTAATTCCTGAATGCGACCAGCAATGTTAGTCAAGCTCTTGCGCGCTTCTTGTGCCACAATTGCCCGTAAATTTGCCTGCTTGTCTCGTAAATTCTGAATCGTTGGACTACTTTCTCGAAACTGAGAAGATTGTAGAGCAATGTCAGATTCTATCTTCTGAAGCTGTCCGAGGAGATTCTCGTAAGTATCTGCCTTATTCGGGTCGCTCGTCAGGACTGAGATTAGATTCCCTTGGGCTAGTTGTTGTTGTCGAGTGGCGTAAAAGGCTCTGGTTTGAGCGAGTTCTGCTTCTATCTCAATCCGCTGGGACTTGAGATATTGAGCTTGCTCGGTCAGACTTCTGCCCGTGGAGTCGGGTTCGTTGAGGGTATACTTCTGCCGCAGTATTTGGAGTTGTCCTTGAAGTTGATCGACTCGCTGCTGTAAAGCGGGAAGTTGCTCGTCAATAAAGTGAATGCCTTGATGCAAACTGCTCAAGCGCTCTTGAAGACTGTAGTTCAGGTAGGTTGAGGCGAGTCGATCCAGCACGTATCGGATTTTTTCGGGATTGATGTCTTTATAGGTGACACCTAAAATTTTCGTGCCCTGTTGTTTCCCATCTTTTTCATACGTGACGCGACCTATCTCAATTTGATTTTTTAACGATTCATAGGTCAGTTCTGGATACCGAGTTTGCAACTGTTTAGCGACTGGAGTTAGGAGCTTAGGACTTTTCAAAACCTCAATTTGAGTTTGATAATCGGCTAAGTCAGAGCTATCAACTCCAAGCTTGGAAATCTCGGAGGCACCTGTACTAGTACCGCTTTGAGCAAGCAAGGAAAGTTTCGCGAGGCGACCTTCAGCCGTTACGGGTTCTACCAAAACCCGGAACGAACCCTGATAGGAGGGAGGAGTTTTTTTGGCTTGCCAAACGATCGCGCTACCCGCAAGAGCTGACAATGCGATCGCGGATGCTGCCATCACAGCGGCGCGGCGACGGATTACAGAAAATAACCATGCTAAATCCAGCGTTTGTCCGCTCCCTTCTTCTCCCCCAGCCGTCTGGTTTTGAGATAGATGCTGATAGGGCATTTCACCTTGCTGTTGTGAATACATTTGATAATCGCGATCGGTATCCATACTCTTTCACCCTACTCCCAAGCAAGTCCTGATCTAAACATTAATCTAAACGCGATCGCCTCGACTCCATATGACAATTGTTGGATGTCGCCCGAAGTGATTAGTTGAGGGAGATGAAAACAACGCCTGCCCTAATCTGCGAACCTGAGAACGAACGAACAGCAGGACTAGACGTAGCCAGCAAGGCGAATACAATTAAGCTAGCAATGGGCTGACTTATTGCTAGGAAGAAAGCGAGCTGCATAAACCCAATGCAATTGTTTTGATGCTTCAGTCCTTCTATTGTACGGATTCTAATCAAGAACTCGATTCAGGCTCTCTGTCTTATGGGGGATGAAGTCAAGCCGTGAAACTCGCTTCCTCCTTAAATCGGACTTTTGCTTGCCAGCTTCATTTTAATTTACTAAATCTTTTAGAATGAAAGATTTCTATAGAATTTGCCATTCTATGAATTTTATCAGCAATTGCCAAGAGTTACAACCTGAATAAGTTGAGCGGGTAGTGCTTCCAAGGGTTAATAAACCTGGAATCGAGCGATTATCGCTGGTTTATAAACTGTGGCAACTATAGGCTAATTCTTCTTAAAGTTTACTGAGTGTACCGATAGGAATAGAAACTTTTAACCCTAGATAGATGTTTGAGACAAGCGATCGCCACTACACTTCTAAGAGACTTCAACGAGCTTTAAGCGAACGCTTTAAAGATCGTCTCTAACCTAACGTCCAGTCAGGGTTGTAGCCGTGGGAGATCTAACTCAATGAGCAAGGCAGAGTTTCATGATGAATTCACGTTGTCAGAGACGGCTGTAAAACTAGGGCGAAAAGCTATGGATTTAGGCCTAATTCATAGTTTTGTGGTTCGATACTTCTCAGACAGCCAGCAATTTTATATTCCTAATGAAACCGAGTCCGAACCTCTTACTCCCGAGCAAGCCTATTTGCGCTTGAAAAAGATGGTTGAAGAATAATAGAACGAATCTTCAAGAAACATCTTTTCCTTCCTACGGCATTACACTAATCGATTTACTTACTACTGACAATTCTTTCTTCTGGACAGAAAGTTAACACTCTTGTGAGGCAATTACTATGTTTTTGAAAGACAAGGAAACTGGCACTTTAGTACAAGTTATCGATATTGAGGAGCTATTCGATCCGAATAAAAATAGTATTTCTGGACAAACTCAAGCCGGACAAGAAGAGCAAAATCCTGACTCGTTTGAGAAAAATAACTTAAAGTTTCCTTCCGGTGAAGATTTACCGCGCTGCTGGATGGACACCAATTATCAGCAGGCTTGAAAATAGCTTGTTTTATAGCAGTTCTATTTTAAGATAAATGGCACTGATTTAAGCGAGAAGTAGCCGTTCTTGAGAAAAACCAAGATTGGGGGGTCTCCCCCTTTCAAGGGTAGGTTGTTAAGACTTAGGCAGATGATAAATCGAGGCTGGGAGTGGAAAAGCTCAAAGAGCTGAGCCAAGAGTCAGGAAAAAAGTGACTCAAGGGTAATTCATGACGATTGAGTAAAGCTTGGTCACCCAAGTAAGCGAACGGGGAATTATAGCAAAAGGCAGAAGGCATAGGGCATAGGGCTGTTATGTTTATTACTAGTACGTGGTCGTTTGGACCGTTAAATCTGTCATAACCTTTATAGCGACAGCTATAATTGCAAGCCCCAAATGAAAATAAAAAATGCCCTCATTTGAGAGGACATCATCTACATTGTTTAAGTTTTACTTTTAGAGAAAGATTTTGCGTCTACAAAGAACCTAACTTGTGGTTTAGAAATACTTTGTCTACGTTATTGTTGTTCTATTAAGTACCCCTCATTTGCACTGGCATTACCAGATAAGTCATCTTGCGGCCCCCCAAGGGTGTAAGAATAACAGGACTATTGGCCGTATTGATCTGGAGCTGGATGTCAGAGGTAGGCAGTGCTTTTAATCCATCAATTAAATACTTGACGTTAAAGGCAATGTCTATGCTGTCACCCGATATTTGGGCTGACATCGATTCCTGCCCGCTCCCAACGTCCTGAGCTTCTACCGATAGAGAAATCTGTTGATCGAGGCTGTCAATACTAAACTTAACAACATTATTCTTTTGATCGGCTAAGACAGCAATGCGCTCTACAGCACTGAGCAATTGACGCCGCTCAATCGTTATTTGACGCTGAAATTGAGCTGGAATGAGCTGGCGATAGGCTGGGTATTGTCCTTCTAGGGTACGTGTTGTCAAGCGATGATCTGCCGATTGGAAGATTATCTGACCTTGCTCAAAGTGCAACGCTATAGTGTCGGTCGGTTGACGCATCGCCAGCATGCGCTCTAGCTCTCGTAGCGCTCTCGCTGGTAGAGTCACTTCTAGCCCTGAGGTCGTATCAGACGTTTGTTCGGCTTTCTCGGAGGGCTCTGCCTCATCCTCTGTCGGATTTTGATTGGTTGTCTGCACAACAGCCAATCGGTGACCATCTGTTGCTGCAAATTCTAGGCTATCCTCCTGCATGGTCAGGTGAACCCCTGTCAGCACCTGCTTGGTTTCATCGGCACTGGTAGCAAACAAAGAACCTCGTAATCCTTCAAACAACGCTTCGACTGGCAGATGAATCGCTATTCCTGCTTCTACCTGAGGTAGCTCGGGAAACTCCTCAGAATCCATCGCTCGGACTTGATAACGGCCTGACGCAGAGGTTAATGTCACAATCGAGCTATCACTTGCTGCTCCTGCGGTAGAAGAGGCTCCGTTATCCACTCCCTCCTTGGCACTTCCCGTTCTCGAACTGGCGGTGTCTGCCAATTTATCCTCCAGAGTAATTTCTCCCTCTGGTAGACGCGAAACGATATCGTTGAGAAGTTTGGCGGGTATCGCGATTTCGCCTCCCTCTTCCACTTGAGCCGCAAAACTGGTCTGAATGCCGAGGCTGAGATCGAACGCCGTTAGGCGAACTTGCTGAGTTTCCGTGTCCGCAGCTAACAAGACATTACCGAGTACGGGATGAGTAGGACGCGAGGGAACCGCACGGCTGACCAATGAGAGGTTGGTATTGAGGTCGCTTTGAGTACAAACCAGCTTCATAAGAATTTGAATAGATAAATCGATTTATGGTGTAGCGGCGAGCGCGTTCGTTTTGCCACTGGCTCTGTCTGAATTAACTCTCAAGAGCCTTACCAGAATAATTCTGGGATTGATTCTGGTCAACGTCTTGATTTTTTTACACCGTTTAAGGGCTTGTACGAATCTGGTGAGAGACTTCTATCAGTTCAGTGAACACGGTGAGGGTGAGTCAACTTCAGATCATCGGTTGTACATTTTCCAGAACGAAAAGCTTGTGGAAAATGTGGAAAAGTCGCTAACCTATATTGAATTTTCGAGGGTTTTGAGATTGCCTAGTTGTGGAAAACCTGTGGAAAAACTAAGTAGTCTTTCCAATCACTCTTTTTACTCAGGACGAACCTACCAGTATCGACTGAGTGATGCTTAATTTTGTTCTATAGGATTTTACAGGTGATCGCTGTCTTCGGTAGTGGCTTACACTTTTGAGAAAGAGTATTTAGTGTACCTCATCAGTGAGGTGTATCGATGGCTCGTTGCTGAGGGATGGACGTTTTACGATTGGCTTTGGGTTCTACTCGTGAGATTAATGCGATCGCTTAGCTGACGCAAGGTCTGATCCAATGCTGCATCGCTTTCTCGCAGTTGGGTTATCTTATCACAACTGTACATCACTGTCGTATGGTCTTTACCACCAAACTCCTCACCGATTCTCGGTAAGCTCAAGTCCGTATGCTGCCGCATCAAATACATACCAATTTGCCTAGACCAACTAATCTCTCGGCGTCGGGAATGCCCCTTTAAATCTTCAATCGAGACATTGAATGCATCAGCTATCGTCATCAAAATGGTTTCCGGGGAAGCCGGAACCTTCTGCGCGCCTGGGTTGAGAATCGGTGCAATATTTTCCACCGTCATGGGCAACCCAGAAATCGAAATGTAGGCTACAGCCCGAATCAAAGCTCCCTCTAGCTCTCGAATATTGGAGGTGTAGTGAGTTGCAATGTATTCAATTACCGCTCGTGGCAGGCGTATATTTTCGTACTCAGCTTTTTTTTGTAAAATTGCCATCCGCGTTTCCAAGTCCGGCAGCTGAATGTCCGCAATCAACCCCATCGAAAAGCGCGAACAAAGGCGTTCTTGTAAGCGAGTAATTTGGTTCGGAGGACGATCTGATGCCAAGACAATCTGCTTACCCGCTTCGTGCAAGGTATTGAAGGTGTAGAAAAACTCTTCCTGGGTATATTCCTTGCCTTCAATAAACTGAATATCGTCTACCAACAGCACATCTGCCGCCCGATAATGTTCTCGAAAACTCTGCATGCTATCTTTGCGAATGGCTGCAATCAGGTCATTGGTAAACTGCTCAGTAGAGACGTAGAAAATTTTGGAATCGGCAGCTTTCTCCAACCGAAAGTGACCGATCGCTTGCATCAAATGAGTTTTGCCCAAACCAACCCCTCCACACAGAAATAGAGGGTTAAACTCACGGCCAGGAGATTCCGCAACGGCTAAAGACGCCGCATGCGCCATACGGTTATTGGAACCAACCACGAAGCGAGAGAAAACGTACTTATGATTTAACTCCGGTGCTTTCGGGTGGTGGGTGGGTTTACTTTCTGACGTGCTTGGCACTACAGGAAGCGACCAAGAGGCATCTGGATCGTCAGGACTAGAGGACTCGTCTCCCGTCGGTAGCGTCAGGTGAATGTCTACAGGCCGACCTAAGATATCTTGCACCACATCTGCGATCGTCTTGATGTAGTACTTCTGCAACCAATTTCTGGCAAAAGGATTAGGAGTGCAAATCACCAAGCAGTTATTTTCCAACTGCTGGACACTCGCAGTTTTAATCCAGGTTTCAAACGTCGGTCGGCTCAGTTGTAGCTGTAGACGCTCTAAAACCTGGCTCCACAGAGTTTCTGGGGAAGTTTCCACGGCCTTTCCTCTTGCATAATCTAGACATTATCCCCTCAGCGAGGAGTGAATTGCGAGCAGTGAGCAGTTGGTCACTGCTTGAATCTTTATAAGTACGGAAGGTTTTACAGTTAGTTATATAGATATCTTTCAACTCGATTAGATTACATTCTCCAATTTCACTCCACTATGACTCGATCGCTACAAATCGCTCAGCTCGGCAACCCAATCCTCCGCCAGCAAGCTCAGATAATCGATAACGTTCAAGATGAACATATCCAACGGCTGATTGACGACCTGATTGCCACGGCGGCGACCTCAAACGGTGTTGGGATTGCAGCACCGCAAGTTTCTAAATCCTATCGCTTGTTTATCGTAGCGTCTCGTCCGAATGCCAGATATCCTGACGCACCGACGATGGAGCCAACGGCAATGATTAATCCTCGCATCATTGCTCGCTCTTCTGAAGTCGTTAAGGGTTGGGAAGGCTGCCTCAGCATTCCTGGAATTCGGGGGTTAGTGCCTAGATCTCAGGCAATCGAGGTGGAGTACACTAGCCGAGATAGTCAGCTACAGCGGCAAGAATTAACAGGTTTTGTCGCAAGGATATTCCAGCACGAGTACGACCATCTGGACGGGAGCGTCTTTTTAGACCGAGTGGAGAATACGCAAGATTTGATGAGTGAGCAGGAATATCAGCAGCGAATTGTCCAGAATGCTTGAGTTGGTCAAGAGCGATCGCGCAACGCTCACCAGCAGAGCCGATCGCTCTCTCTGTACAACGGTCGGTAAAGAACTTGGAGCAGCACCTACCTTGCTCATCACAGCTCATCCGCGTCACAATGAAGAAGAGTAAATATTCTTATCATTCGTGATACATTCTCCCAACGATGGTGCTGGAACATCTGACCCAAACCTCCTCGACAACCTACCCTAGCGTTGATTTCGACCTTGCGATTGTAGGTGGTGGCATTGCTGGCGCAACGCTTGCCTGTGCGTTGAAAAATTCTGGACTCAGTATGGTGTTACTTGAAGCACAACCTCAGTCTACGGCAGTGACAAGGCGTCAAGCCTACAACCTTTCTCTCCTGTCGGGGCGTATCTTTGCAGGAATTGGGGTTTGGGATAAGATACTGCCTGAAATTACAACGTATCGGCAAATCCGCCTCTCAGATGCCGACCATGCGGGTATCGTGCAGTTCCACCCTACCGATTTGGGAGCCGACGCACTGGGTTATGTGGGGGAACACCATCCTATCCTGGCCTCGTTATATGAGTTTTTGGCAGAATGTCCGAATGTGAGTTGGTTGTGTCCGGCTGAGGTTGTCAGTGTCGAGTATCAGGCGTCTGGGGTAGACATTCAAATCAAGATGAATGGCGAAAGTCGTCAGCTACGAACGCGCTTAGTCGTGGCGGCGGATGGGGCGCGATCGCAAATTCGCCATAATGCAGGTATTGCGACAAAAGGCTGGAAGTACTGGCAATCTTGTGTAACGGCAAGAATTAAACCCGAAAAGTCGCACAATAATACAGCCTTTGAACGTTTCTGGCCGAGCGGCCCGATGGGAGTGTTACCACTCCCCGACAATCACTGCCAAATAGTCTGGACAGCGCCTCATGCGGAAGCGCAAGCGTTAAAAGAATTGGATGAACAGGAATTTTTGGCACTTCTAGAACATCGCACAGGCGGGCTTTTGGGGCGTCTGGAGTTGGATAGCGATCGCTTAATCTTCCCAGTGCAACTCATGCAAAGCGATCGTTACACTCAACCGCGACTGGCGCTAATTGGCGATGCCGCTCACTGCTGCCATCCCGTCGGCGGACAAGGACTGAATTTAGGTATTCGAGATGCGGCGGCTTTGGCACAAGTTCTGCAAGAGGCAGCTAAGCGGGGTGAAGATATCGGGAATATTAAAGTACTCAAACGCTACGAACGTTGGCGGAAATTAGAAAACTGGGCAATTCTCGGCTTTACCGATTTACTCGATCGCCTGTTTTCCACGAGTTGGCTACCTGTAGTCACTGTTCGGCGCTTGGGCTTACTCATGCTGCGGCGCATTCGTCCGCTAAAAGTTTATGCCTTGCAATTGATGACTGGTTTAAGAGGGCGTCGTCCCCAACTGGCTCAACGTTAACTCAATCGTGGGAGCGACAGCTCACCAACACTTGGGCGATGCTTTTGTATGCTCCGCTTCACTTAGACTCCGAAACTTTAAGTTACGCAAATTTCTATAACAAACTCTTCCCTGCCTGTAAGAGAGTTGCTACATTAATTACAGGCACAAAGAAGAAATCGGTAGTCAGGGCTGTGCCTCCCCCCTGAGCCACTTACAGCTCTAGTAGCTTAGTAACATAAAGTGAAACGGACGGCGCGTGTTTTGACTCGGTACGGCGATAATCTCAAACCCTGAATCTACAACTGTAAGCCGTATTAAGATTGTTAAAACAGAGAGCCAAACCACCCTTGTAAAGTAAGGAATGGAGGAATACTAAAGACTGTCTAGTTGAAGCTGTAAGACTCTGTTAACCTTAGTTGGATTTTTGATTGAATAATTTTACGTGAACCAGGCACCTTGCCTGGTTCGCTGAGTTTTTAGGGGTTGTTGGTAGCGATCGTCTGATATGAAATCCGCTTACTTGCACATACTAAAGTAATGAATTAGACTTCACTTTCAAACAGTTCTAACAAACCAACTGTACCCACAAAAAAAGTATAAGCGCCATATTTGATTGGTATCTTCTTTTTGGAAGGTGCTTTATAAGCGGCTATAACTCCTTCAACAAAATGGACGGTCATAGCGAAGCGCTCAATCAAAATAACTGGATTAAGGCTACTGGGTATCTGGCTGTTAGTGAGTAGGGCATAAGTATTCCACAGCTCCAATCCAATTGCACTAGTTATTAAAATTACAGATACGACTTTTATAAAAGCAAAAAGTCTTCTCTTTTTAGTCCTTAAAGCCATATATTCAATTATTTATCTATTAATCAGTAACAGTGATTTCTTGAGTGATGGCAGGCTACTAAAGATTAGCTGAAAAGACTCGTAAAGTTTAACACCTCTTCTAGCATAATTTTTGTGAGAATACGGCAAGACAATGAGCTAAGGTCGCATGATTCTCACTCAGGCTATCCAGTGCATCGTTAGAAAGAGGTTGCTATGTCAATCA
>DATNPT010000401.1:0-26087 GCA_036703075.1 Chroococcales cyanobacterium
CTTCGCCTGATGTATCAGCCAATGTTAGCCCTGCTGAAGCGATTCCGGGAACAACGGATAATGTCAAAACGGTACAACCAATTCCAGGAAGCGTATCAACTTCGGCTGCTACTTTGACCACGCAACCAGAAATGTCTCCTGCCCCGCAGGTTTCCTCGGATGAGGTAGACACGACTGTTGCTCAAAACGACATTACCAATATTGAACCCGGTCGTCCGACTAGTGGCGGTCGCAGCTATATCGGGATTGGTGGCAACATTGGTATCGAGGGCGACACAGGGATTGGTCAGGGCGGTTTTTTGATTAACTCAAAAATTGGTCTGACTCGAAACATATCAGCCCGACCTTCTATCATCATTGGAGATGAGGTATCTTTTCTCATCCCACTCACTTACGACTTTACCTTCCAGAGTACTGACCCCTTTCAGAGGGTTCCCTTTGCACCGTTTTTAGGTGGTGGCATCGCATTTTCTACAGATGGTGACAATAGCGTCGGAGGTCTGCTCACTGGGGGGGCAGATATTCCAATCTCATCACAATTTGTTGCCAACGCTGCGCTCAATGTTGGCTTTTTTGGGGATTCAGTTGATTTTGGCCTGGCACTAGGCGTTGGTTATACGTTCACTGGCTTCTAACATTCAGTCAGAATTCAACTCGATCTTTTGATACTTACGGCAAGCCCCCTAAACCCTAATCAGGGTTTAGGGGGTTCAATTTTGAGCAGCAGTGAAGGGTATGCTTCGCCCAACAGATGATAAAGAACCCCTAAGATGAATGGCACTGACTTAAGGCGAAAGTCGCAGGTATTAAAGAAAACCTGGACTTGGGCGTTTCCCTCAAACCCCCGCGCAAGGTTGATTAATGCTTAAGTTAGTGGCATTCCCCCTAAGACCGAGTTGCGTTCAAAGACTGAGTATCAAGACTATTACTGAACTGGCGTGCTAGTACAGTTTATGACTCTTTCACTAAAACAGTGCATCGGTTCCCTAACTGTCCTAGTAAAAGTTGAAAAGACTGTACCTTTCAGATCGATGGTTTTTCGCAGAAAGTAGATATAGTTCCCCTAAAAGGGTTGAGTTGTCTTCCCTCCAACCATCCTATATCGGCGGCAATTTATAGCAATTAGTAAGTTGATGAAATACATCCTCTATCAGGACACTCTAAGATGTGCCTCTAGTCATATCTTGCTCCACTTTCAACAATCTTGCCTATGTAAGGTGGGCATTGCCGAATAAAACTTGAAAACTTGATTCTATGGTTGGTCGGCAATGCCCACCCTACTAGTTATGTTGAGTTTATTTATCACTATCTACTTACTGTGCAGCATCAAGTGTTTCCCTTGTAATCGATGTATCGATTTTATGCATAGTTGTCATGCACGCCGTGATTAGATTCCCACTTAGGGAGCCAATACAGTAAAGATATCACTGGAAATTGAAGCGAGGAGGTTCAAACTCATGCGTTTAGCGATGAGTCATTCGTTGTTGAAAATTTTTTCATTATCAACATTATCTAGTTACTTAGGTTCCTACTTAAACCGATTCAGAGCGTTGACTTTTCAATCTAAGAGTGATGGCAGATTGCTGTCTCCCTATAGCTTTACTATCGAAAAGGGCGAAGTAGTCCGAATTCCTTCCACTTGCCAAGAAATTCAGGTTCTCTCAGGCGTGGCTTGGCTAACAGCGGCTGGCAAGGATATCATTTTGAGCGCTGGAGAGAAGGAATCAATTGTATCTAATGAAGGCACTGTCCTATTGTCGGCTTTAGGTAATGTCCCGCTAACTCTGGAAATTCTTTAATGGATTAGACGTGTTGTATGAGTTAGCTCTCATTCGCGATCGCATTACTATTCCGCTACGTTTCGCCCAAATAAGCTTTGCGAACCGTTTCATTGGATTGCAAGTCTTTCGCCGTGCCTGTTAAAACAATCTGACCCGTCTGCAAGACGTAGCCGCGATTAGCGACTGATAATGCCATCCGAGCATTTTGTTCGACTAGTAAAATCGTCGTTCCTTGCTCGTTAATGTCACGAACAATCGAAAAGATTTGAGTCACCAACATCGGTGCCAAACCCATACTCGGCTCATCTAACAACAATAAACGAGGTCGCGACATCATTGCGCGAGCGATCGCAAGCATTTGTTGTTCGCCACCGCTAAGCGTTCCCCCTTTTTGATTGATGCGTTCTCTCAAGCGGGGAAACAGGTGCAAGGCTTTTTCCAGATCGGACTTGATGCCTAAAGTGTCGCGGCGGGAAAAAGCCCCCATCTCCAAGTTTTCTTGCACCGTCATGCGAGGGAAAATCAGACGACCTTCTGGACTTTGAGAAATGCCTAAGCGGACGATCGCTTGTGCAGACAAAGCGTCTAGCGGACTATTCTCAAACAGAATTTTTCCCTGACGCGGACGCAGCAACCCCTGAATCGTGCGTAAAGTGGTTGTTTTACCAGCCCCATTACTCCCGATTAAGGTAACGATCTCCCCTTGCTCAACCTTCAGAGAAATTCCTTTGAGGGCATGAATATTCCCGTAGTAGGTATGAAGGTCTTTAATTTCAAGCATAGTTACTACAAGTCCTGAGTTGGGAGTCCCGATTGCCCATTGGTCGATGGTTCGTGGTTATGGATCTGTTCCTCGGCGTCTTCTTTACCCAAATAGGCCTCGATGACACGCGGATCTTTGCGGACTTGGGTAGGAGTTCCCTCTGCGATTTTCGAGCCGTATTCCATCACGCTTACGCGATCGGAAATTCCCATGACCACCTTCATATCATGTTCAATCAGTAGGATGCTCAGATGGAGTTCGTCACGAATGCGATGGATGAAGTGGGTTAAGTCCGCCGTTTCATTGGGATTCATGCCCGCTGTTGGCTCATCCAATAGTAATATCTTTGGGTCAGATGCCAAAGCTCTGGCAATTTCTAATCGTCGCTGATCGCCGTAGGAGAGATTTTTCGCTAACTCGTTGGCTTTTGCCGCGCCTAAACTGACATAATCCAGCAGAGAGAGGGCTTTCCCTTTCGCTTGACGCTCCTCCTGTCTGACAGCAGGAGGACGCAGGATTGCTCCGACTAAACCAGTCCGTAATCGGCTGTGCCTTCCCACTAGAATATTTTCTAGCACCGTCATGTTATTGAACAGACGGATATTTTGGAACGTCCGAGCAATACCCAAACTGGTGAGTTGATCGGGACGCGCTCCCGTAATCTCTCGATTGTCCAGCCGCAAATGACCAGACGTAGGAATATAAATCCCTGTGAGCATGTTAAAAAAGGTTGTCTTGCCTGCACCATTGGGACCGATTAAACTCGCGATCGTACCCTGTTCTAAGACAAAATCGACCTGTTTAACGGCTGTCAGTCCCCCGAAGCGCATTGTAAGTTGGCGTGCTTCCAGCAGTGGCATTTATTGACTCCTTGCATCCGCTAAAGATTCTTGCATGGCCTCATCCTCTGAGTGCAGTTCGGCTTGACGCATCGCATCAGGCACTAACCCCTCTGGACGCACAATCATCATGATGACTAAGGTCAAGCCAAATAGAAACAGGCGCATCTGAATCGGATCGATACTGGTTGCCACAAAGTCTCTCAACTGGGGACTCGCAATGTTGGGTAAAACCGTGGCATTCAAAAAGCTCTTTAAAACTTGCGCGAGTTGAGGCAGATACAATCGGTCTGCTGCCATGATGATGATTCCACCTAGGATGACCCCAGTCATATTGCCTAGTCCGCCCAAAATTACCATACATAGAATAATGACGGAGACGGAAAAATCAAACACGCTAGGAAAAATTGCGCTGGTATAAGCGGCGTAAAAGGAACCCGCAAATCCGGAGAAGGTTGCTCCCATCGCAAACGCTAATAACTTCGTCTTGACTAGGTTAATTCCCATCGCGCTAGCCGCTAGCTCATCTTCACGAATGGCTGCCCAAGAGCGACCTAGACGCGAATCGCGCAGGCGACCGATCATAACGTAAGCGAATACAACCAAACACAGGATTAAGTAGTACCAAGGCAGATAGTCACCGGCGTTAAAGCCACCAATAATGGGCAGGGAAGGACGACCGATCGGGTTAATTCCGGCTTCACCTCCGGTCAGATTAATCGGGCGATCGCATCCTAATAAACAAATGCCCCATTCGGGATGACCGACTAGGCTACCGAAAATTGTAGAAATTGGCTCGTAAATTCTTAATTCCGTTAAATTCCGAAATACAACTGGCACAATCTCCCCAAAACCAAGAGTCACGATCGCAAGATAATCCCCCCGCAACCGCAACGTTGGAGTTCCCAGAATTACACCAAAGATGGCTGCTACAGCGGCGGCGATCGGTAATACCAGCCAGAAGTTCCAGTCAATATTAATCTGGGAAGACGATAATAGACCTGTTGTATAGGCTCCGATCGCAAAAAAGGCAGCATAGCCCAAATCCAACAGTCCAGCATAGCCAACCACAATATTTAGCCCTAGGGCTAACATAATGAAGATTTGAATTTGGATGATCGTGTCTATCCAGCTAGTCTGAGCGACCCGATCGACAAACGGAAAAATAATCAAAATAAAAGCCAGCGTCACCAGCGTTGCGAGTCGCCTGCGTGGATTGGGCAAACCTTGCGAGGCTCCAATGACGCCCCCAGCCACAGTCGCCACGGCTAGAGCGACGAGGCCATAGATGAGAGCTTGGAGGAAACTGACCGTTGGTTGTCCTAAAACAGGTGCAAGCACTCCTTGAATAATGCTGGCAATTAACAGCCATAGCCCGATCGCCAATCCACTACTAGCCCCTAGGCGCGCACCCACTGGCGGGGTCAAAATTTTCCGATCTGAACAACCCATAAAACCAGCCGCCGTGCCGAGTAGCCAACCGATGACTGTACCACTCCAACCGCCAAAGATGAGTACAGTCAAGGCAGCGATCGAACCTAAAATGCCACTTGACTTGATTACCTTAATTACCTGCATACGATTTTAGATTTTAGATTTTGGATTTTAGATTTATGCCAAAATCCAAAATCCAACATTGATTTATACCTTTTCCTGAACATTTTCTCCCAGCAATCCACCCGGTCGGAATGCCAGAATAATCACCAAGACGGCGAACACCCAGGCATTGGTCCAACGGCTAGAGAGATACTGATCGCTCAAGGCAGATAGTAATCCGATTAGCACTCCCCCTAACATTGCCCCAATGATGTTGCCAATTCCCCCCAGTACCGCTGCCGTAAATGCTCGTAAGCCTGCGGTAAAGCCCATTGTAAAGACAATAGTGTTGTTGTACAGTCCCACCAAAAGCCCTGCGGCTCCGGCTAGCGCTCCACCGATCAAAAACGTTAGAGCAATAATCCAATTCACATCGATCCCCATAATTAGAGCCGCGTCCCGATTTTGAGCTGTTGCTCGCATCGCTTTCCCCAGACGGGTGTACTGCACGAACAGGTGGAGTGCCAGCATTAGGGTGACGGCAACAATTAATACAATTAAGTCTTTCGTTGTAAATACAATTTGCGACTGAATTCCTAGAGCTTTGAGAATATCGATCCGGGGTAAGAGATCGGGAAAGCTTTTGGGGGCAGCGGAATTGGCTCCCATAACGGGGATAAACGATCGCAATCCTCCCCAAAACAATCCGAGGTTTTGGAAAATAAAGGAAACTCCAATCGCTGAAATCAGCGGTGCTAACCGGGGAGCATTGCGTAACGGACGATAGGCGTAGCGTTCGGTGAGAATGTTGAGTCCAGCACAAACAACGGTAGCGATCGCTAAAGCAACGAGCATGGCTGGGATAGCAATCTGGAGAGGTGCGCCATCCTGAACGCCAAAGGCACCGATCGCGGTGAGGGCTGCAAACGCCCCTAACATATATAAGTCACCGTGTGCAAAGTTGATCAGCTCAATGATGCCGTAGACCAACGTGTAGCCCAACGCAATGATGGCAATAATTGCACCGTTGACCAGACCCACTAAAATTTGTTGAATCAATACTTCAGGGTTGCGAGCGATATCCCCTGCAATTCTAGGTAAATCTAACCCCGCGATCGGTCCTAATAACAGGATCGAGTAGGCGACAACGAGGTAAATCAGAGGCTTGCGCCATTGTTTCATAATTACTCAGTCAGAGATTGGAGCATTGGTTGAGTTTATAGAGGCAGACTTACAGGTTTTGTGGGAAGGAATACGAGCCACTATCTCGCATAAGCAAGGGTTAAGAGTTTGCCTCTGTAGGACAAGACCCCTAACTCTTCACAAAACCTGTACTGAATTACTCAGCCGTCAGTACCTTCACAAACTCCCACTTACCGTTTTTCACAACATTACCGGATAACGCCTTCAACGTCGTGTCGCCATTCTGGTCAAAGCTCCATGTACCGAGGATGCCTTGATGGTCTTTCGTACTCATCACGGTATCTCGAATCGCTATGCGATCGCTTTTGCAGACTTTATTAATCCCACTAATGACGGACTTTGCCGCTTCATACCCGTAAGCAGCGTAAGCTTCTGGTTCGGAGTTGAACTTTTTCTTGTAGTTTTCGTACCACGTCTTACCAGCACCCGTTAGCTGTTTCGGGGGAATGCCACCAAACGTTGCTAAATAGCCTTCGGCATCTTTACCGGCAGCATCAATCAAGGCTTGCTCAAAGGTGCCATCCGGCCCCATAAATTTGACCTTATCCGCCGTCATACCAACGTTACGTGCATCCTTAACTAATTGCCCAGCGTTATTTTGGGTGATGCCGCCAAAGTAGATCAAATCAGGATTGAGTGCTTTGATTTTGGTCATCAATGCTTTGTAGTCGCTGGCTTTGGAGTCGATGCCTTCATGACCTAGGACTTGTAGGCCCTGCTTTTTGGCACTCGCTTCAAAAATGTCGGCAAGCCCTTTCCCATAAACTTCTTGATCGTCTAGGATATAAACTTTTTTCACGCCTAGCGACTTGGCCCAATTGGCAGCCGCTGACCCTTGTAGGTCATCGGCGGGAACGACGCGGGCGTAATTACGCTTGCCCGTGGGATAGTATTTTTCCGGTTCGCCTTTTTCACCCTTATTGGGCTTGGTCAAACCTACGGCGGTATTGGCGGGGCTAACCATTACCAAGTCAGCCTTGTTTAAGATGGGGATCGATAGCTTAGCCGCCCCGGAGTTGAACGTACCAATGTAGGCAACAACCGATTTATCCGCGACAGATTTGTTGGCGTTGGAGATTTCTTGCGCTGAGTCCCATTTCCCAGCAGCGGCCGTAGCGTCGTCTAATGCGTCGTATTGAATCTTGATTTTGCCATCACAAGCGGTTGAGTTGGTTTCCTCGAGAGCTTGTTTGATCCCATTGACAATGGTTTGAGTCTGACCCAGTGCGCTTCCGGTCATGGGCAGACTGGAGACGATTTTAACGGTATTTCCACCAGCCGCGGTTCCTCCCTTTCCATCGCTACAAGCGGTTGCCAGGAAGCTGGCGGCCAAGCTAGTAAGAGTTAAGGCAATAGCAAAACGAGGTGTAGGGCGATTGACTAAAGAGAACTTACTCATATGAATATTTCACTTCTCTACTTTCCCTAAGTAGATTCAAATTGAATAAATCAAGTTTTAATTTTATCTTCTGTCTACGGATAGATAGACTGATGCTGCTCATTTTGCAACGAGCAGTACTCCAACAGTGAAGAGAAAATCAGAGTAAAGCTCGATCAGTTCTTATCAATTAAGTTTTTATAAATACGGAGAGGGAGGGATTCGAACCCTCGGATAGGCCTTACGAACCTATCAACAGATTAGCAATCTGCCGCTTTCGACCACTCAGCCACCTCTCCAAGCTGGCGCTTTGACATCATAACAGATTTTTTTTGAGTTTCTGCTGCCTTTGACAAGTTTTCTTAGATGGATGCCAGCTTTTTCTCGTTCCTGTGCTGGTTTGAGCATCAGAGAGTGGAAATTATCTTTACAATTTGCAACTAAAATCCTGAATAATGTTATACTTTTTGTACTTTCCTGAGGAAAGAGAAAAAACTAGTCCATTCGATCTTAAGGTTTGGTTGAACAGTGAATCATTCCTAGACATCAGGAGGGGAAAGATTGCGAAGCTAGAACGCGATCGGCGGCAACTATCTCCGTAAACTCTGAAGCTTGCAGGCTGGAACCAATATCTCCCCAAGGACTGATTACAGTCAACTGGTCTTGACGCGCAACATTTCTTCAATAAAATTGAAGAAAGTTTAGCGGAAGAACCAAGAGGGTCAGAAATAGACTTCCAGTCCGCCCTAACCTTCGTCAAAATCCAGGACTAAACGAACACGAACATATGGACACTACAAATAAAAAGCACATTGCTTTAATTTCCGTTCACGGCGATCCTGCCGTGGAAATCGGCAAAGAAGAAGCTGGAGGACAGAACGTTTACGTGCGTCATGTGGGTGAAGCTCTTGCCCATCTGGGATGGCACGTTGATATGTTTACTCGAAAAGCGAGTGCTGAACAACCCGAAATCGTTGAACATGGTCCGCATTGTCGGACCATTCGTTTAAAGGCGGGTCCAGAGGCATTTGTGCCGCGAGATGAGATCTTTGGATATGCCAGCACGTTTGTTGAGGAACTGATTAAGTTTCAAAAACAAAACGGCATTCAGTATCCCCTGGTTCATACCAACTACTGGATCTCATCTTGGGTAGGAATGGAACTCAAGAAGCGTCAACCGCTCAAGCAGGTTCATACCTACCACTCATTGGGAGCCGTGAAATACAAGTCGATTAACACGATCCCGATGATTGCTAGCACCCGCTTGAATGTGGAAAAAACCGTGCTAGAAACTGCCGATAGCATTGTGGCAACTAGCCCTCAGGAAAAAGACCATATGCGATCGCTCGTTTCCACCAAAGGGAACATCGATATCATTCCCTGTGGCACGGACATTCACCGGTTTGGCTCCGTTGACAAACAAGCCGCGCGTGCTGCGATCGGTGTCGATCCAGACGCACTGCTAGTGTTCTATGTTGGACGGTTTGACGAGCGTAAAGGGATTGAAACCCTGGTACGGGCAGTTGCTCAGTCGCAACTGCGGGGCCACAAGAACGTGAAGCTCATCATCGGTGGTGGTTCTCGCCCCGGTCAAAGCGATGGCATAGAGCGGGAGCGGATCGAGAAGATTGTTGATGAACTCGGCATGAGAGACATCGTCACCTTCCCCGGACGCTTAAGCGATGACATTCTGCCTGCTTACTACACGGCCGCAGATGTCTGCGTTGTTCCCAGCCACTACGAACCCTTCGGGTTGGTTGCCATTGAAGCGATGGCCTGTGGAACGCCGGTTATTGCCAGCGATGTCGGTGGGCTGCAATTTACCGTCGTTTCCGAAGAAACAGGTCTACTGGCACCCCCGAAAGATGACGCTGCCTTTGCTCAAGCGATTGACCGCATCCTCTCCGATCCCGAATGGAGAAACCAACTCGGTCAACAAGCAAGAGTGCGGGTAGAGGACATGTTCAGTTGGGATGGCGTAGCCCGTCAGCTGAGCGACCTTTACACCCAGTTGATCGAACAACCGGCTAAAACGTTGGCACAAGCTAGCGCATAAATGCCTTTAGGCTTCACACTGAACTGCTTGCTGGGTCAATCTAGCTTTCCCAGCAACAGATTATAGGGTTTCGGTGCTCCCAACTCGTAAGCTCACCGCACATTTCATCGGCTTGCTTCACATCGAGAACTTTTTGTCAGCGGTCGGTTGTCCGTTGCAACTGACCGTTGACCATTGATGACGAACAGAAGCTCTAAGCCTAGATTGTGCAGACTGCATGCACAACAATTTATCAGATACCGCTATCCCAAGGATCGTCCATCAGCGCTGACTCATTTGTGTCGGATGAATTTCCTTCTCGAAGTGTTTCTTGGACTACCTGCAAGATTTCCGATCGCACTTGTTCGTAGGCTTCAGTCGTACACCAAGGGCGTAACGATAGCGTTGTTGCCATGGGCGAAATAGAAGATACATAGCAAGTCGTTTTAGGACGATCTAAAACCAGGGGATGGTGTTGTACCAAGGATAAAAGCAAAATCATCGTCGGTTCAATTGGGCGATCGCCAATATCAACCTCTATATCTACCCGCCGCGTCCCCAGCGCCGTCGTATTTTTCAAGACGCCGCTGAAAAGATTGTTATTGGGTACGGTAATCTTGACATTATCCCGCGTAACCAGCGTAGTTGAGAAGATGCCGATCGCATCCACCACACCCTTGACATCAGATGATGCTTCAATAAAATCACCTACCTCAAACGGGCGTTGGTTCAGCAGCATTACGCCAGCAGCAAAATGCGATAAAGTACTTTGCAAAGCTAAGCCGATTGCTAAACCAGCCGCTCCCACCACAGCCACCACACTGGCGGCTTGAATCCCCAACGCATTCAAGAAAGCTACTACGCCAATTAACAAAGTCAAGACTTCCGAAGCCTGAACCAAGAACTTGCGAAATGTTGGATCGACCGGAGTAAACGCTCTGCGCGTGAAACGACCAACCAGCTTAATTGCGTAGCGGGTGAGCAGTAAGATGACAAGCGCCCACAACATTTTTGTGCCAACCTGAAAGCCCAAATCAATCAGCTTTAGGTTAAACCATTTTGCTGGATCGAACTTAAACCATTGTGCTACATCCTCCAATGTAGGGAATGATGCTGCACAAAGCTCAATACCCAAAAAAGTCATTGGCAACCTGCTTTTTTCCTAGATTTGACGACCAAATTTTAACGCTTGGGAGCGCTTAGAATCTAACTTATAAAGCTTGTTGACTCCTCTGTTAACAGTAGATAAAGGCGTCTAATTCAGCTTCCAGAGAGTCGATTTCTGCCTCAATCACCATAGCAGCAACCGTCAAGTCTTTGCACTCTAACCAAGCCGGAGATTCTTCGATCGCGTTTCTGTACACTCTCAATTTTGCGTGAATTCCCCCTAGTTTTGCTGGAAGAGCACTAGGGGCTTCCCAAGCCCAAGGAGTAACCCCCCTTGCCCGCCGATTTTGGGAATAGGTAATGAGTATTAGTAACTCTTGTCCCGATTACCCATTACCTAAAACCCCGTTGCCTTGTGCGCTGTTTTTTTTATTCGAGCAATCAATTCTGACTGTTACTGATGCCTTGACACCTTATCTGCTGTTTGAGCAGTATCGGTTTTTGGTAAAAGCCGCTTTACCGTATTAACCAGTGATTGGAGCTGGCCCTGCTTGGAAACATAGGCATCAGCACCTTGTTTGCTACCCCAGTAAAAATCACATTTTTCACTTTTAGTGGAGTACATCACCACAGCAAGATTCTGAGTTTTGTCATTGCCTTTAATCCGACGGCAAACTTCGTAACCATTCATTTTAGGCATGACAATATCTAAAATCACGACATGAGGGCAATGAGTCTCAACTAGAGACAGTGCTTCAATACCATTAACAGCAAAGATTACCTTTAGTCCTATCTGTTCGAGAAGAACTCTGATTACCTCCCGTTGGGTAAGGCTGTCTTCCACCACAAGCACTGTACTCATATCCCCTACCTTTTCAACTGAACGCTACTCGATCTCTTGCTAAGTTAATTGTTGTGATGTAGCAGTGCTACGTATCTCTGGGAGCTTTACCACTTATGCAAGAAGTGTACTGTTCTCAGTATTCAAAGCAGAAGTGTGGCGTAATGTATACGCCATTGTTTGATTTGTAGATTTTTCTCTACCTTTACTAAAAAAATATATAAAGCCAACTTTTTTGAAATTAAAGTAAAGACAAAAGGTTGAAAGCAAGCCTACAATAACTAAGCTTCCAGGATATACGGGTAAAGCATAGGAAGAATAGCGGCGAGGTGTTAGCGGTTAGTATGAATCCCACTAACCACTAACCATTAACCACTAACTAGTAACGAAAACTCAGTCTTGAAAAACGAGATTGTTTATCTCTTCATCCCTTCTCCGACAGTTACACGCGGCAATCGATGTTTAAACCCACAAAGAATTTCCCAGGAAATCGTTCCTAGAGATTCAGCCCAGTCATCCGCTGAAATTTGAAAATCTCCATCCTGTCCAATTAACGTCACCACTTCCCCAGTCTGTAAGTCAGGAATGCTGCTAACATCAAGCATTAGCTGATCCATCGTAATTGCTCCGATCTGCCGCATTTTTTGACCCCGAATTAAGACCGTCATTTTGTTGGAGAGGTTGCGAGGAACGCCGTCAGCGTAGCCAATACCGATTACAGCAAGACGCATTTCGCGATCGGCAATAAATTGATAGCCGTAGCTAACACCAGTGCCAGGGGGAATAGTTTTGACCTGTGTCACTCGTGCTTTCACTTGCATCACTGGCTTGAGGTTAACCGTACTCCGTAAATGTTCGGCTGGGTAAAGACCATACAGGGAGAGTCCTACGCGCACCCAATCGTAGTGCAATGCGGGGTCTGTTAAGGTAGCAGCAGAGTTGGCTAGATGCAGACGAGGTGGCTGAATTCCAGCCTCATGAAGTTGCGCGATCGCATTCTCAAACCGTTGATGTTGCAGTCTCATCACCGTTGGATCGGGACTGTCTGCTGTCGCGAGATGGGAATAGACACTCTCGATTTTTAGGTAGGGTAACTGCTGTACGAGTTGGACGAACTGCCTTGCCTCTTGCCAGGGCATTCCCAATCGCGACATTCCCGTGTCTAATTTGAGATGTACGGGTAGTGTTTGGTTGAGTTCGCTTAGCGTTTCGGAAAAAACCAGGGCTTGCTGGGGAGTACACAGCGTCGGTTGCAATTGCCAATGAGCGATCGCGCGAACTTGTTCGGGAGTATTCGTCGCGCCCAACAGCAATATCGCTGCCTCAATTCCCGCTTCCCGCAGTTGAATCCCCTCTTGTAATGTAGCCACACACAGTCCACCTGCGCCCGCATCTAAGGCAGTTCGGGCAACCACTATCGCACCGTGGCCGTAGGCATCTGCTTTTACGACGGCCATTAATTGAGTGGCGGGCGTTAAAAGTTTCTTGAGTTGCCGCACGTTATGGGATAAAGCGGCGCGATCGATTTCTACCCAAGCGCGTTGGCACAGTCCACCAGAAAAATCGCCAGTCCTTTTTAGAACCTCTTCACGCGGCTTGGGTGTGATACCAGTCGCTTGCTTGAACTCTTGCATGATTCTTCACTCCTCAACACTCACACTAAAAACCATTGATTAATCAGCGATCGGCGATCGCTCGCTCATCAACCCCGAAATAGTTAGAACTTATGCACAAATTCTACTGATGGTCGTTCAAAGGTCAAGAAAGCCTCAATCCTGACGGTGTCAATTTCACTCCACCTTGATTGAATACTGGAGCATTGAGAAGGTGCAGATGCCTCAACTTCAATTAGTACAATTTTCTGTACTGTTTAAATTTCTTCAATCTGTCCTAGTTCAGACTTGAGAAAATCGCCTATACTGCCAATACTATGCTGCTGTAATCCTCGCTTGGTACGGCATTGTGAAAATCCCCTTAAATCGGCACTCCTCAAAACCTATCTATCTGCAAATCCGCGATCGCCTCAGCAACCTAATTCAAGCTGGGATGCTGCAAACCGGACAACGCCTGCCTTCCGTTCGCGCTCTAGCTGAAACTGTGCAAGTCAATAAGTTAACTGTACTTGAGGCTTACAGCGCTCTGGAAGCGGAAGGACTGATCTATGTTCGCGAGAGATCTGGGTACTTTGTTAGCAATAAAGCGATCGCGTCGGTGGGAGCTAAATCAACCTTCGCTCCCACCCAAGATGTGATTATCCAAGAGTACGGAAACAGTTCGTTCTTCGAGCAGTATGTCGCCTCGCTCGAAGTGCAAAAACAGGGAGGAGCGATCGATTTTAGCTCTGGCTTCCCTCGTATCCCCAGCTTAGAGGATGTACGGCGACTGGCCAGACGAGCGATGATGCAAGCGGCCGAGCGCTTGTTTCAGTATGATTTTCCTCAAGGACAACAAACCCTGCGCTATCAGATTGCTCAAATGTTAGTGCAACAGGGATTAGAAGCGTCTCCAGATAATCTGATTATTACCAATGGCTCCGAGCAAGGGCTATCTTTGGTGATTCGCCATTACGTACAACGAGGAGATTGGGTAGTTGTGGAATCTCCTACCTATCACGGCGCGATCGCGACTCTCCACAGCTTAGGGGCGAGAGTGATTGGTATTCCCATGACAGCGGAGGGGATGAATCTAGAGTTATTAGAGAAATACCTCCACAGTTGTCGTCCAAAACTCATTTACACTGTCAGTACTCTCCACAATCCCACTGGCTTAACTACCTCTCAAACTCATCGCCAACAACTCCTAGCTTTGGCCGAACGCTATGAGTGTCCAATTTTAGAGGATAATGCCTACGAAGGGCTGAATTTTGAACCCGTTCCAGCTCCAATTAAAGCATTAGACAAGCACGATTTAGTGACCTATCTCGGCACTTTTTCTAAAACGCTCATGCCGGGATTACGAGTTGGTTACTTAGTAGTTACAGGTCAACAGTATCGCTCTATCGTGGAGCAGAAACTCCTCCACGACCTCCATGTCTCGACCGTTTCGCAGTCAGTCGTTAGTGAGTATCTGGCTTCAGGCTATTACCGACGCCACCTCAGTCGTCTGCGAATCCAAAATCTAGAAAGTCGCAATACGATGCTTCAAGCTTTGGAACGTTGCTTTCCTCTAGAAATTTCTTGGACAATACCAAAAGGGGGTTTATTTCTCTGGGTGCATCTGCCAGAAGATCTTCCGATACAAGCATTTTGTCAAGATGCCTTATCTCGCAAAGTTCTTGTCGGCTGTGGCACCGCATTTTTCCCAGATCAAAAGGGCTATCCAGCTATGCGTTTGAATTTTTCTCACAATAGTGAGGATATAGATCGAGGCATTTCAGAACTGGGTAAGTTATTGAAAACTTACTGTACTCAAAAGATTAGTTAGGAGCGGAGAAAAAGTATTTTCTCGCCTATGGAGGTCGATCCTCAAAGGACAACGTGGTAAATCCTTGAGCTATCTCTCGATGCGATCGCATCGCAGCTTATACCAAATCCGCATCTATAAACCCCTATATCTCTTTATCTCCTCATGGGGATGAGTTTAATCATCTCAGCCTGTCTCAAGCGCGATCGCCATTTGGATGTCCAGCTCTTGACGATCGCGCTTCAGTTTGAGTATATTGCAGTAGAACATTTGTTCTAAACCATAAATAAGTGCCTAAGTAGCTGAAATCGTTGCGTCGTGGGAGTTGAGCTTACTTGGAAGGTGCTTTGTTCGAGTTGTTGCGCGATCGGGCCAGTGTAACGCCTGGGCTTCAGCACAGTCTCGTGTAATTAGGCAAAGCAGCTAAGCGAAAAACTTCTCCCATTTCGGCGTCCTTTGAGGAAATAGTAGACGCCAGATTTCGATTACCTGTACTTCGTTTGCTATTGCTTGTTGAATATCCCGTAAGGAGAACAATCGTGGTTGCCATCAAAGACAGTAGAAACCAGATTTTCAAAGCCTTTCAGCAAATCCTTACAAATCGGCAAACAACTGACTCAAAAATCGCCACGAAAGAAGAGGAAGCCGAAAAAGAGAAGAACAAACAAATTCTAGAAGCTGCATCGACTTACACGATCGATAGCATTGTTAAAGGTCTTGCTGACTTGCAACTAGAGTTTGGCAATATTGTCAAGGGATTGTCAGAAAACCTTACGCTAGAAGTATCTAAACTAGATGAACTCAGAAAAGCGATCGCGATTGAAACTCAACACCTAGAGGCACTTCAACAAGTTCGCATCGTTGCTGATGCTCTACACCTGCTAACCCAAGAACACCAGGAGAACATCAAAACTCTGGATCAAAATGCAGCAAACCAACGGGACGCTATCGAAAAAGATAGCGCTCAACAGCGCAAGCTTTGGGAGAAAGAGCAGGAAGAATTTGAAAGCACAATTCAAGAGCAAGCTGCGTTATTGACTAAAGAACGACAACGTCAAGAGGCTGATTATCTATATGAATTAGAACGCAAACGTAAGATTGAGGTCGATGAGTACGAGGAGATAAAACGCACGCAAGAGAGGGAACTGCAAGCCGCCAATCGAGATAAAGAAAAGCAATGGTCAGAACGAGAACAACGTTTGGCTGAAGACCAACCACTTTCGACAGAATATCAACAGAAAGTCGATACATTCCCGGCTGAATTGGATGAAGCTGTGAAAAAAGCCAGAGAAGAGGCAATTAAAGAAGTACACCAAGACGCTAAAGTCAAAGCTGACTTACTTGAGAAAGAGTGGGAAGCAACCAAACAAGGTTATGAATTTAAAATCCAGTCTTTGGAGCAGAGTATTCAAACCCAAATCGGACAAATTGAAAGCCTCTCTAGTCAACTTCAAGAAGCGCTAAAACAAGCACAGACACTTGCCATGAGAGCTTTTGAGAATTCATCAACTATTAATGTGCAAGAGAAAGTTAAGAGCTGAGTTGAACAACCAATAGACTTCTCTTCTCTACTACATTTACAGTTGCTGTTTTCTCTCAATCATTACATTAGAGGTTCTTTTCATGGCAAGTAAACCCAGTGATAAAAATACCAAATCTCAGATTCTAGAAGCTTATGATACATTGCTAGAAGAGCGTAAAGCGTTAGAGCTACAACTCAAGCAGCTTCAGAAAGAAAAAAAGGCTCAATCACCGGTAAATTTAGAGAAATCACTTCATCAATCAGGAGAAACAATCAGCCAAAAACCGACTGTAACCGACAAACTGATGGATACGATTGATAGTCTCACTAAGCTGCAATCTGGGTTTGGGAGTGCGGTGAGTGAGTTATCGGAGAAATTGACTTCACAAGCGGCTAAGCTAGAAGAAATTCAGCGTTCTATAACAGAGGAAACCCAGCAGCTTCAGGAACTACACGGTTTAGACGAAATCGCAGAAGATACGCTAAATAATTTAATCCAAGCTTACGAAGACAGCTCTAAAGCATTTCAAGAAGAACTGAATCAACGACGTGAAGCGTCTGAGCAAGAAATTCAGGAGTTGAGGAAAGCTTGGGAAAAAGAGCAAGAAGATTACAAGCGATCGCTTGCCGAACGGAACGAGGAACACAGGAAGATACGACAACGGGATGTTCAGGAGTATGAATATGAACTAGGGCTTCGGCGTAGCCTCGATCGCGATCGATACGAACAGAATCAAAACAGCTTGTACAAGCAACTGGAAGAGGCTAAGCAAGAGCAAGAAAAACAATGGGCTGAGCGGGAAAAAGCGATCGCCGAACGAGAAACGCACTTTGCAGAACTCAAAACCAAAGTAGAAGCTTTTGAGAAGGAAAAAGAAGCGGCAATCAAAAAAGCAAAAGAAGAGGGGAAAGGGATTGCCAACTACCAAGTCAAAGTGAAGGCAGATTTGCAGAACAAGGATATAGAAGGCAACAAGCGTTTCTACGAGTTAAGAATTCAGTCTCTCGAACAGACTATCCAAAATCAGGACGCACGCATCCAAAACCTCTCTAAACAGTTGGATGCTGCATTGAAACAAGTTCAGGATTTAGCCGTCAAGGCAATCGAAGGGGCTTCAAATATCAGTTCGTACCAAGCGTTTAAAGAAATTGCCATGGAGCAAGCGAAAGCCCAAACGAAGAATAAATAGGGAAAAATAGGAGTAGAGGTGCTCCTCATGAGGAGCGCCTCTACTGGCTGCTGATAGTCACCAAGGTGAATAGTTATAGCAGTCGCCACAATTGTTAGGACATTTTTCTGTTGCCTGTTCCCCGTTCCCTTTACAGCAAAATATAATGTCCTAACCGATAGGTCCGTTGCTATATCAGAACATCAGGGACTTCAAATACGGACGGTCTTTGTTCAAATTGCTATCTAGATTACTGGTCAAAACCCATGTAGTCGAAAGAACTGCTAGAAAAAAGACAGAACTATTGAGGAGTAATCTCGATCGCGGCACCTTCCAAAGCATCTACGACGAACAGCGACCAAACGGATGGATTAGATAGTCCTGCCTGTCGCGTGAAGTGACTACTTTATAGCAAGCTACCAAATCAGGGGCATCGAGAGTGTTGACGTTCAATCTACCAGCTTGAAGCAAGAGACTCCCTAACTAGTGCAGCGTGGCTCAAATAACTATCCAGTTGAAAAAGGGTAAAAAGCTTTCTTACCTTGGAGCCTCCTGCATAAAAGCCTTCTTACACCAGGTTGTCTTTGCCTACAAGCTACTGCAACTCGTGCATCAAGGCAAAATGACCACCTCTATCTAAGCAGGGGCGCAAGGGGCAAGGGAAATTCGGGTGGTAATTTATTTTTGCCCTGCTGCATTAGCACCAGGGACGAAGAAGAAACGTGCAACTTGTTGAAAAATATAGTTCCGAGCAATAACAATGTTAACGGCACAACAGAGCAGCAACATCTTGATTGTTGATAACCAGCCAACAAGTCTCAAGATGCTGTCTAGCCTCTTGCAAGAGTCGGGTTTTAACGTCTTAGTGGCAAAGACTGGCAAAAGTGCCATTAGAAAGTTGCAAAAGGTATCGCCCGATCTCATCGTATTAGATGCGATCGGGCCAGAACTAGACGGATTTGAAACATGTCATCACCTGAAATCTTCACCAAAAACCAGAGATATTCCAGTGATTTTGATGACGCCTCTATCTGAGTCGATGGATATTAGCCAAGCGTTCAAGGTGGGAGCATCAGATTATATTACAAAACCCTTTAAAAAACAAGAAATATTAGCTCGGATTAACCAACAAATTCAGCTCAAACGCTTACAAAAGCAGCTAAAAGAACAAAACCAACAACTGCAACAAGAAATTCGCGATCGCGTTCGTGAAGCCGCTCAAAGAAAAGTTGCTGCCAAGCATTGCCAAACGCTCGAAGAACGGTTGAAATTAGTCAGTCAGGCCAGCAACGATGGCTTCTGGGACTGGAACATAGAATCGGGCGACCTCTATATTTCTCCCCGTTGCAAACAGATGCTTGGCTATTCCGATAAGGAACTCCCTAATGATATTTCTTCTTGGGCAAACCTCGCCTTTCCTGAAGACAGAATTATTCCATCCAAACTGATTGAAGGTAGCGATTCTGACACCATTTCTCGCTACGAATCGACTCAACGATTCCGTCATAAAAATGGTTCCACCGTCCACATCCTGTCGCGCACTCTTCACCTCAAAGATGCTGACGGACAGGTCAATCGTCTGATTGGGACTTATACCGATATTACAGAAATAACCACCACACTTGAAGCGCTACGACAGTCGCGTCGCCTGCTAGCAGGTGTGTTAAATAGCTGTCTAGATGGAGTGGCCGCTTTTTCTGCACTTCGAGATAATCAGGGAAACATCATCGATTTTATTTGGCTTTTGCAAAACCCAGCCGCCGAAACCATACTAGGTCGTCAAGAGAGCGACTTAGTAGGTAAGCAATTGTTAGTAGAAATGCCCAAGCATCGCCAAACGGACTTATTTGAAAAGTATGTTCGCGTCGTTGAAACGGGAGAGCCACTTCAGACAGAAGTTTATTATGCCGATGAAAAAGTACGGCTGTGGCTGCAAATTGCTGCTGTCAAGTTAGGTGATGGCTTTGCCGTGACGTTCCGCGATATTACAGAACGCAAGCAAATGGAAGAGCGCAATCGCGCCTTACTCAATGCGATTCCTGATGTCATCTTCCGCCAGCGAGTGGATGGAACGTATTTAGATGTCCAAGCCAAAGAGGGCAAGTTATTAGCACCGCCTGAAATTCTCATTGGTAGCAACTTGCGCGATCGCTTGCTGCCTGAAACGCTCAAACAGGACGTTCTCGCTCATCTGCGAACGGCGGTAGAAACTGGAGAACTCCAGACATATGAGTATGAATTACTCAAGCCTGACGGCGTTCACAGCTATGAAGCGAGGTTTGTCAGAAGTGGTGCTGATGAAGCACTCCGGATCGTGCGCGATGTCACCGATCGCAAATGGGCCGAGGCAGCACTCCGGAAGAGCGAAGCACAATTTAGAGGAATTTTCCAAAGTGCAGCCATAGGCATTGGGATTACAGGTGCCGATGGCAAGGTAATCATGGCAAATCCCACCCTAGAAGCCTTTCTCGGTTACAGCGAAGCCGAGATGCAAAGTCCTGATTCTCCGAATATTACTTACCCGGACGATCGCGATCGCGATCTCACGCTCACCCAGGATGTCATCGACGGCGTGCGAGACTCCTTCCAGTTGGAAAAGCGATATATCCGTAAGGATGGTCATATCTTCTGGGGACGTTTAACCCTGTCTGCGGTTCGCAATGCGAAGGGAGAGTTTCAATTCATTGTCGCGATCGTCGAAGATATTAACGATCGCAAACTGCGGGAATTGGCACTGGAGGAAAGCGAACGGCGATTTCGAGCCATTTTTAACAATAGCTTTCAGTTTACCGGATTGCTCAAACCCGACGGCACCCTCCTGGATGCCAACCAAACAGCATTGAACTTTGCGGGTATTGCACTCCCTGATGTTGCTGGATTGCCGTTTTGGCAAACGTTCTGGTGGAGGGAGGGAGACGGGGAGAACGCCTCACCTCAAACCCAGGACAAGTCACAACCTTTCACGCTCTCGCCCAAACAGCAACAACTGAGGGAGGCGATAGAGCAGGCGGCATCGGGTGAGTTTGTGCGTTATGAGGTTGATATCAGAGGCGTTGGGGATAGGGTAATTACAATCGACTTCTCGATCAAACCCGTCTTCAATAAACGTGGCAAAGTGGTGCTGCTGATACCCGAGGGACGTGATATTACCGAGCGCAAACACTCAGAAGAGCGCTTGCGCTTGTTGGAGTCGGCTGTGGTCAATGCTAATGATGCCATCATTATTGCTGAAGCCAAGCCAGTTACCGGCCCGAGTCCGAAGATTATTTATGTCAATGAAGCCTTCACGCGCATGACAGGCTATAGCCCGGAAGAGGCTATAGGTAGAACGCCTCGCATGTTGCAAGGGCCTAAAACCGATCGCGCTGAACTCCGCAAAATCCGCCACGCGATTGAGACTTGGCAGTCAGTGCGAGTGGAACTCATGAACTACCGTAAAGATGGTTCTGAGTTTTGGATAGAGCTGGAGATTGTGCCAGTGGGTGATGAGACGGGCAGCTTTACGCATTGGGTTTCCGTACAACGCGACATTACCGATCGCAAGCGATCCCAAGAGCGCCTGCTCCTGTTAGAACGAGCAATTTCTGCGTCCAAAAACGGCATTGCGATCAGCGATGCTCAAGCTCCTGGCAACCCGATTATTTATGTCAATTCGGGGTTTGAGCGGATGACGGGTTATCGAGAAGCAGATATGATTGGCACTCCCTGTCGTCCTTGCGATCGAACTGATGCCGCACCGACAACGCTGGAAGAACTACGACATGCACTCGCTCAAGGGAGAGAAACTCAAGTGACGCTACAGAACACTCGCCGCGATGGTACGTTGTTCTGGAGTGAATTCTGCGTTACCCCTGTTCGAGACGCCACTGGGCGTTTAACTCACTTTATCGGGGTTCAAACCGACATTAGCGATCGCAAGCAAGCGGAGGATGCCCTCAAAGAGAGTGAAGAACGCTTCCGCACGATGGCTGACAGCACGGCAGTAATGTTGTGGGTATCTGGAATCGATGGTAAGTGTTCGTTTTTCAATCAGACTTGGTTGGAATTTACGGGCCACACCTTGGAAGAAGAGTTAGCCATTGGCTGGTTTGACGTTCATCCTGACGATCGGCAACGCTGCATAGAGCTTTATCGCCAAGCCTTTGAAGCTCGCGAGAGTTTCGAGATGGAATACCGCCTGCTGCGTTTTGATGGCGAATACCGTTGGGTTGTCGATCTCGGTAAGCCCAGGTTTACACCGAATGGCAGCTTTGCTGGATATATTGGCTCTTGCCTGGACATCACAGAACGCAAGATTGCACAACTCAATATTACAACCGCCAAAGCAGCGCTGGAACGTCAAATGCAGCGAGCGCTGCTTTTGGGACAAATTACTCAAGAGATTCGGTCGAGCTTAAAGTCAGAGCGAATCTTTCAAACCGCAGTCACCCAAGTTGGCCAAGCCTTTGGGGCCGATCGCTGCCTGCTGCACACGTACATCGACCGCCCAATTCCTCAAATTCCTTTGGTTGCAGAGTATGAGCAATCGGGAATCGAATCAATTTCAAGTTTAGATATTCCGGTACTGGGCAATCCCCACGTTCAGTTACTCTTAACCCAAGACTCGGCGATCGCTTCTGATAATGTGTACGCAGACCCCTTACTAGAAGCCGCTTCATCCCTGTGCCATCAACTCGGTTTAAAGTCGATGCTCGCCGTGCGTACCTCCTATCGTGGCAAGCCGAATGGGGTAATTGCGATTCATCAATACGATCGCTTCCGTCAGTGGCGCGAGGAGGAAATCGAACTCATGGAGGCTGTGGCAGCTCAAGTGGGAATTGCGATCGCTCAAGCTAAACTGCTCGAACAGGAGAAACAACAACGTCAAGAACTCGCCCTGCAAAATCAAGCGCTAGAGAAAGCCAAACTGGAGGCAGAAGCGGCAAACCGTGCCAAAAGCCTGTTTCTATCCAAGATGAGTCACGAGCTGCGGACTCCCCTGAATGCGATCTTGGGCTTTACTCAGATTGTAATTCGCGATCGCTCTCTCAAAGCCGAACAGATCGAATATTTAGGCATCATCAATCGCAGTGGCGAACACCTGCTGGAACTGATCAACGACATTTTGTCAATGTCCAAAATCGAAGCGGGTCAAGTCACTTTCAATGAAAATAGCTTCGATTTGTATCGCCTGCTCGACTCTTTAGAAGAGATGCTGCGACTCAAAGCCAGTTCCAAGAACTTAACGCTTTTGTTTGAACGTACCCCAGATGTGCCTCAGTACGTCCAGACCGACGAAGGAAAACTCCGTCAAGTTTTGCTCAATCTGCTAGGTAACGCGATCAAATTCACTCAAACGGGTAGCATTACCCTACAAGTGGGTATTGGACCGAGAGAATGGGGTCTAGAGCAACAACCAATAACCAATAACCAACAACCAACAACCCTCTTCTTTGCCGTGAGAGACACGGGCCCCGGTATCTCTCCAGAGGAACTGGGTATCCTATTTGACCCCTTTCTCCAGACCGAAACAGGTCGCCAATCGACAGAAGGTACTGGTTTAGGTCTACCCATTAGCCAACAATTCGTGCGTCTCATGGGTGGAGAGATTGCAGTCAGCAGTACCCTAGGTCAAGGCAGCATTTTTAGCTTTGATATCCAAGTTGGCGTGGTCGATGCGGTGGAGGAAAAACCCAGTTCGAGCCAACGACGGGTCATGGGCTTAGAGCCTAACCAACCGGACTATCGTATCTTGGTGGTTGAAGATGTTGTGGAAAATCGCCAACTTTTGGTTGAAATGCTCGAATTCGTCGGTTTTCAGGTACGCGAGGCCACAAACGGTCAGGAGGGAGTCGCTCTTTGGGAAAGCTGGTCGCCGCATCTGATTTGTATGGATATCCTCATGCCTGTTATGGATGGCTATGAGGCAACTCAACAGATCAAGCAAACTCCCCAAGCTCGGGATACGATTATTATTGCTCTGACAGCCAGTGCGTTTGAGGAGCAGCGAGATGTCATCTTCAAAGCAGGCTGCGATGACTTTCTGCCAAAACCGTTTCGGGAGGAAGCATTACTAGAAAAGATCGCTCTCCATTTAGGGGTACGTTATGTTTATGAGGGAGAACAATCTTCTGCTTTACTTCGATCGCCCACTGTCGTCGAGCGACTGACTCCCGATGCTCTGGCTGTCATGCCTGTATCTTGGATAGACGAGCTTTATCAAGCGGCCCTCTATGCCGATGACGAACTGATGAACCAGCTAATCGAGCAAATCCCAGTAAGCTTTAGCTGTTTGCGTTGCGCTTTAAGCGAGATGCTCAATAACTTTCGCCTTGAGGAACTCATCAGTTTGACAGAACTCGCTCGGTCAACTGAGGCTGAAATACGAAATGAATAGCAACCAGGCATCAGAACCGTGGGCCGATCTTCTCGTCGTAGACGATACCCCAGATAATCTGCGCCTTCTCTCTACCATGCTGAGCGAGCAAGGGTATAAAGTCCGCAAAGTCATCAGCGGGCAATTAGCGCTCAGAGTGGTATCGGTAGCCCCACCCGATCTGATTTTGCTGGATATCAATATGCCTCAAATGAATGGCTATGAGGTCTGTCAGCAGCTCAAAGCCAACCCGAACACAGCAGAGATTCCAGTAATTTTTATCAGTGCTCTGGATGATGTTTGGGATAAGGTAAAAGCCTTTGATGTGGGGGGCGTAGATTATATTTCCAAACCGTTTCAGGGTGAAGAGGTTTTAGCGCGGATCAAAAATCAATTAGCGCTTCGTTCGCTGCAAAAACAATTGGTGGAGCAAAATGCCCGCCTCTCCCAAGAAATTCGCGATCGCCAAAAAGTAGAGGAAGCCCTGCGACAATCGGAGACGCGAGAACGAGCAAAGGCACAAGAGCTAGAACTCATCCTCGCTCAATTAAAACGAACTCAAATGCAACTGATTCAATCTGAAAAAATGTCCGGTTTGGGACAAATGGTTGCAGGAGTTGCCCACGAAATCAATAACCCAGTTAGCTTTATTTACGGCAATCTTGCTCTAGCAAGAGTCTACTTCCAAGACCTACTCAGCTTAGTTGAAATCTATCAGAGGACTTATCCCGAACCTACACCAGAAATTCAGCAGATAATTTCTGCGATCGAGCTTGATTTTCTGGTAGGAGATTGGCAAAAGCTGATGAAGTCGATGCAGACTGGAGCCGAACGTATCCAGAAGATTATTTTATCGCTTAGAAGCTTTTCTAGAATCAATGAATCGGAACTAAAACTTGTAGATATCCATGAAGGACTTGAAAACACTCTACTCCTTTTGCAACACCGATTGATCGCCGAAGGGAATACGAAAGCGATTGAAGTGGTTAAAGAGTACGGTCAATTACCTAGGGTTGTCTGCTATGCCAGTCAGATCAATCAGGTATTTATGAATCTGCTCTCGAATGCAATTGATGCTGTAGAAAAGCGAGCCGATCCACGCCTGATTACCATTAGCACTTCAGCAGGTAGTGACTCCGAACAACAAACAACAGACAACAAACTACTAACAACTGAGTGGGTGATAATTCGGATTGCTGATAATGGACCGGGTATGAGTGAGGAGGTACAAAAGAAAGTATTTGACCCGTTTTTTACAACGAAACCTGTAGGGAGTGGAACGGGTTTGGGGTTGGCGATTAGCTACCAAATTGTAGTTGAAAAGCATAAAGGGCAACTCCGTTGTGTGTCTGTACCTGGGCAAGGAACAGAGTTGATCGTAGAGATTCCAGTCAGACCTTATCGCAGTTCTTATATTGCCTGAAATGCGATCGCATCTCGGAAAAATCTATTCTCCTGAAATTTTAAGGCTTTGTGGCTCTATGGAATTGATAGAACCGCTGCATATTTTCCTAGAGAGCATCCGCTCACTTCAAGTATCGGCGAGGGCTTCTTGAATTGCGTTGACAACCCTATCTGGCTCATCAAACCACGGTGCGTGTCCCGCGTCAGGAATTCGCACTACCCTCAGTTGCGGGTTGGTGGCAGCTACAGCTTCCCCCACTTCGGGCGGACACCATGCGTCTTTCTCGCCCCAGATTAACGTCGTTGAGACATTTAGTTGCTTCCAGCGATCTCCTAGCACCAACTTCTGCTTCATACCGCGAACATCTACCGTACTGTCGATCAGCGTGAACCAAGTTGAAGCGTTGCGGGCTTGACTCGCCGTTGAGACATCGAGGAAGTCATCATCAAGACGCTCCGGGTGGGCTACCATCAACTGCGCCCAGAAGGCGCGAGTGCTATCGCGTGTTGGTTTCTGCATCTGAGAACGCACAATAGTCTTCAGGATGGGCAGCGTGCCCAAGCGCATCAGGAGCGGCACAGAGCGTCGAATGCCCGCCGGAGCGCCGACCAAAACCAACCGTGGCACTCGATCGGGATGAGAGAGTGCAAAGGCAACCGACCACAGACCTCCCATAGAACTTGCCACAATCGGCACGGCAGGAAGTCCCTCGGCATCGAGAATGTCGCCTAGAAAGCGACGGGCATGAGCA
>DATNPT010000402.1:0-5293 GCA_036703075.1 Chroococcales cyanobacterium
AACAGATTCAATTCCAAAGCCCTCAGACATATGAGTGTATTCCTGGAGATTTTCAAACTAACGTTGCTTGTTATCTCCTCTATCAAGCTCTCGGTTCCTTGTCAAGTACAATTTATACCCATTTAGATGAGCTTACCCTGATTTTAGGGTGTATTATCAGGGTGTATTTCTCTATCTACTACCCTCTCTGTTTCCAATAGCTCCTCACCTTATTGTTCCATCTTAAATTCTTTAAGCTGTGGCATAAGTGCTAGTTAAATTAAAAAATGTTTAACATTAAACTATAAGCTAATAAACATCTTATTTTTGCATAATTAAGACGGGCAAGATGCCCATCCAACTAATATTCCGAGAAACTCTCATATTTAGAGCTATTCCTACTCTAAATATGGGAGTTTTTTTATCTATCTTTGAGTTCAGTCTCCCACAGCTTCCACTTCATTCAGCCATAGGTTTTCCTTTACGATAACCTAGACTAGAACGGATAACTACGGAACGACGATGAGATAACTGACACCGATTCGCGATGTGTAAGTGCATCGCACTGCCATGCTCCCTGTACAGGAAAGTAGGGGCTAACAAATCCATGCTTCTAAAAACTAACAACCAATAACAACTACTTTTTATGCATCGCTTCTCACGCTTCCCGTCTCTAGTCACTCTAGTTGTCCGGATTGCTGCGGTGGCGATTGCCATCGGGTGCTTGCTATCCATCGCCCCAGTTTTAGCTCAGGCTCAAGAGAAAGACACTCCCACTGCTGCGATTATCCTTGATGGACGGCGGCTGTTTGTAGTTAGTCAGTCTGGGCGATATACGGCTGAGGAACGAGCGGAAGATGCTAATCGCGTCCTCCAGCAGAAGATTAAAGCAGCAGAACCGCTCGTACCAGTGACGATCGATCAATCTCAAAATTTACCGATTATTAAGATCGATGGCGCTCATTTACTGACGGTTACCCCGGAAGATGCCCCACCGGGAAGAACGGCGAAGGAGCAAGCTCAGGTTTGGGCTGGACGCCTAGAACAGGCAATTAAGGAAGCGCAAGAACAACGGAGTTTCGGGTACATCCGACAGGCAATACTACTTTCCGTTGGTTACATCATACTGGCGCTTACCTGTAGCTACGCCTTGGGTTTGCTCTGGCATCGTTGGCTGCAACCAATGCTTCCTAGGGAGATGAGAGACTCTCAAGAACAAGAGCGTCGTCCACGTCTGAATGTCGAGCTTGCCGTGCGGATTATTCTGGCTGGCATTCGCGTCGCCCTACTAGTGTTCGCGGTTCTCTACATCACGAATTTATTTCCCCAAACGCGGGAACTTAGCGGCAAAATTACTTATGCGATCGTTGGCAGTTTAGTTTCCAAACTGATTCCTCTGGGTAATACGTCTTACTCAGTCTTAGATCTATTCGTTTTAATGGGTCTATTTACGGGAGTGGTAGTTTCGGCGGGAACGGTCAAAAAGCTTTTGCGATCGCGCGTTCTCAGCTTTACTGGAATGAGCCGTGCTGCTCAGGAAACCATTGCCCAAGTTGCCACCTACGGCATGATCTTTCTCGGTACGATTATCGTCTTGCAACTGTGGGGACTCGACCTCAGTTCCTTGACTATCGTTGCTAGTGTCGTAGGTGTTGGTATTGGTTTAGGATTGCAGGGAATTGCCAAAGAATTTATCAGTGGTTTGGTACTGATTTTTGAGCGTCCGATTCGTGTTGGCGACTTTGTTAATGTCGGCGATTTGATGGGAACTGTCGAACGTATCAGCGTCCGCAGTACAGAAATTCGCACTCTGGATGAACTCTCAATCATTGTTCCCAATTCCCGCTTTCTCGAAGCCGAAGTTGTCAACTGGACTCACCACAGTCCTGTATCGCGGTTAAAGGTGCCAGTGAGTGTTGCTTATGGCTCAAACTTAAGTATTGTACGCAGCGCTCTGATTGATGCGGCAAAAGAACATCCCGATGTTCTGGCTGAACCTGCGCCCAGAGTATTTTTTAAGGGATTTGGCGAGAACGCTCTGAATTTCGACTTGTTAATTTGGATTGCCGAACCCCGCAAGCAGTTTCGTATAATGAGTGACCTGTACTTTCGGATCGAGGCGATTCTGCGTCATCGCAAAATTGAAATTCCGTTTCCTCAACGCGACCTCAACGTTCGCTCTGGCAGCTTGCCCTTGGAGCTTTCGCCCCAGCTTGCAGAATCTCTCGCACAGCTTTCTAACGGTATGACTCAATGGCTAGAACGACAATCTGCGATCGCAAATCAGGATAAACCCAGCAGTAACGGTACGCCAGATAAAGAACAATTCCCCAATAGATAAGAAGGTTTGGCAGCTTTGTTTTAACTTAAGCCTTAGGACGATTTGCGCGGATGGGTAGGTGTTTTTTACCGAGGGGCTTGAAAAATGGCTGAACGGCTTGCTAATATTGATTTTGAAGATCTTGACCTCAATTTGTCATCCGCGCATTTGCTAAAAAGCTTACTCAGACTGGTTTTGAGCTGATTTATTTGATTAGGTCTTGCAAAGCCTAAAGTCTGAAATGCTTAAATTTTTATTAGCCGCGCATCTGAACCATGAAAACTATATACTTCAAGCCTTTCAGGCACCTGCTGTTCCAACTAAACTGAATCCCTATCAGGGATTGAAACTTGATACAGTTGAGAAATTCTGGCAGCTTCTAGGTTCCAACTAAACTGAATCCCTATCAGGGATTGAAACGGAAGCTGTATCACTTTATCTTTTGCTGGTGCCACGATCACTGTTCCAACTAAACTGAATCCCTATCAGGGATTGAAACTAGCTAACTCTTTACGGATAGCAGCGTATATGAGATGTTCCAACTAAACTGAATCCCTATCAGGGATTGAAACAATCCGTGCAGCAAGCGGCGGGCGGCGCGCTTGCTACGAGTTCCAACTAAACTGAATCCCTATCAGGGATTGAAACTTAGGAGCGATCGCGATCGAAGCGGAGCCAGCGATGTTCCAACTAAACTGAATCCCTATCAGGGATTGAAACATGTAGGCATCGGAGAGGAAGCCGTTTACCCAGCTCTGTTCCAACTAAACTGAATCCCTATCAGGGATTGAAACAAATCCCGACACTACAGTAAAGACCGCAGTAGGTTCCAACTAAACTGAATCCCTATCAGGGATTGAAACCTATGACTAGTAGATCTGCACCTTTTCTCGTGTTGTTCCAAGTAAGCCCAGGCGAATGGAATTCGCGGCTATAAAAACCAAGTCCGCCTGCGCGGACTAATGAAAAATCAAGGGGTTTGAAACCCGCGTCGGCGGGTTTTGTTTGTGTAGCTGCGGTTTTAACCGCCCAGCTAACGTTAAATTGACACCAATGGGCAATTCCAGACTCCTACTCCACTACACACAACTGAGAATTGCTATAAAACTTTATGTTTCAATACTGATGGTTTTTAAGCCAGCTAGACCACAAGAATTAACACCAGTAATGTAGACCTGAACTTGAATTTGACCAACACGATAGACGGTTAGAGTTTTGAACTTACTTTTCAAAACTTGCCGGAGAGACTCATATCGTTTTATTGTATTTTCCTCTGCTCCTGAAGAACGCAAATTAGTCATGAGTTGATTAAAAAACTCATCAAATTCTACTTGAGTTACTTGCTTTCCGGGTTTCTGGACTAGAGTACTAAATTGCTTTGCTGTCGTCAATGAGTAAGCTTGAGAATTAGAAAAATACTGAAAGGCATAGTTAGACTCACTAGGATATAGTAGCCCTTCACTAGCGTTCAAAAGCTGCCTTTGTTGAGATTGACAAGACGAATTCTGTACAAGCTTAGCTGGCGAACCCTGTGAAGATTGAGAACTAACTGATGCCTCGAAACTCACCTGCAAGCTAAAAGTCAAGGCTAAACTTAACATTGCAGTTTCTTTAAACTTAAGCATAATTTTATTGAGAGCTGGAAATAGAAAGATTACTTATTTGAGACTATCTTTAGGTCGATCGTATGGAACCGAGAAAATTACTGACGTTGTACAGCTAATTTTGGATAAATCTCAGAATTTTCTCGGTTGACTCGTCAGCTACCTTGCTCATCCCCTAACCGCGATCGCTACTTTTCTCCAGTTGGGTAGAACGCGATGCGATCGCAAGCGATCGGACAAGTGCGTGAAGCGGAGCAAATCGCTAAAAATTCCAGCCAGGACAGGGCAGATTGCAGAAAACGCGCCCCCGGTTATTGCGTTCACTAAGCTTTACAACGCTTTTTCGTCGTGGACGCTACAGTTAAAAAATCCTCTATTCATCAAATTGGCTTTTGGAGTAGTGCTGCCATGACCAATACAGCTTCTGCCCACGTCGGCAACTTCTGGGGCGTTGATTTTGCCGCACCACACCCCAGGCAGGACACTGACTTACTCAGGCAGCTGAACTTTGTGCCAGGGTTGAAAGAAATTTTGATGCTACGCCAGGTACATGCCTTAGAACATGCAACCGTATGGGTTCTGGATGAACGAGATCGCGCCACGCATGCTGAATACTCAGCCACGGCTCGTCAGTTAGATAGCGAGAGCTTAGGCGGATTATCAACCGACCAAGGATTTTATCTCTATGGCCCAGCCAGCCTAGCGAACTTAAGAAGAGCCGTCCCGATCGCATTGCAGCGCCTAACCAGTGGAGAATGGGATTTGGCCGTTCATCCCCGCTGTGGGACTAATCTTTCAGTTAGCATGTTTCTGACGGCTGGATTGGCTCTAGGGACGCATCTGCTCCTACCACGAGGCCCTATTACCCAACTGTTGGGTCTTGGCGTTGCCACGGTAACAGCAACTCAACTCGCTCCCGATATGGGGATGCTCGCCCAACGCTACTTGACAACAGCGATTCCGTTTAACCTAGCGATCGAAGATATTGTGCCAACTTCTGATATCTGGGGACGCCCTGCACATTTCGTCCAGGTACGTTGGAAAGATTAATTTGAAGAGATGTAACTTCACAAAAGGGGTAGGTGCTTCCGGTCCAGAGAGCCAGTCCGTAGGCTCTCTAAGCCTGTTTGAGGTGTGTTGAAAGACCGCTTCAGATGTTGGTAGTAACAAAACTTAAAAACTAGATTAACCAGACAGCTCTGATCGAGTAGTACTCTGTAAAACTAGAACGCAAGGGAAAAACGTATATGGTTCAACGTGGTTCTAAAGTTCGTATTCTCAGAAAAGAATCATACTGGTTTCAAGATGTTGGTACTGTCGCCACAGTAGACCAGAGTGGCATACTCTACCCCGTCATCGTCCGTTTTGATAAAGTCAATTACGCAGGCGT
>DATNPT010000415.1:0-2915 GCA_036703075.1 Chroococcales cyanobacterium
TCTCTGCCACTGAGCTAAAACATCATTAGGATTAAATCCTCTGTACTGAAGATAGCTCCACAATTTCGCTTTAGTTTTCGGCTCGATAGAAAAAAAATCATCTATTTTATACTTTCGCATCACCTTAGCTTTTAATTCATCGAGTTCTCCTGTTTCTTCCTCCACAGGTTGCAATTGCCAAATTTCCTCAAATACATCAGCAGAAATGCCTTTTTCCCGGCATTTACGCTTAATGACAGATTTTCCATACTTACCTTGATAGTAAGAAATCATACTTTCAACTACACGAGCATCAGATTGATAATCTTTACTCTGTAAGTCTTGCAGGGCTTCAGCAATTTCGCTCTCTTCAAATCCTTTTTCTCGCCCTTTTTTATTAAGTTCATAACTGCTATAGTCCCGTCGGGCTAAGAGTTTGTAGAAATAGTCAAGGCAAGTCATTGCTAGGTATAGTTTTTTAACTTATATTGTTTCTCTATTTTAAAGTTGTTCAATAGAATTGCGCTCCGCTCAGAGTCACTGAGTGGAGCGCAGGAATCTAAACTATAGCGATTCTCGATTGAGTGGAGTACAGCTAACTTCTGCTCTCTACCTTTAAACCATCAGCCCTGTATCTTATCCAAATGCAAACAGCTATATGCTCTTTCAGGCTGTTACAACTATTTCTTTTTCTTTTTCCAGCATGAGTTTGGAACGTTTGATCAGTTCGGGAACGGCAATTGGATAGTTGCCGGTGAAGCAAGCCGTGCAAAAGCTATTGGGGTCTTCTCCTGTCGCTTTGAGCATTCCCTCCCAACTGAGATACGCTAAGCTATCGACACCAATCTGCATGGCAATTTCTTCTACTGATTTTGTTGCAGCAATCAGCTGGTCTTGACTATCGGTATCAATGCCATAGAAGCAGGGGTGAGTGACGGGTGGTGAGGAAATTCGCATATGCACCTCAGCTGCACCTGCATCGCGCAAAGCTTTAACAATTTTACGGCTGGTCGTTCCCCGGACAATGGAGTCATCGACAATCACAACTCGTTTGCCAGCTAAGACATCTTTTAAGGGGTTGAGTTTCATGCGGATGCCGGATTCTCGCATGGATTGAGTGGGTTGGATGAAGGTGCGACCCACGTAGCGATTTTTAATCAGCCCTTCTGCATAAGTAATGCCGGATGATTGAGAAAAGCCAATTGCCGCTGGAATGCCGGAGTCGGGTACGCCAATGACGATGTCAGCATCAACAAAAGACTCTTGTGCTAGCTGGCGTCCTAACTGTAACCGATAGCTGTAGAGCGTTTCATCGCTCATGATGCTATCGGGTCGAGCAAAGTAAATCATCTCAAAAATGCAAAGCTTGCGCTCTGGTTTTGGACTCCAGTGGAAGGACGCCATACCTTCTTCCGTAATCCAAACTAATTCTCCGGGTTCGACGTCCCGCAGGTATTCTGCACCGATAATATCTAAGCCGCAGGTTTCCGATGCCAGGACGTAACGCTGAGGAGTCGTGCCTAAGGTACCGATGACGAGAGGACGGACGCCGTGGGGGTCGCGGACGCCCATCAAACCCACAGGGGTACCGATAACTAAACTGTACGCTCCCGAGCAGTGACCGAAGGCACTAATCGCTGCTTCTAACCAGCTTTTGCCGCTATCAACTTCTGCCCCGATCGCGATCGCGATCATTTCTGAATCTGTCGTAGTCTCAAAGTTACAATCGAGCTTGAGCAAATGTTCGCGCAGCTCAACCGTATTTACCAAATTGCCATTATGGGCGAGCGCTAACGGTCCTAAGCGAGTTTCTACAAGGGCCGGTTGAGCGTTGGCAATACGACTGGAACCTGTGGTGGAGTAACGAGTATGACCCACCCCCATATCCCCTGGCAACTCAGACAAGATTGTTTCATTGAAGACCTGAGACACCAGCCCCATATTCTTGTGTAAATGCACCTTGTCTCCTTCAAAGGTGGCAATTCCTGCCGATTCTTGCCCTCGGTGCTGTAAGGCATAAAGACCAAAATAGGTCAGTTTCGCAACATCTTCTCCTGGTGCATAGACGCCAAAAACTCCACAGGCTTCCTCTGGTTTATCTGGTCGCTGGGTAGCTCCATCATTTGATTGAGCAGAATGGTGGTCAGAGGAAAGGGGCTGGTGATGCATCATAATCTGAGGTTTGCTCCTGATAGCGGCAGTAGTCAGTGAGACTGGTGTATCAAAGCCGATACGCTTTGCTCTGAAATTTTAACTAAACTTAAAGATTCTTTAACAATAGCATTTGACAGTGCCTAGATGCTTCTCCCTGATGAGAATGCTGACACGTCTGCCGAACGCAATTTCAGGTGGGGCGTATAGACGACAAGCGATCGCGTCTGTACGCTGTTGCTAGTGACCTAGACCGTTAAACGTCGAGGGATAGCCGTTGAGAAGCGATCGCTCATATCCGCAATCGTAGCGTTGATAGTGAGTTGGTTGTCACCCGTAGAAATACGGAAACCCGTATTTTTACTCTTGACGAGTCCTAGCCTTTGCCAATAAAAGGCATTTTCCTGGGCGTCTTGCCCAAATTGCGCCTGAAGGTAGGCTTCCCAGTTAGCCTCTTGTTCCTGGGCCACCGAAACCACAATGCGGCTGGCACTTTCACCCCATAGCACCTCATCCCAACGGTGTCCTAAAGACTCACTCGTTAACCCTAAGTTAATCTCAGCCCCGAGCTGTCCCGCAATACAAGATTCCGCCAAGGCAACAGCAATTCCCCCTTCAGCACAATCGTGAGCCGAACGAACCCAACCGCGACGGATACCGTCCCGCACGACACCTTGAACGCGACGCTCCAGCTCGAAATCCACTACTGGCGGTTTACCAGCAACGGTGCCATGAATGGTTGCCAGGTATTCTGAACCCCCTAATGAGAGGCGAGAGGTGGAGTC
>DATNPT010000421.1:0-9581 GCA_036703075.1 Chroococcales cyanobacterium
CAAAGATAGAATAGCTATGAAGAAAACCCCAAAATTGCTTTAGACCATAGTGGAAGGATTGATGGTCTGATGAGTGAAGTCTTCTTACTCGTCTCTGAAGCTTGTAACGTAAATTCTGTATATACTCGGCATTCATATATAGCTTCTAAAAATTGCTCGTAGCATTAAAATACTTCAAATAATCCTCTATTCCTTGAAAGGTTCGCCGAATAAACTTATCTGCTTTGGCTCCGAAAAAGTAGTAAGGTGCGTTAAACAACGCACCCTACAAGTACTACTTTAATTATTGAGAAGATACTGTGTTTCTACAGTTGAATCGTAACCGTCTTAACTTCTGTGTAATGCTCTAAGCAATACTCACCAAGTTCGCGACCCATTCCAGATTGCTTGAACCCACCGAAGGGTGCAGCCGTGTCGAAGACGTGGTAACAATTCACCCAAACCGTACCAGCGCGGACGTTATTCGCGATCGCATGGGCCTTAGTAATATCCTTCGTCCACACACCCGCCGCGAGTCCGTACATCGTCGTGTTCGCCAGATGAATCACCTCATCAATGTCCTTGAACTTGATGATACTCATCACCGGCCCGAAGATTTCCTCCTGGGCAATCTTCATTTCGTTGCGGACATCGGCGAACACAGTTGGCTCAATGAAGAATCCGCGATCGCCAACTCTATCGCCACCACACAACATGTGAGCCCCTTCGCGCTGTCCTGCCTCGATGTAGCTCATCACCTTATTGAACTGATCTTGGTCTACCTGCGGCCCCTGCTTGGTATTGGGGTCAAAGGGGTCGCCGACAGTACGCTGCTTGGCCCGTTCCACGCTCTTGGCGACAAACTCGTCGTAGCATTTTTCTTCTACAAACAGTCGCGAACCCGCGTTGCAGCACTGACCTTGGTTAAAGAATAGCGCGTTGTGGGCACCCGTAATTGCCGCATCCATATCAGCGTCGGCAAAAACGATGTTGGGACTCTTGCCGCCTAGTTCTAGACTGACGCGCTTGAGGTTGCTCTTAGCCGCCGCCTCCATCACCAAGTGACCTACTTCAGTTGAACCGGTAAAGGCCAGTTTATCAACATCCATGTGGTTAGCGATCGCTGCCCCAGCCGTTGGTCCATAACCCGATAAAATGTTCACCACACCGGGAGGGAAACCCGCCTGGATCATCAGTTCGCCTACCCGCAATGCTGATAAAGGCGTCTGTTCAGCCGTTTTGAGAACAACGGTATTACCCGCAGCTAGTGCTGGCCCTAACTTCCACGCTTGCATCAGGAGAGGAAAGTTCCACGGGATAATCTGACCCACGACCCCCACCGGCTCGTGCTTGGTATAGCAGAAGTAAGGACCGTTGATGGGAATCGTCTTACCTTGAATCTTATCCGCCCAACCAGCATAGTAGCGGTAGCATTCAATAACAAACGGCAGGTCAATCGTCATCGACTCAGCCAGTGGCTTGCCATTATCGAGGCTTTCCAGCCGTGCCAGTTCGTTCTTGTTGTGTTCGATCAGGTCTGCCAGCTTGTAGAGTAACTCGCCGCGACGACGAGCAGACATCTTCCGCCATTCTCCGCTATTAAAGGCATTGCGAGCCGCTTGCACTGCCTTCTCCACATCCGGAGCGTCTGCTTCTGCCACGTCGCAGATGACTTCACCTGTAGCCGGGTTAATCGTTTCAAATCGGCGACCCGAAGCACTTTCTACCCACTCGTTATTAATCAACAGCTTGGTCGGACCGATTTTGACCTGTTGTATTGGTCTAGTTGCCGTAACCATCAGGTCCTCCTTAAATTCTTATTTACAAAAGCAACACAATTGTTGCTAAACTCTGTTAATTAAAAATTTTCTCAATTCCAATAGAATTTGTGATTTATTTAACAGATTTTTTCTATTTCCTTTACAAAAAGAATTACTTAACAGTTCTTGATTACTTAACCTTCTGCTAAGACAGTTAAACGCTCTCGATTTAACAACAGACTTAACGACAAAAAAACCTCGGCCTTCATCCCCTTCCTCAAAAATCACCTCACCTTTGCGATAGGTTTTGGCGATCGCAATTTTGGCTAAAGCATCAAGTTGCTTTTCCGGTAAACCTCGCCACAGTTGGATATTAGCCAGGAATTCCCTAAGTTCAGATGGTTGATGGTTCACTATTGCTGCTTTCCAGCATCTATGGTCTTTTTCGAGTATCTATGTCTTTAGAGCGATCGCAAACTCTTCATCTCTCTTTATTCAACTTTCACCGCAGCTTGCTTTGAAACAAGACAACCTAGAGAAACGAGGTAATGAAGTGAGTAATTGCAGCGGATGAGGGATTGGAGAGAGTTAGACGAACAATGGCGACAACGCTCAGAGCAAATGTTTCAGCGTTGTGTGAAGGAACCCGACATTACTAAAGCTCGACTGGCTTGGGAAGCGGCTTGTCTATCGGAGAAGAAGCGATTGGAGTGGAAGTGTTTGTACCTCCAACAAGAGATATCAGAGGAGGAGTGCAGCGCTTTTGCTGCCCTGGAGGGCGACTACTCGTTTTTCACCATAGATGGAACTATGCTAGAAAACCTGTTTCAAGAAGTCTACCCCCCAGGGTTAGGATTAATTGCATCCAAGGCTCGTAAAAATCAAAATTACATCTCCGAGAAGGCTACCCGGTTAAAACGCGATCGCCATCAAAACGACTAACTATTTGGCTAGAGTCGGACTTGGCACTCTTTAGATTTATCTTTGCTAACAAAGAATTTAAGCTCTTTTATCGTTTGTATCAGTTCATTACAGTTTAAGCGAAGAGTTATAGGAGTCCTTTAACGTTCTTGGTGACACCTATTCACTCTACTCCTCATGACTTTGACAGTAGGACCGTTACTGAACTACCGTAGTCAAGATCATCCGAACTTTGGCACGGTGCTAGACTTTGTACCTTTTGCTGAGGGTTTCTCCCAGATAAAAATCGGAGATTGGAGAAGAACTCATCCAGATTGCATTGTCTCGATCGCCTGTGGTGTCAGCCTCAGTGTTGTTCAGTCAACAATTACTGATAGTCGTCAAGGTCGATTTCTTAAGATACAGGGAAGAGGAATCACACGTTTTTACTGGTATGCACCGGGTTCCCTCTGTGGCAATGTCTGTTGGAATCAGCTCTTAATTCCCAAACGAGTAATTGCTGATTATGACGAGAGTGAGCCAATGACGCGACAGGTTCATTATCCCAAACTCCAGTGTTCTCAGCGTCCTAGCGGCAATCTATCTCACTCAGCCGCTTATAGCCTAGAACCACTCATTGCCGCAGCACAGAGAAAACTAGATAGCGAATACATCCCCGATTCTCTCGTGCTTGCCTGAAATCCTGCATCGGCCTTACCTAACCGTTTTCCAGAGGATAGCGGTGGATTTCTCCATAGTGATAAATACTTGGATTACTCCGTGTTTTCTAACACGGTTTTTTTGCATATGTAAAGAATACGTACCCGACGATAGCCATCGCGAGGCAAAGGTTAAAGTCTAACTTCCCTCCTTGGAGCTGATTGTGCGATCGCTGTCTGTCATCGCAGACACCAGGAAATATTGCGATCGCGGCTCTTGAGTTGAACTCTCCATCCTAAAATCATTGTTCAGTTCAGCCGTCTGATCTTAACTGGATCAAATTTCCGTCGAAGTTTTTCCCAAGTAAATCTGGGAAGCTCTAACTAAAGGTAGAACCCGATCCTAAGAAATGAGAATAACATGGCAAAGATTTTACAATTGTCTAAGTTCGTCTGAGCAATTGCTCTAGATCACAGCTAAAAGTGACGATCTAAGTCTAGTCGTTCACCAAGAGTTGATTCTCGCAAGTCTTGCCAATGACCCTGTAACTAAAACCTAATTCTTGCCTCAATTTCATCATCTAACTGAACACAGCCCTTTGTTGTTTTACTTGATCCCTCTTAGGTTTAGAGTGAAATCAGCCCTCTTATCCAGGTTTTCTGAACAAACATGTATCTTTGTTAATGGCAACGTTTCTATATATAAAGCGATTATAAAAAAAAACTAAAGCTCTCATAGAGTCCGGGGATCGCTATAACCCAGATAGGCTAACTAGTTGCTCACTTTTATCAAGAAAACGCAAAGTAGGACAATCAAAAATGTGAAGAGTAAATCAAGCACATTCCTGAGAAGAACTTCAATGAATACATTAAATTTTTCTACTTCTGCCTGCCGGGTTTGCCGCTATTACCAGCCAGAAGGACGACGTGGAGGAGTGTGCCAACAGCTCAGCGTTCCTGTTAGAGCTAGCTGGAAAGCTTGTTCTCTAGCGCTTCCACCCTTTGCCCCCTCTTGGGAGACGATCGAAGGAATTTGGCACAAAGACAGGCTAATGCTGGAGCAGGCGCTCTCTGTCAATTATGTGCTGGGCTGCTCTAAGCAAAATGTTTCTGAAGCACAGGACTCCTCCGCCTCGTCCGAAGAGCTGACGGCTGAAATCCTTTTGGTATGACTCCGAAACGATCGTGATGAACCGGGCAGGCAGTGAGTCTGAAGATTACTGCCTCCATAACTCCAAATAATTGGGAAATTTAAATCATTTAAGAAAAGAAATTTTTAAGCAGAGTTTTAAGGCTCCTAAAGGCTTCTCTCATTGAGAGAAGCCTTTTTATTTTGCAACTAGGACTAGAGCTTCCTCATAGCGATAGGCTAGCTTAGATAAAGAGTCTCAATCAACATAAGCAGCAACATGAGAATCTTGTTTGTTGAGGATGACGATCGCATTGCCCAACCCTTAGCCGAAGATCTCAGACATCAGTATCACGTTGTAGACATAGCAGAGGATGGGATTAAGGGATGGGAATGCGCTCAATCACTCTCCTACGATCTCATCCTATTAGATTGGATGTTGCCGCGCTTGGATGGACTGACACTGTGCAAGCGTCTGCGTTCTGCTGGGTGTACCGCTCCTATCTTAATGCTGACAGCACGAGACACTACGACAGATAAAGTAATCGGACTAGATGCGGGTGCAGATGATTATTTGATCAAGCCATTCGAGCCAGAAGAGTTAGCTGCACGAGTTAGGGCTTTATCGCGAAGAAGTATAGAAACTCGGAAACCGATCCTTCTCTGTGGTGATTTGCAACTCGATCCGAGTACTTGCCAGGTAACTTATCGAGGACACGCTCTGTCCTTAACACCGAAAGAGTACATGATTTTAGAATTGTTCTTAAAGAACCCCACAATGGTGTTTAGTCGAGCCGCACTACTCGACAAACTCTGGGAATTTGGTAAGTTGCCAGCCGAGGAAACGGTCAAGACACATATTACAAGTTTACGCCGCAAGTTGAAAGAAGCAGGTGGTCCGGAGGATTTAATAGAAACTGTCTACGGACTCGGTTATCGCCTACGCTATAGCTAAATGACGATCTCGTTAGCTAGAAAGCTACTCCAGCTATAATTTTTTGCCCCTGTGAAGAACTGCTGTGTTTCAAAAAATCAAGTACCGATTGCTGCTATCTTACTTAGTCGTTTTGACATCCATCTTAGTCGTCTTTGCGATCGCAGTTCGTGCTGTTTTTATTCACAGTCTTGAGAAACATTACAAACAAAAACTCCTGGCAGTCGCCAGAAGCGCTTCCAGTGACATGTATTTGACTGATGGGAAACTGCGAGTGCATACCGACTTTGACTGGAAAGAGCTGAATTCCCACTATCAAGCGCTGCAATGGTTCGATTTACAGGGAAATCTCATCGAGACAAGAGGGCGCAATGTCTTGGACAAGCCATTCTCGGCTAGTACGGCGGTGCAATTACCCTTAACTCCTGAGGAGACAATCCCCATTGATGAAGATACCGAGGGAATCGAAGCCATTACTTGGCCTGTAAGCCTCATTAATACTGAGACAAGGATTGGCTATGTCAGAGCAAGTCAATCACCAGAGGAATTCAATAAAACACTCGGGCAGTTGGACTGGGGTTTAGGGGGTGGTATTCTCCTTGCTTTAGTTTTCAGTGGTGTTGGCGGAATTCTGTTAACTCGGCAGGCTATGCAACCGATTGAGGACAGTTTCCAACGGCTGAAACAGTTTACGGCTGATGCATCCCATGAACTGCGCGGCCCACTAATGGCAATTAAAAGTAATGTGAAAATCGCTCTAAAATACGCTGATGGCATGCGAGATTCGGACAAAGCAAAATTCCAAGCTGTTGACAGCGCAGTTAGCCAAATGACACATCTTACAGAAGATCTGCTTCTTCTGGCTCGAACCGAACAGGCTCCCAGTAAAGCGCATCAACCTGTCGATCTAGGAATGATTTTAGACAGCTTGTTACAGTTATACACACCTCAAGCTGAGGAAAAACGAATACATCTGAAAGCTAATGTACCCGATAATCTCTATCTGCTGGGCGATCCGGTGCAACTGAGTCGGCTATTTTCTAACTTAATTGAAAACGCGATCAAGTATACTCCCGAAGGAGGCACAGTCGAAATCCAGACGGGCAAGGAAGGACAGCAACTCCGAGTCAGCGTGCGAGATACAGGGATTGGCATTGAACCGGAGAATATTAAGCATGTCTTCGATCGCTTTTGGAGAGCGGCAAAGGATCGAAACTATCGATATAGTAGCTCTGGACTAGGACTTGCGATCGCGCAAGTCATTGCACAACATCATGGGGGTTTGATTACTGTTACTAGCAAAGTTGGAATTGGCAGTTGCTTTACCGTCCGCTTACCAACAGGCCGTTTATCCACGATAAAGCTATAACGCTCCCTTCAACAAAGAGTTAGACCTGAATGATGAAGTCTGAAGCACTGATTAGTGGAGAGTCGCTGAGTACAGCAAACTGAGCACCCGTTCCAAAACCCCCCGCTGCGCCATTTTGGTTGTAGAACAAGTTACCGTTTGTGGAGTTGTAGACAATCAATGCAGAGCTGGTTGCTGCTGCGGCGTCACTACCGACTACCGCAAATTCTGAAGCCACGCTGAAACCATTACCCGCAAGACTTGTGAGGGCCGTGAAACTCGTCTTGTCCAGAACAATGTGGTCGAAGCCAGACGAAAGGTCATCAATCGTGTCTATACCGAAAGCAGAAGCAGTAAAAGCTCTGCCTGAGTCAAATAGGAATCGGTCGTCACCATTACCGCCAATCAGTACGTCATTACCAGAACCACCAGCTAGGGCATCGTTCCCATTTCCACCGATGAGGGTATCCATCCCTCTTCGACCATTGAGGGTGTCATTACCATCTAAACCATTAAGGATATTGTTGTTGCTATCACCTGTGATTCGGTTGTCAAGGGTATTGCCTGTGCCGTTTGCTCCCAACCCAGTCAGTAGTAGGTTTTCTAGATTGGTACCCAGTGTATAACTGATAGATGACTGGACAGTATCTATGCCAACACTGAAATTCTCGATAATCGTGTCACTGGTGCTGTCAACGATGTAGGTGTCATTGCCGGTTCCACCGATGAGGGTATCGATCCCTGCTCCACCCTCGAGGATGTCATTGCCATCTAAACCATTAAGGATGTTGTTGCCCCTATTACCTGTGATTTGGTTGCCAAGGGTATTGCCCGTGCCGTTAATTGCTCCAGACCCAGTCAGCGTTAGTTTTTCTAGGTTGGTACCCAGTGTATATTTGATAGATGACTGGACAGTATCTGTGCCAGCACTGAAATTCTCGACAATCGTGTCACTGGTGCTGTCAACAATGTAAGTGTCATCGCCAGTTCCACCAATGAGGGTATCAATCCCTGCTCCACCCTCGAGGATGTCATTGCCATCTAAACCATTAAGGATATTGTTGCCGCTATTACCTTTGATTCGGTTGCTAAGGGTATTGCCCGTGCCGTTAATTGCTCTAAACCCAGCCAGCGTTAGGTTTTCTAGGTTGGCATCTAGTGTATAACTGATAAATGACCCGACGGTATCTCTGTTAGCAAAAGCAATTTCGATAATCGTGTCCCTACGGCTGTCAATGATATAGATGTCACTGCCTGACCCGCCCTCAAGAGTATCATTGCCTGCTCCACCGTAGAAGATGTCGTTCCCTTGGCCTCCCAATAGGGAGTCATTCCCATCATTACCAAAGATTTTGTCTTTGCTGTCGCCGCCATTAAGAGTGTCATTGCCATCCAAGCCATACAATACATCCCTTAATCTAGTCCCAGTGAGGTTGTCGTTCGAGGCAGTGCCGAGGATAGTTGACATGTTAGTTACTCTTTTTGTTTAGGTTTGAGCGACATTTTTTTACCGTGGTCAGAAATTATTAGCGCCTCATCATGGCAATTGCCTTTTTGGGAAAGACCGCAGCGTTCTTGGTAGAAGTAATGAATTTCGATCGCTATATAGTATTAAATTCCGTAACTATTTGCGTAGTCGCTAAAATGTGATTAGTTCAAATCTGGTAGACAAGCAAGGGTAAACGTTATCAGTTATCAATTGATTACTAACACTCAAGTACTCAAATCTTGCTGGGAGAAGTTGCTAGACCAGTTTCAGGTTGAACCAACAGGCAGTCTGGAGGTATTCCTTGGCTTAGTTGTGGCTTATTCCAGTGTCGGTCGTTACTATCACACGATAGAGCATATCCAGCAAGTTCTAGAGACAATTGAACGCATCCGTACAACTCATTCAAGTCCTAGATGGAAGACAGCTAATTTTCCTGCAATTGAGCTAGCTGCATGGTTTCATGATATCATTTATGACCCTCAAGCTAACAATAATGAAGAAAAAAGTGCTGGGTATACTGTTAGTAAATTAAATAAGCTGACAATTCCAGTTGATACGGTAGAACGTGTCAAACAACTCATTTTAAATACTAAAACGCATCAAGCGTTAGCTGATGATATTGAAAGTCAAATTCTCCTCGATTCAGATTTAGCAATCTTGGGTGCGCCTGAGGGGCAATATAAAGCCTATGCTCGCTCGATTCGTCAGGAATATTCCTGGATGGACGAGAAACCCTATCGAGCTGGAAGAACGCACGTTTTACAGAAGTTTTTGCAGCGAGAAAGACTATATTTTACAGATCGCCTATTCTCTGACTTAGAGGTAAGAGCTAAACAAAATATGCAAGCAGAAGTAGCAGCTTTATCCTCCCAGTTAGAGTTTAGCTGCTTTTTGGGACAAAAAGAGGTGGGACTGTAGAAACGATCGCATAGTCTTATCAAAAAAAATAGCCTGCCTAAGCAGACTATTTTTCTTATCCCGCAAACTTAAGTCTTAGGGAATTATGCAGTATACGCCTCCATACCTACACAAGAGCAAACTAAATTGCGATCGCCAAACGCATTATCAATCCGCCCTACACTAGGCCAGAATTTGTGTTCGCGAGTCCAAGGCGCAGGGTAGGCAGCTTGTTCGCGGCTATAGGGATGATTCCATTCGGAAGAAAGTAACGCTTCTGCCGTGTGAGGGGCATTCTTCAAGACATTATCCTGAGCGTCTGCCTTTCCTTGTTCAATGTCCTCAATTTCCTTACGAATCGCAATCATCGCTTCGCAAAAGCGATCGAGTTCTTCTTTGGATTCGCTTTCTGTCGGTTCCACCATAATCGTTCCCGGTACCGGCCAGGAGACGGTTGGGGCATGGAAACCATAATCCATCAGGCGC
>DATNPT010000435.1:0-5343 GCA_036703075.1 Chroococcales cyanobacterium
CAGTTGAATTTTGGAATATTCCAGAACATCCTTGCTCATGTCCCAGGAGTTAGCATCGGGGTTCAGGTCAAAAATGTCTTCGTCTGTGGCATAGGCTAATTCTGGATTAACCGAGCGCTGGGCAATCTCCTCTAGAAAACGCCGTTCGGATTGAGGTACGAGCGCAGACACGAGTATACCCCTGATACCCCCTGCGGCGCGATCGCTCTGTTTATAACCATACTCAATCGCCCACTCATCATAAGGACCCACGAAGGCGGGGAAATATTCACCCTGCTTGGTGCCTTGGGGAGCTAAGTTACTCGGTAGGTAGTCCATCACTGAACTGACCAAACCTTTAGTCTGGGTAATACTAGAATCATTCAACTCCTTCGGTGCCAAGAGCGTGCTGCCGTGGAAGTTGTGACGCAGCCCCAACGTATGTCCCACTTCATGAGTAATCACCCAGCGCAAGTACTGATGCACGTATTCCTTCATCTGCTCGCTGCTGGGTGCGGTATCGTGGAGCAGCGACAGTCCTACTTGACCGATCGCAAAATTCCGTACCGATTCCATGCCGTAACAAACATCGTGAGTGCTGGCCAGTTTTGAGACAACGGATGTCTCTTTTGAGGGCGATGGACGACCAACGACCGATTGGCAAAGATGGCGCGAACCAATTAGGTTGGACAATAATGATGATGATGAAGTTTGTGCAACCGAATTGGGCTGCGTTTGATTTTGTTCGACCAAACGGCGGAAATCCTGCTGCATTTCACGCACGAAGCTTGCATCTACGATAATATCCGCATCCAAGATTTCTCCAGTTAACGGATTGACTCGCGTTGGTCCCATGGCGAAGAATCCATCCAGGGAATTGAACCAGCGAATCGTGTTGTAACGCACGTCAGCCGGGTCCCAGTCCGCGTTATCGGGCATTTGTTGCACTTGGATGGCATCCTTAAATCCTGCCTTTTCAAACGCTGTATTCCACATCAACACCCCCTCGCGAATGGCCTCGCGGTAGTCCATGGGGACGGCATTTTCAATCCAAAATACAATGGGTTGTTTTGGGGGAGACAAGGGGAGCGAAGGGTCTTGTTTTTCTAAATGCCAGCGATTGATGTAGCGGACAAAGGGGTCGCGGCTCTTCTTCGACACATCTTGATAGGCGGTAAAGAAATAGCCAACGCGCTCGTCAGCTAAACGGGGACGGTAGCCATTGTTAGCTTTCAGTTCGGAGAGACTGTAGCGAATGTGAAGGGTGAGCGCTCGACTATCCGGTAGGGTGGGGAGATAGGAAACTTCGCCATCGCTGACTGTAAATCCATAAACCGATTCAATTTCGACGTTGAAGGGGAAAGCTTTGGTGGTGCCGAAGTAGGACTTGTTCGTGTCGAGTTGATAGTTGCCGCCTAAATAGGCTTTGAGCGCTGGTGTTAATCCGGGTAAATCGCTCAACATTAAGTCGGCTAAATCGATTAGGAAGCTCTGTCGAGTGGGATGAATGCTTTTAATCGGAAGGGAGTAGAGGACTGAATCGCTAAACGAACGCTCTAGCGATCGCCATTGGGGGTCGCCCGGTTCGGTGCGAAAATTGACGTTACGAACGATAAAGTACAAATTGTTATTCACGCGGCGGAAGTAGAACAGCATGTCTTGTAGAGGTAAACCGCTGTATATACCTCGTTCGCCAATACCCGATTCCATCGTAACGGTACTGAGAAAGTTTTTGTTGAGCTGCTGAGGCTGGACTTCTAGGTAAAGGTTGTCTGTTTTGCGATCGCGGTAGAGGGTGAACAGCCCCTCCAGTTTTTCCGCGTTTTTCACCAGCGTATTAAATCCCTGTAATTTTGAACTATCGTTCTCCGTTGCTTGAGCCACTACAAGCTCTAGGTGTGGAGTTCTTGCCACCTTCCCTACATTTTGTACCTGTAAAGGCAAAGCTTGCTTGACCCCAATCAACCCCATCCACATGCAGATGCCTAGCAAGAACAACATCCATAACGGCACTCTTCTCATCCGATCCATCACCCTTTTGTGTCCAAGTTTGCCCGACGCATGGATGTCTCTCACTGACTACGGCTTCAAAGACGTTGTGGTTAAGGCCGTCAATCTTCACGACTGCATCGCTTGCGGCGGCAAGAATTTTTTGCCATGTCTAGTAAGGACATAGCACTCTACAGCATCCCTCACACTCGATGCCTCCTAGTACTATTCCAATCTGCATCATCAAAGCGGTTTGTGCCAAGTTGATGCCTTGTTAAATTTCCAGGTTAGAACTGATTTATAAAGTAAAGATAAAAATTTTGTGGGAAAGCTGATACCTTGCCTAAGAAGCAAGATGGTTAGTCGTCAACCTCAGTGAGACTGCTCTATTCACTTCTGACAAGAGTTTGTCATCCTGACTCAACGCGTCTAAAGTGCCCCAGCCAATCTTGATGATTTCAAACGAGCGATGGTTTTGGTCAAATCTGAAACCTCACTTCGCTGTGCTTGACAACTGCCATGCGAGCGCCGTAAATCTAAGATAATATTGGTTTGGCGATCCCTTTAGCAATATCTTTACCGTTACTTCATAAATCAGCACTTAGAACTAGCCGTTGAACAATTTTGAAGCTGTACGACTATGGAGTCTGAGCAATTGGAGGAGCAGGGGGAGAAGAGCACCGGGGAGAGAAATTTTAAGCAAAATTTCACAACAAGAAGTTTGTCCCTGCTTTGCCTACTATCTATCGAATGGGAATAGAGTCACTTGAACCGAGATCGCGCTGTGGTATTGCAGCCTTATCTTAGGGCGTATCAGGGAAGAGGATTGTTCGATCGTTTACCTCTGATGTTGTTCGACCAAGTTTTTCAGGTAAGAATGCGCTTCTTCTGGGGAAAGGAGAAAAATCTGACCATTGAACAAAATTTCATACTTGCCTCGATGAAACCCGTGTCCGGACAGCAGTCCCATCTTTACAGCCTGATTGCCCAGTCGCGTTAAGTCGTTTGGACATACTGATTCTTTGTTTTTGTTGAGTACCTGCCGATCGAGAAGCTGTTCCTCGTTATTCTCCTGCATTTTCATCTTCCTGAGCCTCGTAGTTGTTGCTGTTTGGTAATCTGTAAGGTGTCTTATCCAAAGCTTCGTGCGAAGAAGCGATCGCGGGGGGCGGACGCTCCTCTGACGAAAACCCCTATTTTAATAGGGTTTATCTTTGCCTGTGTTTCAATAAATCGGACGCTGACCTGGATTTACCGCATGAATGAACTCACTACCTGAACTTGGCCATCCTCGTCTATACGTTGCTTCCTCTGGCTGCCCCCAGCCTAGCTGCAAGATAATTTCCACAAAAGTTGGGTTTTCATAGCTAGAGAGGTTTACCCATTCCATTGTGTCAGCGATCGGGCCGACATCATGAGGCATAATCTTTCGATAATCTTTGCCGTTCTTAATGCTTAAGTACAAATCCATGCCCTGTGTCACACTGCACCAAAATGCCAGGATCGAAGCCTTTGCCGTCTTGATGATTTCCAAGTCACTAGAGAGCGCCACGAGATGCTCATCGATCGCAGGATAACGCAGAGTCTGTCCCTTGAGGGTCAGGTGCCGCCAAATAATACCTGAAACGTTGTGTTGTCGTTGATAGCGGTGAATAGCAGCCTTAAAGTCTCGATAAGCACTGAACTTTTGGATGCCATCCGGTTTCAGAAATTGGTCAATCAAAGGGTTCCCAGATGCTGAAGCCGTCAGATTTAGACGTTCTCCATTCATACAGGCGCGACGTTCGTCGGCCAAGATTTTGATTAGCTCCTCTGTGCTGTAAACCTCTGACATCAGCACGCTCAACAAATACTGCACTTATTAGACAGATTAACGCTTAAGCTAATTTCCCGTGATTGAGTCGGGGATTTCACGTCAGTGGTCAGTAGTTAGTTGTCCATTATTTAGTGTTGGTTGCCAGTTGTCCATTGTCAGTCGTTCTGTATTGACGAGTGACAATGGACAACTGACGACGGCTCGGCACTTCCTACCCCACTTGAAAAACGGGGGCACACCAAGCCGCCTCCTCTGTGATTTAGCGATCGCTCGGTACGAGTTCCGTGTTAATTTCGTTAAACGTTCGTCGCTTCAACTCTACAGATTCCGAACGGGGCAATAAGTCAAACACCTGACGAAACGCATCATCGACCCGTTCATACGCCAACTGTCCTGTCTCATTCAGAACAACCTTACCCTTCTGGTCGATCAAGACAGTCTGAGGAACTAATCCCTTGTAATAGTAGCCCGGTTCTGTGGGTTCGTATTTAGATTTGACCGGCAAACTATCGATGTTTACAGGCATAAAGTTTGCCGCCCGTCCGTAAGGAGCCTGTAGATTGGACACCACTGTAGAGTATTGCTTACAATCGCTGCTGTCATCTACATACAGTACCAAAAGTGTTGGTCTGTCCTGCTTCAAGGACTCTGCCAAGGTCATACGTGGCGCAATCAGTGCGCCATTTCCGGCGTATAGAGCAAAGATGCTGCCATCATACTTATCATCATTCAATCCCGCCAGGGCTTCGGGGGTTCCCAACAGCAGCAGGCAACCCAAAAGAACAACTAAGCTCACCAAGCGACGAGAGGCTAGATGCCTCCTGGTGTAAAACGTTGCCAGAATTTGACGTAGGAAGTATCTCAAGCGGAAACTCATAATAAAGTGACAATGAAACCTCTATTTTCTCTTACTACGCTTTCGGTTGGTCTGTGTTGCCTAGTTTTTATCAACGGCGAATTAGCCAGCGCCTATCTGAAAACCCCGATTGCTACCTAAGCGAGCAGACGCTGTGTCTTAACCCACGATGATGTAAAGTGTCAACTGAAGGGATAATTCCCCCTCTAGAATTATCCCTTTTCGCGACGCGTTTAGTTTCTACTGGTTCTGAAACACCAACATTCCCTCTCCCATCTGGAAAAAGGAAAATTAACTCTGATTTAACCCCACTAAATAATAGATAAAGCTTAGGCGCTCGCTATGACTACCCAACCCTAGAGGTGACTAAGAGAGAGGATGAAAAAAATAACAAAGATTAACTGCCTTTGGCAGAGAGATTGAGCTAAATTTTTGCAAAATCAATATATACAACTCAATCTGTTGCAGGAGTCGGCAAGTCGCTTAACGTTTTACAAATTCATTGAACTATTCAAAATGTTCGACTATAACCCTTCTAAAATTACGTGTAGTATGTTCTGATATCGAGGATTTGGATCGACTTCAACTTATCCTAGTGGTTATACTTTAGCCACCTCAGAAGAGCTTGGGGTTGCCAGCTTTGACTGATTAAGAGATTGCCTGTCATTTCTCTGTACCTGTAATTATTAGCTTTGCTTGAGTA
>DATNPT010000441.1:0-13828 GCA_036703075.1 Chroococcales cyanobacterium
AACTCAAAAAAGCCACTTTCGATCGCCAGAATGCCGCTATCCGTATCAAAATCAGGATAGACACTGAACGTCGCTTCTGCACTGCCATACACGCCGCCGAATATTGGAGTGTCACCGAAATAGTCTGGAAAACGATCCAGATAAAATCCAGAGGTGCCGCCTCTGGCAGTGGTGACGAAGCTCAGCTCCGCCCAGGCAAACTTTGGGGTTAATCGTCCTTGAGTGCGGAGAATCGCACGCAGTTGTGCTGCCCGTCGGGGAGCCGCAGACCAACGTTTTTCTAGATAGTTACGTATTTCAGGTTCAATCTTGAGCCAAGGCGCGATCGTTCCGTTCTCCAAATCATGAATCAATTCATCGGCATAGCGTTCCAAATAACCGCACGTCCGTAGGATGAGCATTGGGAAGTTGGCTGCCATACCGCGTAAATCGGGATTTCGTAACGCAAACAGCAGACAAACATAATGACGCGCCAAGGTATCACTAATTTCTAATGCATGAAATGGATGGGCAAAGGTATGTTCAAACAGTGGCTTGCCCTTGCGAATACTGCCGACGCTAACAGGGCCATACTCAATTCCACCGGGAGTTTGTCCCTGAATCTGTACGGAATTGGTGATGAACAATTTACCAAACTTACGCTGTCGTCGTCGCAATCCTTCTAACGCAAATCCCATACCAGCAAGATCAGCCTGTCGCAGTGTGTGTTGAAACTGTCGAGTCACAGGAACTTGCTTTTTCTTTCCAGTTGAGCCACTGGTGAGATTAATGTAGACCACTGGGTCAGGATTCAATACATTTTTCTCACCTTGGGCAATGCGATCGGTATAGGGTTCGTAGTTGGAATATGACCAGATGGGAACTTGTTCGCGAAACTGCTCAATTGTTTTGATAGCTTTTAGACCCAAGTGTTGTCCCAGTTGGGTGTGTTGATGAGAAAGCAGCAAATTTCGTAAAAATTGCTCCTGCACCACCGCCACCTGACGAGTGTTTTGCATGAAGCGATTTTTGACATAGGAGGCATAAGCTGCCAGAAAAGGAAGCGTAAAAGACATAAATTAATGCAGAAGTAATTGCAATCAGGTTGGAAGTGAAGGCGATCGCTCTAGTCGAACGGATAGCGAATCACGGTACGAATCAATTGAGGAGTTGTGTTCAACTTGTGAGCTAGAGTGATTTCGATATGAGTTGGCTTAGTGCAGGCAGTTCGCGGTAGCGACGTTAGGAGCGTCAGCGTTCTCCGTAGGGGTAGGCAGGAGGCGGGTAGTGAGGAATGCGAGTCCTCTTACAAGGGGCGCTCAAGCGCCTACTACAAACAGGATTTTCTTCTGGCTAATTGACCGGACATGATAGGAGTGGTATACGCTGTCCGGGGGTAATACCCACTATTGACCTCCAAACTAGAGAGTGTTGTTGTCCTCATTTCTAGGATGCAAGGCAAAAGTAACACGAAGGTTTCAACGCACCTTTTGTAGCAACGGTAATTTGATTTCAAAGGTAGAACCCTTACCAAAAGTGCTTTCAACCGTAATTTCTCCTCCATGGGCTTCGACAATTTGACGGGCAATCGCCAGTCCCAATCCAAATCCGCCAGTTTGCCGCGAACGCACGCGATCGGCTCGGTAGAAGCGATTGAAGATATGAGGTAAATCTTCTGAGCTAATGCCAATGCCGTTATCCCTGACATGAATCACTGCCCAGTGAGATTGATGCAGCAAACAAAGTTCAATCGTGCCGCCTTCTGGCGTATATCGATAAGCATTGCTGAGTAAGTTGACGAGCGCTTGCCGCAGGAGATCGGGTTCGGCTTGCACCAGCAGAAGTTCATTGGGTAACACACTTAAAAATGTTTGTTGTTTCCGAGCTGCCTGAAGGGTGTGTTCCTCAACCAACGGATGGATCAACGTCACCAAATGCACCGTCTGCAACATATCTGGCGAGAGCTTCCCCTCATGACGTGCCAGAAACAAAAGTTGGCTAACCAGCAAACTCATCGACTCAGCAACATCTGCAATAGTTTGCAACCGAGTTTGCTGCTCCTGCGGATCGACAGGTTCCATCAATCCCACCTGAGCATGGCTTAATATCCCGGCCAGAGGTGCCCGCAACTCATGAGACGCATCGGCGGTAAACTGCTGGAGCTGTTGATAGGACTGGCGAATCGGCTGCATAGCTTTACCGCCCAAAACCCAACCTGTTAATGCGATCGCTCCTAGTTCCAGGGGAACTCCAACAACCAAAAATAACCGGAGCTGTCGCAACGATTCTTCCACGGGAGCTAAGGACGCCGCAATCTGAAGATATCCGATTAAACGTCCTTCTTGATAAACAGGTAGTGTGAGTTGCCGTAAGTGGAGCGGAGCAGACGTGAGTGGAGGATGAGCCGTCAGCGTTTGAAAACCGGAAGGGGTTGCTAACCGTTGGGGTGGAACGGGTCCAATAAACTGAAGCAATCGCTTTTGTTGAGTGTACCAGCGGGCAAAAAACAAGTCCGTGCTCAGGGGTAATGTATCGCTGCCTAAGACAGGAACATTCCCTAAATCAGTACGCTGCTGTCCCTCATAGAAATAATCTTCTACACCTGCTGCCATGATCCGGCTGATGTTGTAGAGCGTGCGGTCGAAGGTCTGTAGGCGATCGCGTGCTTCCCGCAAATACAGGATTGCAACAAAGATTGCCAGAAGACTTCCCATGGAGAGTGTAAACCAGGTGGTTAAATTGCTACGACTGCGGTTGAACATGATATAGTCCCTGACCTGATGCTTGAAAACTAAGCCAAGTCAGGGTTTTGCCTGTTCTGGAACGCTAAGGCAATATCCCATACCATACACGGTCTGTAGCCAATCTTCTGTTCCCACTACCTGTAATCGCTGACGCAACCGATGGATCAAAATAGTGACGGCTTTACTTTCAGGTACCATATCCCACTCCCACAATGCCTGTTCAATTTGGTCGCGAGATAAGACGTGACGGGGATGACGCATGAGATATTCCATTAGTTGAAATTCTCGCCCTGAAAGTTGAATGGCCTGTTTGTGTCGCCTAAGAGTAAGGGTCATCAAATGCAGTTCCAAATCATCCAGAGTTAAGACATCTCCTTGCCAAAGGGGCGAGCGCCGTCCTAATGCCCGCACCCGTGCCAACAATTCCATCACATTAACGGGCTTTACCAGATAATCATCGGCTCCCACATCTAGCCCAGTAATTTTGTCTTGAATGGTATCTTTTGCCGTCAAAAAGAGAACGGGCGAACTCTTACCCAACTGGCGGTATTTCTGACACAATTGAATACCGCTCACGTTGGGCAACATCCAGTCAAGAACGAGTAGGTCATAACTCCGTTCGGTTATCAGCCTTCGTGCTGTTTCTCCATTCTGTACTGCATCAACCCCATGCCCTGATTTAGTCAGGGCTGTTTTCAGGGGTTCTAGTTGAATCGCATCATCCTCAACCAACAAAATCTTCATCTGGGCGTCAGTTCAAACAGGTTGGCGTTTAGAATGGTCACGAGTTTTCATTGTACTGTGGTTTGCTATGCCTCCTCGTTGGACTGCTGACTGGTTAAAACTAGGCTGGAAGGTTGGTATCTTACTTCCCTTTGTCGGGACAGCCTTTTGGGTCATGACTGGATGGATTAATCAGCGTGTTTTGAGTCAACCTCATTCAACAACCGTTCAACTCAAAGCCGAAGGACAACATCAAGTCCAACAATCTTTCAACCTAACAATTGTGTCAATCTACGCAGAAATTGATCGAGAGGCTAAAGTAACGGAGGTCAACATCCGCACCATTGGCTCTCCGCTGGAAGAAATGGAATTTAAGTTTCCTGTGACTGAGTTTGCAGAAGTGGAAAAAGCGATCGCTCAAGAATTAGGTCTGCCACCAAGCGACATTACTCAATTAATCCGGTATCGAATTGACGAATAACTTAGAGTAATTAGAGCAAAACCCACCTCATTGTTCTCTCTGGAGATAGGGAACAATGACAGATGCGATCGGCTGCTAACTGCTATGTATCTAAACTGCATAATCTACATTCAGGTTTTGGAGTCAGCAGTCAGTAGCAACAGGCAACGGACAACTGACCACCGATCGCTGACAAAAAGCTCTTGATATAAATATGCAACTCAAATGCGCCTTCTTCTCAGACATCCTCCGATGGATTTTCGGTATCCACCTTAAAAACACCCACTGAGGTTTGGAGCGTTTGAGCGACAGCTACGGTTCGCTGTAAAAAGTCAGAAATTTGGTGGGAAGACAGGGACGTTTGCTCCGACACTGTAGCAATCTCTTGCATCAAGTTAGTGACGGCTTGCGAGGTTTGCGCTTGAGAAACCGTTGCACTGGAAATCGATTGCACCAGTTCGTCAATCTGGCTCGACACTTCTAAAATCTGACTCAGGCTATGCTTCGTCTCTTCCACTAAATGGGTACCTTCGACAACCTGAGCTGTTCCCACTTCCATTGCCTCAACCACTTCACTCGTCTCTCGTTGGATATTCTCCACAATCCGCTCAATTTCTTGCGTTGCGGCAGTGGAACGAGTAGCCAACTCGCGGACTTGTTCGGCAACTACCGCAAATCCTTGACCTTTTTCACCCGCCCGTTCTGCCTCAATCCCTGCGTTAAGTGCGAGTAAATTGGTCTGCACCGCAACTTGATTAATCAAAGACACCACTTTAGAGATTTCTTGGGAGGATTGACCTAGACGCTTCACCTTTTTCGCGGTTTCTGCCACAGTGCCGCGCAATTTCATAATTCCTTGTACAGTACGATCCATCGCTTGTCCTCCGATTTGAGCAGTGGTTGAGGCTGTGCGGGCAACGATTTCGGCTTGGCGAGCGCTTTCTGCTACAGCTTGAATTGAACCCGTCATTTGCTCGACGGATTCCAGAATGCGAATTGTCTTCTCAACTTGAGTGAGCGCTTGCTCGGAAAGTTGGTGAATCGCTGCCTCATTTTCTCCTAGAGACACGTTGACTTGCACTGCCGCTTGTTTGACTTGCGTTACGATATCGCGAAGACTGGCGATGATCGAGTTAAAAAAGTCAGCAACAGTGCCGATTTCCCCAGTACTTAACTTAGCTTGAACCGTGAGATCGCCTTTCGCCGCTCCTTGGACATCGCTGAGTAATTCCGCCAGTTGGTGCTGAAGTGCTTCTTTTTGCTGTCGTTGCTCTTGAGAGCTGGCCTGAGCTTCCTGTCGCGCCTGTTCTCGCTGTTCTATCAACGTAGCTTGTTCGATCGCAATTCCGACTTGTGTAGCTACCTGTGCCAGCCAATTGATTTCCTCTTGCTGCCAATTGCGCGGCCCCGAACACTGATGAGCAATCAGCAAACCGAGCAATTGTTCGCGAATCAGGATGGGGGTGACTAGATTCGCTTTCACTTCAAAGCGTTCTAGTAACTGAATGTGGCACTCGGTCAAATTCGCCTGATAGATATTATTAATCGCACGGACGCGACCTTGACGATAGAGGCCGCCATGGGTGTCTTGGAAGCACGTATCTTTAACCTCTGCCCCCAAGCAAACCGTCCACTTGGCGTCAACGGATTCGGCAATCATCGTACCACTCCAATCCGTGTCAAAGCGATAGATAACGACGCGATCGGCTTTTAGGGCTTGTTGCACCTGTCGGACAGTGGTGTTGAAGATATCTTTTAAATTGAGCGATCGCAAAATTTGCTTGGTCATCTCCGCAAACGCTTGGGCGCGTTTGGCTTCAGCTTCTTTTTGCTGACGCTGCTCGATCGCGGCTTTCTCCGCTGCCCCTGCCAACACCTTAGCGCGATCGGCTTCGGCTTCTTGTTGTTGGCGCAAGCTTTCTTGGCGTTTGAGCAGCATCGCCTGATCTAAGGCCACACCGACTTGAGCGGCCACTTGCTTGAAGAAATCGATTTCAATATCCTTCCACACTCGCGGCCCGGAACACTGGTGAGCAATCAATAACCCGTGAAGCTGCCGATCGACAATAATCGGCACCGTCAAGTTAGCCTTAATCGAGAAGGTTTCGAGTTGTCGAATATGACAATCGCTCAACTCCGCTTTGTAAATGTCCTCCGTCGCTTTGACTCGACCTTTTTCGTAAAGGATGACATAGCGATCGAAACAAGGCTTGGTAATTTCGGTTCCCAATGCACTCGGCCAACCCCGAACGACGGATTCGGCAACGATGGTACCTGTCGAACCGTTTTTGAAGCGATAGACGACAACCCGATCGGCTGAGAGTGCAGCACGGGTTTCGACTACAGCAGTATTAAAAATATAGTCGGTATCCAAGGATTCTCGAATATTCGAGGTAATCTCATTCAACAACCGCGCTCGCTCCGCTTCTGCTTCTTGCTGTTTGCGGAGCGTTTCTTGCTGTTTGAGCAGGATTTCTTGGTTCAGGGCAAATCCCATCTGGGTTGCCACTTGCTTCATGAAATCGATCTCTGTCTCCTTCCAAGCTCGCGCTCCCGAACACTGGTGAGCGATGAGCAAGCCGTGAAGCTGTCGATCGGCAATAATGGGTACGACTAAGTTAGCCTTAACAGAAAAGGTTTCGAGTTGGCGAATGTGGCAATCGGTTAACCCAGCATTGTAAATGTCATCCGTGGCTTTAACTCGACCTTTTTGGTAAGGGATGACAAATCGATCGCGAAAACAGGTGTCGGCAATTTGAGCGCCGAGGGCGGGAGGCCAACCGCGATCGACGGATTCGGCAATCATGGTACCCGTCCAATCTTCATTAAAGCGATAGATGACAACGCGATCGGTAGAAAGTGCTCCACGCACCTCTGCTACCACTGTGTTGAACATATCTTGGGTGTCGAAGGCTTCCCGAATGCTGGACGAGATAGAGTTCAACAGCAGCTCTTGCTTGACTTGGGCCGCTTGTTGATTCAGTTGCAGTTGGAGTTGGTTGGCAAGTTGGTTGATATTGGTGCCTAGGGCAGATAATTCGTCTTCTCCGTCTACCTGGAGGTAAGTGCTGAGTTCTCCCCGGCCTAACTTTTCGACGGCATCGGTTGCTGTTACAATTTCACGAGTGGCACGGTGAGCGAGATAAGCGGCGATCGCACCAACCAGTAATACGGTCGAGCCAGTGCCAATCATCAGCGTTAGCAATAGTTGTGCCTTGAGTTCCGATAGATTGGTGGTGGGCCGAGCTTCGGTTTGGGCAGCTTGCTGGGTAATGGCTTGGTTCGTGAGATAGTAGCTAGTTCCCCCGATACCGAGTGCTGGGAGTGTGGAAAATGCGATCGCTAGAAGTGTCGTTTTCGTTCTCAAAGGCAACTGCTGCCACCAAGGAGAACTAGATTTCTGACGGAATGGATTAGAAAACGTAACGTTTGGCAGTTGGATCTGAATCGCTGGGTTCGATGTTGGAGGGAGGGAAAGCGACCCAAGATTGGGAGTGCGATCGGGGCTTGCTGTATCTTTATGATTTGTACTACTTAAGGGTTCATTCTCCAGTCGGGCTAAGGCAGCGCGAGCTAAGTCAGCCGTTGCAGAATCAGGTGCCAATCTCAACGCTTCTCGAAATTCAGCCCTTGCCCTATTCACATCTCCGGCTTCACGACAGGCAGCACCTAGCCAAATCCGAACTTTTGCATCTTGAGGCTGCTGAGAAGCATACTCTAACAACGGTTGTACCGCTGTTTCATAAGGGTCTTGCGAATTCGTAGTTGCTAGAGCTTGAGCGAATTGATTCTTCATAAGTTCGTTATTACCTTCAGCGAGACGCTGGCATCAGTAGGATGGCAGTGAGTTATACCCCCTTACCAAACCCTTGAGGGGAGTCAAAATCTCATGAAAAACGGCCTGAATGCTTAATTCATAATTCAGCATTCATAGTTTAAAAATGACTCTGTATCAAAAATGTCTTCTTGATTGAATTGGTAGCAGTGGACAAGTCGCTTAAGCGTTGTGGTGATGCACTAAAGTCGTGTTGTCCGCACTACTGCTACTTTGGGCGTAAACTTACGCGAATTGTCGATCGGTTTGTAACTTACAACACTTTCATTCTAGGTGCGGTTGCTGAGAAACAGGTAAAGTTGCGTTAAATTTTCAGTGTTGTTCAGGTTTTGCATCTCAGCCCAGTGAAAGGTCAATGATGGAAATGACATGACTATTTCTATTGTTGGCTCGCTGACTCGTTGTTGCCGTCAGCACTATCGCTGAGTTTTTATCCGCATAATTGCTGAGAACTGAGATTTTGCACCACTGTCTGTTACCCATAGCAGGGGCGTTCTTGCTATGCGTTCCGTCGGGATTGAACGCTTCTGCAATGAGAATGAGTATGAATCAACGCGATCGCCTTTTGCCGCATGAGGATGTGCGATCGCTCCAGCACTATCAGGAACGCGGACTGATTCGGCAGGATGTCAACCCAGAAACTCTGGCTCGCATCTTATTTTGTATCAATGCGGGTTATATATTCAGCCGCTATATCTTTGCTCCAGAACGGAACTGGGACGATGAGTTTGAAGCGACACAGATGCTCAATATTCTTATGAATGGCATTGCTTCATCGAAAATCTGAAATTTTCAGCTAGAACACATCAAACACACTGTCAACTAACCATTCCAGCGATCGCGGCTCAAATCCTAACTCACACTTTGCCTTCACATTTGAAGCTCCTCTGAGGAGGGTAGCGTAATAGACTGCATCTGCATCCTGAGTTTGCAACGTTTCTTCGAGCGAGACGCGAAACGGTGGTTTGGCTTCTAGCCAACGTGCATAGGCAGGTAGCCACACGTCCATCTGAGCCGGGTTGTCATCGACAATGTTGTAAACACCGGATGCGCCCTGTTCCACCGCTGCAACGGTGGCTGCCGCTGCATCTTCAATATGAACCCACGACCACACGCCTCGTCCATCCCCCACAATAGGAAACTGTTGTTGACAGACCTGTTGAGCCATGTCGCCATTAACGGCATACCACGTTCCTGGTCCATAGAAAAAGCCATAGCGCAGTGCAATTCCCTCTAAGCCCCTGGCAGAGAGTACCCGCTGTTCTAGGTTGGCATACATCCGAGTTCCGGCAGCGATCGCAGGGGAGCTATTAAACGCAAACGGGGTTGCTTCGGTTGCCAGTCCTGACCCTGGTGCGTACCAAAATGCACACGATTGAATGATGTAGCGCTGTACCCCTACTGCCTGGGCAGCAGCTAATAAATTAGCTCCGCCTTCTTGACGGGTGCGATCGTTGAGCGAAGCGGATGCGCTCATTGACTTACAGGTATAGGTTCTGGGTAGAGCCGTGAGTTGATCGATTACCACATCCGGTTTAATGCGATTGAGAACGGCATGAACAGCCGCTGCATCAAAAACATCAATGATTTCAGGAATGACACCTTGTTCAGCCAGAAAATGCGCTCGTTGACTGGAACGGGTCATACCAACCACATGATATCCGGCAGTTATCAACTGACCGATCAGGGGACGACCGATCGCGCCCGTTGCGCCTGCAATAAAAATCTTCACGATTCCTCCCTCAGAATCATCTATGTTTTGTCGAAATAAGCTTTTTATCGGCCACAAGGAAAATTTCTATAAATAAGCCTTTAGTCGCTCACCCAGAATCGCAATCCCCCGTTTAATTGCCTCGGCGGGTCGGCAAAAACTGAGGCGCATAGCGGCATAGCCCTGACGATCTGGAAAAAAGCTGCTTCCTGGCATGACCAACACCCCTTGTTTGCTCACTTCCTGGCAAATTCGCTCCAAAGGTAGTGATTCTGGCAGTTGAACCCAGAGAAAAACTCCACCCTTTGGAACAGTCCAGGTTGCCTCCTGGGGGAAGTACTGCGCGATCGCCTCTAGCATGACGTTGCGACTTTGCAGATGCCAGGACTGAAGGCGGTGTAGACGGTGACGGTAATGCCCGGATGCCAGATATTCACGCACGATCGCCTGGGAAGGGGTGGGGGTGTGGACATCATTCAGAATCTTTTGCTCAATCAACGGTTGATAATGCCGCCCAGTTGCAACGATGTAGCCAATGCGGAGAGCAGGTATCAGGGTTTTGGAGAAACTGCCCACGTAGATGACGGTATCCTGTTGGTCGATCGCCTTAATCGGAGCAGGAACGGGTTCAAAATTTAATCCTTCGTAGGCATTGTCCTCCAACATTGGACAGTCGTATTGCTGCGCCAGGGCAAGTAATTGCTGCCGATGCGCCTGGGAGGTGGTAATTCCGGTTGGGTTATGCAGCGTACTGATCGTGTAGATTAGCTTGGGGCGATGGCTCTTCAAGTACTTTTCTAGCAGTTCCAGGTTCATGCCTTCTGGTGTCATGGGAATGCCAATAATTCTCACTCCCATCGTTTCCAGGGCAGTTAACGCGCCGTACCAGGTTGGGCTTTCCACAATAACCCAGTCTCCCGGTTTTAGAAGGTAGCGCATTGTCAGCGAGACACCTTGCATAGCGCCACTGGTAACGATCAGATCGTCGGCAGAAACAACGAGTCCACGTTGTACTAGCAATTGGGCAATTTGCTGCCGTAGAATCTCCTGTCCTTCAGGAAAGTCGTAGTTGGATAGATGATCCACCACCTGATTCATGGCACGGCGAGCGATGCGTTGTAAATCATTTAAGCCAAATAGTTGTGGAAAGCCCATACTGAAATCCACCATGTCAGTCTGGTGATGAGCTTTTAGTGACGTGATGTAGGAATCACAAAATGAATCGATGGCGGGCTGAGGAATAATCACCTTTTGAGCGGGGGCAAAGGTGGCAGACTGAGGTGATGCAGTAGGACTACTCTTAACGAAATAACCCGACCCCAGACGAGCACAGATCAATCCCTCTGCCTCTAAAGTGCCGTATGCCTCAATCACCGTCAGTTTATTCACTTGGGCTTCTTTCGCCATCTGACGCAACGAGGGTAGGCGATCGCCTGGTTGTAACGCCCCAAAGGCAATCAAATGTTTGACGCGATCGCGAATTTGCAGGTAAATCGGTTGCGTGAGCTGGCGGTCTAGCGGAATCTTCATACTGTTTTCTTGAAGACAGAAACTTCCTACGGATAGCTCGTCAAAGCCATCCCTTGAAGGCGTGTAGCCTGTCCATCTTCTGCACTATACGCAATTGTTTTGAGAATGTCCTGATACAGTTGGGTGGGGTTTGACTAGACCAGTTGAGGAATCTAGCAACTGGTTTAGCTAAAGTGCTTAAATGTGTACCTCCTCAATCAACTGTTGCAGTGGCAAGGTAAAGGAGTTAATGCAAGTTCAACTGTGGTTAGAACATCGCTTCTATCGGTAATGACCAACGCTCCCATGCATACTTTTCTACCCGTTGCCTACCTGCAAAATCAGTTTATTCCGTTTGCTGATGCCAAACTATCGATCGCAACCCATGCCCTGCACTACGGAACCGGTACTGTTGGGGGTTTACGCGGTATTCCCAACCCACAAAGTGCTAACGAAATTTTGCTGTTTCGCCTGGAGAAGCACTGCCAACGGTTAAGTAACAGCGCACGGATGCTGCACATTAATCTGTCTGTTCCTCAAATTAAATCTGTCATTCTTGAGTTCGTGCAACGCAATCGACCGACTGTGCCGTTTTATATTCGTCCCCTGGTATACACATCGAGTTTAGGTATTGCTCCTCGCTTGCATCAGATTGATAAAGATTTTTTGGTTTACGGCTTGGAATTAAACGATTATTTGCCAAAGGATGGGGTTCGCTGCCGGATTAGCTCCTGGCAGCGTCAGTCGGATGTGAGTATGCCATTACGAAGCAAGCTGACTTCTGCTTATATCGTTTCTGCTTTGGCAAAAACAGAAGCAGTAGAGTCCGGCTTTGATGAAGCAATTCTACTCAACAGTCAGGGCAAGGTCAGCGAAGCATCTGGCATGAATGTATTTCTCGTTAGAAACGGGCAACTAATTACTCCCAGCATTGACCAAGACATCCTGGAAGGCATTACAAGGGATAGCCTCTTGACTCTGGCAAACGATCTCGCTATTCCGACGAGCGAGCGTCCAGTCGATCGGTCTGAACTACTCATTGCTGATGAGGTATTTCTTTGCGGTACTGCTGCCAAAATTGCACCCGTTCAGCAAATTGAAAACTATCGTTTGCCTAATGAGCGTCCTATCACCGAGAAGCTAAAAGCTGAACTCACTGCTATTACTAACAAACAAAATCTTCGTTATCAGGATTGGATAGACACCGTTATTCTTCCCTGAAAAGACCAACAAATTGTGCCATCATCAATGTACTTAGTTGCAGCGGCAACAGGGTACAGCGATCGCGCTACTATGCACTCAACTATCCACAACCCAATCTACCTGATGGGCTTCAGTAAGGTCTGGAACTTCTAAGCGATCGCGCATTCGCTCAATCACCGCTTCTGGCACATTGGCAGTACGAGAATGATTGCGCCGCAGCAATTCTTCCCAAGAAACTTCCAGGTAGACAATGCGAATCCGTGCCTGGTAGGCAGAAAATAGATTAATTAGCGACGAACGCAGTTGCCGAGAGAGATTTGTCGCATTCCAAACAAACGATTTTTCGTCTCTCAGGTATTCTTTAGCGATCGCTCTTGCTCGCTCGCCTACAGCACCTTGGTCATCTTTAGGAGAGATGTTCATCGATTGTCGCAGTTCATCCAGGGAGATTACTGTCCAATCTGGAAGGTTCTCCCGAATCCAATAGTCTTTACCAGCACCCGGTAATCCTGAGATTAGGACAACATCGAATCGAGTGTCATCAAAGGCAGCATAGTTTGGATCGCGATTGTCTTTTTGGAAGTAGACAAATCGACTGTGATCTGAGGGGAACGGTCGGGGATAAAATAAGCAATTATTCTCTTGACAAAATTCCCGAAAGAACTGAACTCGCTCCAGCAGTTCTAGCTGGTCGTCACACTCGCGACCCCGAACATCAGCCTCTGCCAGCAGTGCCAGCAGGTCGCAGCGAATGACTTGACTGGCTTTAATTACAGCGCGTTGCGGGTTGGGTTTGTCCCAAAACCAGAGGGGAAGACTGCCATACTGCACCAGCGAGACAATCGCCTCCCGTTGATGAAACGGTACGTTGAGCGACCAGAGGATTTGCCGCGCCATCTTTGCCCCTTGGCGGACATGACCTTTGGATGTGATGCTGCCATCGGCTTCAATTTCAGTTGCAGCAGGTTTTGCTACATCATGCAGTAGGGCAGCAGCAAACAGAAGCGATCGCTCGATGGGTGGTAACTCCCGCCAAGCTGGTAATGCAATTAAAGCCTCACAAACCAAGCGAGTATGGGTGAGAACATCCCCTTCGGCATGGTAGCGGGGGTCTTGGGGACAATTCTGAAGGGATTGAAGCCAGTCAAACTCAGCCTGAAGTGATGCCCAATCTAGCGTCCAGTCTGGAGGCGTGGGACACCAGGGAAATGACCAGGATAGCGATTGAGAAACAGAAGAAGTCATGGCTGAAACAAATCGATGCCGGGACGTAGGAGATTGGGTATGATGGGGCGGTCGAGCCAATGCCCATCTGATTGCAGCACGGTGGTTGAAAAGCTAGCACGGACGTATTTGTAACGAGCCGTTACAACTCCTTCCTCTTCAACCTTGATATACAAGCCTTCCATCAGGGGATTGGGGTCAGTTTGTTTGAGACTTCGCTCCACATCTAATCCCCGTTCCTCACAGGTTTGTCGGAAGTGCTCTAGGTGTCCTGACTCAATGAAATTCGAGTTACCTAGCAATCCCATTAGCTGCTTATAGGACTTTAATACACCGGAAAACAAGACGGGTACGGAAACCAGTGGTAATCCTGCGAGTAACTCCTTGCGACGTTGGGTACTGAGAAACTGCTGCTGTTCAACGTCTAGCACATCAAATTC
>DATNPT010000451.1:0-7992 GCA_036703075.1 Chroococcales cyanobacterium
TTGTAGAAGCTGAGTGTCTAAACTGGCTAGTAATTCCTTAACAGCAGGCACATTCAGAAACTTGTGCAAACTGAGCGATAGTAACGTTTCTAACTCAGTAGTGGATAGACCAAGGTGTTGAGAAAAAATGTTCAGCATTAACAAAAACCTAAACTGATGAGACTGTTTTAACGTTGTAAACTGTGTTAGTAACTTTCAGATAACGTTAGGACAAACGCTAAGTTTTGCTCTGCTTTTAAAGCATGAGGGGCATGAGCTTTCATGAAAACAAACAGACCTGGTTCGAGTTGAATCTCTTGTCCTTCTAGAGTCAGAGTTCCTTGACCTTCAATGACATTAATAACAGCATTACGAGTTGATTTGTGTTCGGAAATACTCGTATCAGCGGCTAAACAAAACAGAGTGTATTGACAATTATTGTCCTTGAATAAAACTTTACTTAGCACTCCATTTGCCGGATATTCAATTTTTTCTCGTAGTGGAAGGTAAAAGGATGAATTGGCTTGGATAGTAGAAGTCATGATGAATTTATCTCTTTCAGATAAGTGTGAAACTCTCTCTTCTCTCTCTGTTCTCTGTGCCTGGAGCGGTTCATTATTGTTCATCACTCAAACAGACCAGCTATAGAACAATCAGTTCAATGAATTACTGTTAATCAGCAATCGCACACAGCGCGATATAGCCCAAATCTTGCTGATGTTGCTTGAAAGCACTGCGTATTTGTAAAACGCGATCGCGAATGGGCGCTTTCGTCAGTACATTCCACAGAATTCGAGACGTATCAACAACACCTTCATCTCGCAGCATTTGTACGGGATTCAATAATCCCATCGCTCCAGTTTGATACTGTTGCACGTTTAGTCCAGCCGTTGCACAGGCTTTACTCCAGTTTTCTACCGACAAAGGTGTGGTATTCATCCGAATCACTTGGGACAGCGTGCGATGAATTTCTTCCTCATGGTTGCGAACGAACAATTCATGAGAAAGAAACTTACCCCCTGGTTTGAGCTTGTGATGAATACCCTGCAAAATCTTGGTTTTACCCGCAGGAGATTGCATGGACAGAATGGCTTCTGCAAATACATAGTCAAACTGTCCGAGTATGGTTTCCAGGTGAAAGATATCGCCTTCGATGATTTCCACTTGTCCTTCTAAGTCAGCCGCACGGATATTGTCTCGTGCGCGTGCTACACTATCAGGATTTTTCTCAACGCCGACAACTCGAACACCAAAACGTTTTGCCAATGCGATCGCACTGTAGCCAAAACTAGACGCGAGTTCTAGTACTGTCTCCCCTGGTTGGAAGTTCGCCCATTGAAATAACTGTTCTGTGGCAGCACGTCCCCCCGGTCGTAAAATTTTCTTACCAGCGGCGGCTAAAACTTGATGACCGGGTGCTGTTTGGAAGTTGAGAGTAGCGTTAGTCATCGGGTTGACCTCCTGAATTACTGCTACTCTTATGGTGCGAAAAGTTTTCGATAACGTCTTTGAGCTAGCTCATACTTCTTGAATGTTGTAGCGATCGCAAAGTATTAACATTGACTAACTGGTCACCGTTCACTAGTGCAGCGTGGCAAAAATAACTATCCAGTGAAAAAGGTTAAAAAGCTTACTGTACACGCTTTCTTGCCTTCTGCCTTCTGCGCCCTGCCTTCCGCCTTCTCGTACTGGTCACTGTTCACTGCTAAACAGGCTTTGTCTCCGATTTCACGTCTAACGGGTTACTGAGTTTTCTCCCCGTCAACCAATAGGTAATCATTTCTCCCTTGCCCTTGACAAACGTCATCCCTCGCTCCTTCAACACGTACTTAGCTTTCAAACGATCGCAAGTGCCTGATGTAACTTGAATTCGTCCTGCTACTCCAGAGGATTCCATCCGCGACGCTACATTGACAGCATCGCCCCACAAGTCATAGATAAACTTGTTCCGACCAATGACTCCCGCTACCACTGAACCCGTGTTGATGCCAATCCGGATTTGGAGGGAGTAACCTTTGTCCGTTTGGTAACGGTTAATGACCTGTTGCATGTCCAGCGCCATTTGTGCGATCGCTTCTGCATGGTTGACCATCGGTAGCGGTAGACCCCCTACCACCATATAAGCATCCCCAATCGTTTTAATTTTCTCGACACCATACCGTTGGGCAAGTTGATCGAAGTCAGAAAAGATTTGATTGAGTAAATTGACCAGTTCGATAGGTTCGAGATGAGCAGATAGGGGTGTAAAACCGACAATGTCAGCAAATAGAATAGTCACATCATCAAAGTGCTCGGCAATCCACTGCTGGTCTTGTTTCAATCGCTGAGCGATCGCTCTGGGCAAAATGTTGAGTAATAACTGCTCGGACTTTTCTTGTTCTTTGCGTAATGCTTCCTCGGCTTTTTTGCGAGCGGTAATGTCTCGTGCCACCCAGATGATTGAGCTGTCAGAAATTGGCGCAATGCTGGCAGTAAACCAAAATTCATCCTTGCCTAGAGATAGAGTGTAATCAAAATTGACAGTTTGCTGAGTCTCTAAAGCTTGCCGAATTTGGCCGAAAGCTACCTCTGATTTCTCATCATTAAAAAATAGTCCTATTGTCTCGCTAATGGGGTCAATATCCGGTGCATATAACCGACCCGGATTCGTCGGTGCAACTTCTATATTTTCTATCGTATTGTCTTGGATATCGAGGATTAGGATAATAGTGGTCATTGCCTCAAAGAAGCCGCGCATTTTACGCTCCGACGTGCGTAGCTTCTCCTCTAGCAACTGACGATCGGCAATTTCTGCTTGAAGTTGGCGATTAGTTATGCTCAGTTCGGCAGTCCGTTCAGCAACTTTCTGCTCTAGCGATACATTAAATTGTTTTAGCTCATCATTGATTTTTTTTAAGGCTTCATTTTGCTCGGCTAATTGTTTATCGAGATCGTAGCTTCGTAGAGCCTCCGTGACAGTCAAACACAGATCGGCAGCATCCCAGGGCTTAGCGATATAACGATAGAGGTTAGCAGCATTCACGGCATTGCCCACTGCATCAGCACTGGCTTGCCCCGTTAAAAGTATCTTTAACGTTTTGGGATACCGGGAATGAACTTCGACTAAAAGCTCATCTCCTTTCATTCCCGGCATAATTTGATCGGAAATAATTAGAGGAATTTCAATATCGTCTTCTTGTAATTCGGCAAAAATCTCTAAAGCTTCTTCACCACTTTCTGCCAGCTCAATCTCATACTCATTTTCCAAGTATCGCTTCAGTTGGTCTCTCAGACTAATCAATACAATGCGTTCATCATCAACGCAGACAATCGCTCCTTTACTCATCGGTTTCGCCTAACCCCGATTTGAGGACTTCGATTAAGGTGGCTTCATCCCACGGTTTAGGGAGGTAACGATGCAAGTTGGCATACTTTCGGGCGCGGTTAATAGCTTCTTCATCGGCTTGTCCCGTTAAGAGTACTGTCACAATGCGAGGAAATTGTTGATGAACTTTAATTAAAAACTCATCTCCTTTCATATTAGGCATGAGCCAATCCGAGACGATGATGATAATTTTTACTCCTTCATCGTTTAACTCCTCAATCACTTCCCACGCTTCATCAGCATTCTCAGCCAACTCATAACTATAGCGATCGCCAAAATGTCGAATCAGTTGATCTCGCAGACTGAGCAAGACTATTCTTTCATCATCCACGCATAAAATAGCTTGTTTCGGCATGACTACCGCTTCTCCCTCACTTAAGATGATTTAATGGGTAACCATACGCTAAATGTAGTTCGTCCTGGTTCGCTGTCTACTTCAATTTTCCCCTGATGCTTGTCAATAATTTTCTTGACAATATCTAGCCCCAAGCCGCTTCCTTCTCCCGCTGGTTTAGTCGTGAAAAAGGGTTCAAAGATGCGGGGTTTGATGTCCGGCGCAATTCCACACCCTGAATCAGTCACCTGCACGACAATATGACGCTCTTGCTCAAAAACTGCTAGTTCTAGCCTGCCCTTATGATTCATGGCTTGAATGGAATTATGAATCAGATTAGTCCAGACTTGATTGAGTTCTTCAGGGTAACACAGAATGGCTGGCACATCTTCATAATTTTTTATGGTTTCAATTCCCTGTTTTAACTGATTGTAATAGAGAGTTAAGACGACATCAATTCCCTGGGTCACTTGAGCTTTAACCATTTGACCGGAGTAGTCTTGACGGGCGTAACTTTTGAGAGCAAAAACAATTTTGGCCGCTCTATCGATAGCGATCTGAATATTCCGACTATTGGTTTTTTGAAGAGATAGATTGTAGGCAGTCTCTAATAGCGATCTATGATTCGAGGATTGCAATAGTGAGATAAAGGGGGTAATGGTTTGGGTAATACCCATTTGCACTAAGGTCGCAGCAACGGTTTGGGCATCCTCAATGCCTTGACGTTCTAACTCTTCTTTGAGACGGCGTTTGCATTGTCGCTCTTCTCTAAATGAGAGGAGTTCAAAGTTTTGCTGGGTAGCGTCTAATAATGCCAAAAAATCGACTTGCTGTTGAGGCGAGAGTTGCTGAAATAGTTGAGGTAATTGATGAATTGAGCTATCTAGAGCAACAGTCATATTGCCAATTGAAGCCTGAATAGCTCCTAGTGGTGTATTAATTTCGTGAGCGATGCCTGCAATCAGTTGTCCTAGAGCGGCCATTTTTTCCGATTGGATCAGTTCTTGTTGGGTCGCTTGGAGTTGTTGCAAGGTGGCGATAAGTTCTTCGTTTTTTTGGCGTAGGGCTTGTTCTGCGAGTTTGCGTTGCTCAGCTTGCCGATAACCATCACTGATATCCCGAACCATGAACAGTACTTCATTTTCTCCACTCGCGACTACCCGCACTTCTTCGTATTGCAGCTTGCCGTGGATGAAATTTTGCTGTTCGTAAACCTGGCTTCTCCCAGTCGTTAAAACTTGTTGCAGGTGATAGAGGTGACGTTGAGACACTTCAGGGGGTAAAAATTCTGAGATGTGCTGACCAATCGGCTGAAAATCGGGTGGCAATAGGTCGATGAGTTCGCTGGTTGCGACATAGCCTAAATAAATGCCCTCCGCACTCACTCGGAACAATAGGTCGGGTATGGCAGAGAGGATGGCGCGATTTTGAGCTTCACTTTGGCGGAGAGCTTCTTCTGTCCGCCTGTGTTCAGCACTCTCCTGCTCTAATGCCTGGGTTCGTTCTTGAGCTTGGAGTTCTAGGGTGTGACTGTATTGAGCGATTAAATTCTCTGCCTGTCTGCGCTGGGTGATATCTTGAAACGTAGCGATCGCATAAACGATATTACCTGATTCATCATAGATAGGCGTTCCTACGCTTTCTATCGAGATAATCCTGTCTGCACGCCGGATTTCCATATCATCGACTCTCACGCTTTCCCCTTGTAACGCCTGCAATATCGGATCGCACTGTTTGGGGTACAGTTGTTCGCGTCCCTCTAAATAGATGTGACAAGTTTCTCGCAACTGTTCTAGAGTGGCTGACTCAACAACGCCTGTTCCCAGAATTTGCTTGCCGGTTTGGTTCGTGTAGTAGGGCTTACCATCCGCATCGACGATGAAGACGCCCACTGGCAGTGCATCGAAAAATTGAGCCAATCGATGCTCGCTTTCGGCTAACGCATCATTTAAAGCCTTCATCTCAGCATTTTTGGCTTCGAGGATAGCTAACGAGGCTTGTAGTTGCTCTGCCATGTTGTTAAATACCTTGGCTAGCTCCCCCAATGCATCAGAACGGTTAAGGTCTACAGTTTTGTTCCATTCACCTTTGGCAATCGTCTTAGCCGCTGCATTTAAACGCGCAATTGGTTTTATTATCCACTGATAGGTCACAATAACAAGTACTGTAACCGCGATCGAGGCAGCAACCCCCAGCGCGATCGTGGTGCGAGTATTGGGATAGATTTGCTCTATGACGGTGAATTCAGGTACTGCCACCAGAACCTCGGCGACTAAGAGAAAAACAGTTGAGATTGGCATGAGGGCAAAGGTGTTGAACTGGTAGGACTTTGATTGCTCTAGATGGACTGTCACTCAAATCAGCAAAAGTCAGAGCATGGCATCTTTTGTAAATTAGTAGCCCAGCACCCAAATTTTCCCCTGAATCAGGGGTGTATCCTCATAAAAGCATGTTTGTCGTGAGCGCTTCAGCACCCACAAGGGAGAGAGGACTCGCATTCCTCATACCAACATTCCGCATAGTGTGGTTTTGTTCGCGGACATGATACGAAACCTAGACTTAGCAAGGAAAACAAAAAAGCTGATGACTGATAGCTGACAGAAGAACTGTTATAAGGTTTAGCTTTGATGCTTGCGACACTTCAACGTTCAGTTGATTGCCGGATAGGAATTTTAACGATTAACTCTGTCCCTGCACCCGGAGAGGAATTACACTCTAACTGTCCCTTGTGAAGTTCTACGATAATCTGGTAACTAATTGCCAAACCTAAACCAGTTCCTGAACCTACAGGCTTTGTCGTAAAAAACGGGTCAAACGCTCTCATCAGAACTTCTTGAGCCATACCAATCCCATTGTCAGCAATGCGGATGACAATCTGTGGGTTAGGGCTGGACTCCTGACAAGTTTCGGTGTGAATCCAGATAGTGCTGGGATTGTCTTGATGGTCTAAAAAATTTCTCCGACTCTGGGCTTCATCTAAAGCATCGATCGCATTCGTTAAGAGATTCATGAAAACTTGGTTGAGATGACCGGGGTAGCATTCAACTAACGGTAAATCTCCATACTCTTTAACCACTTGAATAGCGGCTGGTAGAAGGCTTTGTGTCAACCGACTATGTAAAAGCATCAAGGTACTATCGATTCCTTGATGGATATCAACTTCTTTAAGCGTGGCTTCATCGAATCGAGAAAAATTACGTAAACTTCCAACAATTTCGCGAATTCGTCGTGTTCCCACTTCCATAGAATCTAGCAGTCTGGGAAAATCTTCGGCGATGAACTCTAAGTCGAGCGATTCAATTTCTCTCTCGATCTCAGCGGATGGCTGGGGGCAGATGTCTTGATAAAGTTCGATTGACTTCAATAGGTCGTTAGTATATCTTCGGGCATGGTTAATGTTGCCATAGATGAAGTTCACCGGATTATTAATTTCGTGAGCAATACCCGCCACGAGTTGCCCGAGAGAAGACATTTTTTCAGTTTGAATTAGCTGCGCTTGTGTGCTTCTTAATTGACGCAACGTTTGTTCTAGTTGAGCTGCCTGTTGTTGCAGTTGAGCTTTGGATTGCTTGATAGCTTCTTCAGTTTGTTTGCGCTTAGTAATGTCTCTATCGATGCCGCGATACCCTTTAAAATTACCCGCCTTATCAAAAAAAGGTACACCGCTGGTTTCGAGGACGACGAAGCGACCATCTTGGTGCAGGTTCTTGTTTTCAATATTCGTCAAGGGCCGTCGCAACGCCACTCGATTGCTCATCATGTCGATCGCGCGAGATACTTCATCGGGGGACATGAAGTCGAAGGGAGTTTTACCGAGAACTTCGCCCACTTCATACCCTAAAATCGTCTGGATTTGAGGGCTAACGTAGGTGTAAACGGCATTCTCATCGATCTCCCAAATGAGATCGTTTGTGCTTTCAACCAGATTGCGAAAGCGTTCCTCGCTTTCTCGCAATGCTTCTTCAGCAAATTTGCGATCGCTAATATCCCGCGCAATTCCCACCAGTGACACAACGCCTCCACTCGCATCTTGCAACATTCCCAAATTGGAAGCATGCCATCTCCACGCACCATCCTTGTGTCTGACTCGGTACTCAATCCCTGATTGCTTTTCTCCTGTTTCTATCGCTCGATGCAAAGCCGCTAAACAGCAGGGTAAATCATCGGGATGGACAAAGAAGGTAAAGACTCTCCCCTCGACCTCCGAGAGTTCGTGTCCAAGGATATCAACCCAGTTGGGGGAGACATAAGAAAAGACACCATCGACTGTCAGTTGGTAAATAATGGCGTTGGCACTTTCTACTAGGCTGCGAAA
>DATNPT010000452.1:0-26090 GCA_036703075.1 Chroococcales cyanobacterium
AAGGTGTTATTCTGACCGGGTACCTTGAGATTTTTCAGCGTGTCAATATCTTCACGCGCCTTGGGATCGATTTGCACTCGGATGGGAATTTGTCGGTCGGGCAGATTAAACTTCGCTAAGTTAGATTCATTATCTCCAATCGTGGCAAGGGATGCCGTGCGAGCGATCGCTTGTACCGTTACCCCCAAGTCACCTGCACGCGCCGGATCGGGAACGATCGCAATTTCCGGTTTGACCAAACTCGCCGTAGACGAAGTCTCCACCAACCCTGGCACTGTTTTCATCTGCTGTTCTAAGGCATTAGCTGCCTGAGTCAGTGCGTCTGGATTTTCACTCTTGAGGACGATGGATAAATCCTTACTACCTCCTGCTGCCCCTTGACCCTGAAAACTAATTCTGGCTCCAGGAATTTTGGCCAGTTGCGGACGAAACTGCTGCTCGAACTGAGTTTGGGACTGCTTGCGCTCTTTCTTATCCTTAAGCTGAACGACCAGAGTTGCCTTGTTCACGCTGCCCGAACTCGTGCCACCACTTGACCCGATAGTTGCCAGGATATTACTAACCGCTGGGCTTTTCCCAATAATCTGGTTGGTTTGCTGCACGATCTCTTTAGTATCCTCCAACGTAGAACCGGGAGGGAGTTCGATCGAAACCGTAGAAAGACCTAAATCGCCATTATCGATAAACCCCTTGGGAATTAGGGGAACTAACATCAGACTAGCGATGAAAAAGGCTAATGAGATCGCGATCGTTGTCAATCGATGCCGCAACGCCCATTTCAACAAACCGCGATACGGTTGAAAGCGCACGCGGAAAGTATGGGGGAAGCCGTAAAAACGAGACGTGTTTTCCTTTTTTTGCGGTGGTTTTCTATCCTTGAGTAAATACGCCCCCATCATCGGGGTAATAGTACGCGCGACTAGGGTTGAGAATATCGTAGAAACCGCCACCGTGACCCCAAACGGTTGGAAAAATTGACCCGGAATGCCGCCCATAAACGCAACCGGCAGAAATACAGCAATAATGGTTGCCGAGCAAGCAATCACCGCCAACCCCACTTCCGCCGAAGAATCGATCGCCGCTTGGAGGGGTTTTTTGCCCATTTCCATGTGGCGTTCCATATTCTCAATTTCTACAACGGCGTCATCCACCAAATTTCCAATCGCCAGTGCCAAGGCCAGCAGTGTCATGCTGTTGAGCGTGTAACCCAACATCTTCTGCACGGCAAAGGTGGGAATAATCGATAACGGTAGCGCTACTGCTGTGATTAATGTGGCACGCCAGTTTCGCAAAAATAGCAGAATCGTCACTACCGCTAGCACCGATGCCACGATCAAGTCATCAATCGTGCTTTGGTAGGATTCGCGAATATAGTCGGCTCGCGTAAAGATTAGTTGCTGCTTCACATCGGGAGGCAGCGTTTTTCGCAGTTCCTCAACGGCTTTTCGCACTCCCTCTTCTACCGTAACCAGAGTACTGCCAGTACTCCGCAACACCTGGTAAGCCACGACGGGTTTACCGTTGAGCAGTGCTGTCTGTCGCACTTCGGCATAGCCGTTATCGACGACTCCCAAACTGGATAGGGGAACATAACTTCCATTCGGCAGGACAATTTCATAGCTTTTGAGCACCTCCACATTAGCGGCGCTGCCTAACGTGCGGATACCCTGTTCGCTGCCTCCTAACTGACTGCGTCCTCCCGGCAAGTTGACATTAAAGGCGCGAATTTGGTCGTTGACTTGAGTGGCGGTAATGCCCAAGGCTTGCAGGCGACTGGGGTCGAGGTTGACCCGAATTTCTCGATCCACGCCACCAATCCGCTGGACTTGGGCAACTCCCGGCACGGCCAGTAACGCACGGCTAATCGTCTGATCGACTAGGTAGCTTAATTCTTCCACAGACCGCCGATCGGAGGTCACCGCGTAGTTCATAATTGCACCACCGGCAAAGTCGAGCCGCTTGACAATCGGTTCGTTAATGTCTTGTGGCAAATCTTGACGGATTTGAGCGATCGCATTTCGCACATCGTTGGTGGCGCGATCGCTATTGGTACCTAAGATAAAGTTAACGACGGTACTAGAAATCCCATCGTTAACCGTCGAAATCATATTATCGATATTCCCCAAACCCGCAACCGCGTCTTCAACCTTCTTCGTCACCTGGGTTTCCAATTCCACCGGGCCAGCACCAGGCTGAGTCACCGTAATTGAAACGGCTGGAACATCAATATTGGGGTTGGCATCAATACCCAATTGAGTAAACGACAGCCAACCCACTACCGTCAAAACTAAGAAGAGGACTAGCGTCGGAACTGGCTTACGAACTGACCAGCTAGAGATGTTGAACGACATTTATTTGTTATTGGTTGTTTGTTATTGGTTATTGGTTATTGGTTGTTTGTTATAGTTTTTTCTACTAACAACTAATTCCTAACCTCGACTCTGTCGCCATCTTTGAGGAAGGGAGCACCTTTGACGACAACGCGCTCGCCTAGGGATAAGCCACTTTTGATTTCTACGCGATCGCCTGGTAAAATTTCTCCAACCTTCACGGGTTGTGCTTTAACCGTGCCATCGGCTTGCATTTGAAATGCGATCGCGTTGCCATCGGGTTGGGGTAAAACTGCTTTTGAGGGAATGGCTAAACTGCTAGTGGATGAAGTTGCGATCGCCGCTCGTAAAAACATGCCAGGTCGTAACGATTTTTCTGCTGGTAAATCGACTTTGACTGTGGCTTGACGGGACTGTTCGTCCACCATGGGTTCAATTTCTCGCACCGTCCCGATTAGTTTGAGCTTGCGATCGATATCAGAAGTAACGGTTACACTTTGTCCTGAGCGAATTTGCGGTAATTGTGTTTCAGGTACTTTCAACAAGAGTTCCAAACGCCCGTTTTGGATAATCGTAAATAGTTTGGTTGAGGATGAACTGACATCTCCCACCCGTGCATTTCTTTCGGCAACCTTACCGCTGACAGGAGCAACTACCACTGTATTTTTGAGTTGCGCCGTTACTGCCTGCATTTGCCCTTTCGCTTGCGCGAGTTGAGCTTCGGCTTGAGTAATTTCCTCCGGACGAGAACCCGCACGCAGTTGCTTGAGTTGCTGTTCGGCTTCTCTGGCGGCAGCGGCTAACTGATCCACTTCTGGATTGTTCGTGTTTCGAGCTTGTTCTAAACGTTGTTGAGCTTCCGCTAGATTTGCCCGAGCGCTTTGATACTCGCTCGCCGCTTCATTAAAGCGGTCTTGCGAAACAGCTCCCTGATTGACCAAGGATTGATTGCTCTTGTAGCGACTTTCCGCGAGGGCTAACCGCGCTTGCGCTGAGGCAACTTGGGCTTTAGCTTGGTCGATTTGTCTGGGAATACTCGCTTGTGACTCCCTCAGACGAGCTTGGGCTTGGTCAAAACGAGCTTGGGCTTGGGCAATTTCTTCTTGTCGAGAACCCGTCCGCAGTTGGGATAAACGAGCTTCAGCTTGGGCAACTGATGCCTTAGCCTGCATCAACTGCGCTTGGAGAACGGAGTCATCGAGGCGTACCATCACCTGTCCCGCCTTTACCACATCACCTTCGTCTACCAGGACTTGCTTAATCTGTAAGCCCGTTGCTTGCGCCGATACCGGAATCATTTCAAACGCCGCAACGCTACCTGTCGCGTCTAAAGTCTGGTTAACACGGGAGGGTTCTACCGCTGCCACTGTAACGCTTTGAGCTGGGGCTAATGATGTGGCAGGAGGAGCTTTCTTGGTAGGCGCAGCAGGTTGTCGAGAACCTAAAAAGCGCATTCCTCCCACAGCGAGGAGGATGCCAACACCGATGCCAATAAACACACCCCGTCCACCCGAAAGCCAGTTACGACGGCTTTCCGATATGGGAAGTGACACTGAATCTGGTTCCTCAAGGACAGGCTCAGTGACAGCAAATCCATTTAACGGTGGGGTTTCTTGCTCAGGAACTTTGTTTGCCACTGCTGCTCCTTCGTTACAGTCAGGTCTTTATGTAAAGAAAAGTTTACTTTCGTACTCTTATTTTAAGGTAACGAAGTTTAACTCAAGCGACTATTCACCCTGAAAAACTCTGGCTTACAGGTTACGCTCGTTATTTCTAACCTGAAAGCATTATGAAGTCAATTAAATAAAAATGACGTTTAATATACTAAAGCATTCTAGAATTGAGCAAAAGCACCTGCTGATGAAGACGGTTAGCGAGTTGATACCTTTCGCCTAGACGACCTAGAATCTTTCAAGTTTCTTAGGGCAAGGTCAAACCCTTGTAAGCTAGCCTACTGCTCAAGACTAAGCCCTTACTTCACCAACTCAGCTCACCCGTTTGGGCGATTGAAACTCACCCTATCGGTTCACCCATTAGTAGGAAGCAGTGAGCAGTGAGCAGTGAGCAGTGGCCAGGTAAAGGAACCTCAACTGTTAGCACAGTGGGCACGCTTGCATAGCGCGACAACCTACCTTATTAAGAAAAGTGGGGAATTCTTCCATGCTAAGTGAACTCCTGACCAACTGTTCACTAGTGAAACCTTGGCTACTGAGAAGCGATCGCTAGTAACTCTAAGGGACTACCCAATAAAAAACTCGTCCAAAATCAAGCGGTACTGTAAACAATATCGATTGATAGTACCAGCAATCTGTAGGGGCATGGCACTGCTATGTCCCTAAGTTCTTAATTGAGAGTTAAGTCGCCTATAATATAGACTTCCTATTGAGGATTGAGCTAACATCATACAGCTGTATCTACCCTCCAGCAGTTGCCCTATACCGAGTCGCAGCAAAGCTCTTGTATTCTTTTAAGCAGGCTGAAAGGACATGAAAGTTTGGTATTTAGATATCAGCGATCGCCAAGCTAATTCTCTACTTATAGGGTGTCATGACAGGACATCCGTTAGCCGTTGATTTCAATTAGTCGTTCCATCTTAAAGCAAGTATATAGAACCCAAGAGATACAAAATAAAGCTGTTAATTTTTCCAACGTTTTGTACCCAATTGGTTTGCATTCGAGCGGCTTTAAGCTGGAAAAACTCTTGGACTATAAGTAGTAAACTCTCCCGTACTGGTGGTAGAAATCCCTGGTTAAAAGGGAATGAGGGAAGCCCTTAAGCTGACTAGCATTTGGGCAAAATCAAACATTTGAACGATCGCCTCCTCAATACAGGAGAGCCAATCCTAGCTCGTTTCAGTTACTCCAACGCTCTTATTACTAATATTTCTTCTTTTCGGTCTCACTCAGCTATGAACGCCTCTATCTCGATCGTTATTACTACATACAACCGCGAACGTTATCTCAGTGCAGCAATTGAGAGCGTTCTAGCACAGACTAAGCCGAACGTTGAGCTGCTAATTTGGGATGATGGTTCGACAGATCGTTCTGTAGAGATTGCCCGCCAGTATGCTCAGCAAGATGCAAGGGTGCGAGTAGTTGCCGCAAAACATCAAGGGCGAGGAATCTCATTGAAAAATGCGATCGCTCAAACCACAAGCCCCTACGTTGGTCTAGTAGACAGCGACGACTTACTCGCACCAACTGCCCTAGAGGAGACAGCTTACGTACTCGATCGCGAACCTGACGTCGGCATGGTTTATACCAGCTACTTGGATATCGACGAATACGACCACATTATCAGTTATGGGTATCGTTGCATCGTTCCCTACTCCAAAGAAGGGCTGCTACAGCAATTTATGACCTTCCACTTCCGGCTGATTCGTCGGAGTGTTTACGAGCAAGTGGGCGGCTTTAACGCAGCATTTGACTACGCTCAAGACTACGACCTATGCTTGCGCCTTTCCGAGCAAACAGAAGTACGGCATGTTAATCAACCCCTCTACTATTACCGTACTCATCCACAAAGCATCTCCCACCAGCAGCGACTCCAGCAAATGCGTGATGCAAGCCTAGCCGTAGAGCAAGCTTACCAACGCCGAGGGAAGAGATGGGGAGAGGGGCAGATTGGTCTACTGACTGAGAAAGGACGCGGGACGCTCACGACGCGGGGACGCGGAGAATATGTATTGACATCAAACAACTCTGGATTAGGGAAAGCTAGCGCAAAGGTTTGCTCTGTAGCTTCGTCTCTTTTATCGTTTTCGCTGTGTCTGTTGCCTTCTATCGTTACTGCACAACCCGTCTCTGATGGTAGTACTAGCACAGTCGTCACACCGCAGGGAAATCGCTATAACATCGGCGGGGGCCAGCTTTCTAGGGATGGCGCGAACCTATTTCATAGTTTTAGTCAATTCGACCTGAACCAAAATCAGACCGCTAACTTTTTATCGAACCCAACCATTTTGAATATCTTGAGTCGTGTCACGAGTGGCAACCCTTCACTGATTAATGGGGTGATTCAAGTCAGTGGTGGCAATTCCAACCTATTCTTAGTCAATCCGGCAGGCATTGTCTTTGGTGGAAATGCTCGCTTGGATGTGCTGGGTTCTTTCGCCGCTACTACGGCAACTGGAATTGGCTTTGATGGGGGTTGGTTTCAGGCGTATGGTGACAATAACTACAGCCGTTTAGTTGGAACACCAAGCGGCTTTCTGTTTGATACCGCTCAACCTGGAGCGATTATCAACGCGGGTAACTTAGCCGTTCCATCCGGGCAGAATCTGTCTTTAACCGGGGGAACAGTAATTAGCACCGGCACTTTGCAAGCACCAGCAGGCAACATCACCGTGTCATCTGTGCCAGGAAGCAGTCTATTACGCCTTAGTCAAACGGGACAAATCCTCAGTTTAGAGATTGAACCACCCACAACTAGTCAGGGTGGCCCATCATGGCTCGCACCGCTAATGTTACCCGAATTGCTCACAGGTAGTGCGGCGGATATAGCAACAGCTTTGACCGTTAACCCCTCCGGACAGGCACAACTAACCAGTTCTGGAACTCAGGTCAAAACAGGTGATGTTGCAGTTAATCAACTCAGTAGTAATACAGCAACGCTCAATGCCCAGCAAAATCTCAGCTTAATTGAGAGCCAGTTAACGACGACGGGAAACATGAACTTGCTGGCAGGGGATACCGTGTTAGTGCGCGATAGTGCAGCCAATTCCTTTCTTGCCCAAGCTGGAGGAAACCTCTACATTCGAGGCAACAAAGGCATCGATCTCTTAGCGCTGAATCATTTAGATCGAACGCCATTTGTGAGCGGTGGTGACATTAACTTGGTTAGCGATGGTGCAATTTTGATTGACACGCACTTTGCCAATGCAGGGAGTTTTTCGATTCTCAATACTAAAGGAGGCGGCGGCAATTTTCAGAGCCGCTATGACCCGATTATTAGCTCTGTTGGAGATGTTACCTTCGGTAACTACACTGGACCATCTCTCAAGATTGAGACGCAGGGAAGTATCACGATTACTGGGACTATTACTATTACCAATCAAGATTTTGTTCTTTCCGGCGTATGCAATCCGTTGGCGACACGCTACTTCAAGCAACCAGGAGTGTTAGTTGCGAGTCGTAGAAACATACCAATATCCCATTTACTCCCTACCAGCAAAGAGTCCCTAAACTCCAATCGCTTACTTACTCAAGCTGTTCCTTGTTCGGCAGATGCTCAAATTCTAGCGAATCAACCCGCTTTAATACTGCGAGCTGGCTTAGATGCCTTGCAAGAGCCTAACTATGGACCTGGAATTTCTTTTGGGCTACCTCCTAGCGCTACGACACAAGGAACAACATTTAATACAACCGGGGTGACAACTCAACCAGGTAATGTGTCTGTGGCTGGCGATATTAATGTAGGTCGTGATTTTTACGGTGCGCCTGTTGGAGGACCAGCAATTATCAGTGCAACGGGCAATATTCAAACAGCCAACATCAATACATCTGCCACCAGTCCAACTTTCGCCAACGATCTGCCTGCGATCGCAGGGGGGAATGTTTCCTTGCAAGCCGGGGGCAATATCGTAACAGGTGCAATTGATTCCTCCGCTAACAGTAACACCATCCGAGCTGATGCGACAGGTGGGCAAGTTACCTTACAGGCAGGCGGAAATATTCGCTTTGCCAGTATCAACGCACAAGGACTCACGCTAGCAGGAGGTACTGGCACTGGTGGTGATGTCAGTGTGATTACCAATAGAGGAGTTGTCCGGGGAACAGGAACCATCGGCGGTACTGGCACTACAATCAGTACTCAAGGAACGACTCAAGGAGGTTCGGTTGCCATTCGACACGGTGGTGGGCCGCAAAACTTCCGATTTGTGGTAGGGAATTCCGCGAACAACGGGACAGCAGGAGCCATTGATACTGGTAATGGTCAGCCTATTGTGCCGGGACAAACCATTCCCGATGTTAATACGCAGATTCCCAATAACAACACGTTGACCGTAGGCAATCCGAACACTGATGGGATTAGGATTACGTTTATCAACCAAGCTCCTACCCTAACAGCCAATTCGCAACTAACAGATACCACCCAAAATCAGACAGTTTCATTTACATTAGCAGCGCTAAATCCAACCGTAAGTGATGTCAATGGCGATTTTACATCTGTCCGCATTGACTCCATTACCGCAGGAACGCTCAAGCGGCAAGATGGGACAACGGTACAACCGGGAACGAGCGTATCTCCAACTGAGGTTTTGCTCTACACCCCACCTCAAGATGCCACAGGACAAATTCCTGCTTTTACCATTAGTGCCAGCGATGGAGTTTCCTTCTCTGCACCGCAGCCAGTGAGCATTAATGTTGCACAACCAACGCCTACCCCAACACCTACCCCAACACCCACGCCTACTCCAACACCCACCCCAACACCACGCAGAAACAATCCCATTCCCGAGCAATTTCCACCAGAAAGACTGCCGTTGCGCGCGAGTAACCCGCCACGGGTGGAAATTGACCCAGTGGTTGGTCAACTCGAAGACTCTTTTTCACGCCAATTCGGGCAGTATCTCGGAGTACCTGTCCCAGCACTGAAAACTCTGGATGAGGAACGCGAGATTCTCAACGAGATTGAGAAAGCAACAGGCATTAAACCCGCAATCCTCTACGTTTCGTTCGTACCGCAGACGGCTGCATCCCTCTCAACAGACGGGACTCTCAGCGTTCCAGAAACGCAGGATAACGATCAACTCGAACTGGTTATGGTCACTGCCAAGGAACCACCCGTTCGCAAGCGGGTACCGGGTGCTACGCGCAAACAAGTTCTGCAAATGGCTCAGGAATTTCGCAGCCAAGTCACAAACGTTAGACGACTTAATGGTTACCTGAGTTCAGCTCAACAACTTTACCAGTGGTTAGTAGCCCCCCTAGAGTCAGATTTACAAGCACGAGGCATCGGGAATCTCGTCTTCCTCATGGATAGTGGCTTACGCTCCTTACCTATTGCGGCTCTCCATGACGGGAAAGGATTTCTGGTCGAGCGTTACAGTGTTGGTCTAATGCCCAGTCTCAGCCTGACCGATACCCGCTATCAGGACATTAGGAACTCTCAAGTGTTGGCGATGGGAGCTGAGACATTTCAAGACCAAAAGCCCTTACCCGCCGTGCCAGTAGAAGTGTCAACAATTTCTAGAAGGCTGTGGCAAGGCAAGTCTTTTTTGGATAGCGCCTTCACCCTACAAAATCTTAAAACAGCGCGACAGCAACAGCCGTTTGGAATTATTCACCTTGCCACCCATGGCGAATTTCAACCCGGTGCTCCGAGTAACTCTTATATTCAGTTGTCGGATACCAAACTGCACCTCGACCAACTACGGCAACTCGGTTGGAATAAGCCACCCGTGGAACTGTTGGTACTAAGTGCTTGTCGCACGGCTTTAGGGGATGAGCAAGCTGAGTTGGGTTTTGCGGGGTTCTCCGTGCTGGCAGGGGTCAAGTCATCCCTGGCGAGCCTGTGGTACGTTAGCGACCAAGGAACGCTGGCGCTAATGACGGACTTTTACGAGCAGTTGAAGGTAGCTCCGATCAAATCCGAGGCACTGCGACAGGCACAACTAGCGATGATTAAAGGCGAGGTGCGTTTGGAAGATGGTGTACTGCGTACTCCTAGCACAGACGTTATCTTACCCCCTCAATTAGCTGTACTAAGGAACCAAAAGCTACAGCATCCCTATTACTGGGCTGCCTTCACGATGATTGGTAATCCTTGGTAGGTTTGAAAGGGGGAAAAGTTACGATCCTCTACCTGAAAGGTTATGCTTTACCCATAAGTCACAGGATGCTGTATGGGTGTAGCATTTGGGCGATAAGGCACAGATATAAACCAGGCTTTAGAACTTCAAATACTACGCCCTTTCACGCGATCGCATTTTCATAACTACCCGACTTCGCTTCAAACGGCACTCAACGTTAATGCCTGCAACTGCTCTACCCAGTTCTGGAGCTCGCTTGTATTGAGCCGATAACTCAGAGGATGAGCAATTAACCGTGCCGTACTCTCAAATAGCGTATCAATTTCAATCAATCCGTTCTCTTTTAAAGTCCGACCTGTTGATACTAAATCGACAATGGCTTCCGACATTCCTGTGATCGGACCGAGTTCTACCGAACCGTAGAGCGGGATAATTTCTACGGGCAAGTCCAAGTTATTGAAGTAGTCGCGAGCGCAGTGAACGAACTTCGAGGCCACTCGGCCGTGAGGCGGCAATTCTAGAGAACGTCGATAAGGGCTGGAAGCACGCACCGCTACCGACATCCGGCACTTGCCAAATCCTAAGTCAGCTAGGTGAGCAACTTGGGGACTCTTCTCCCGCAGGACATCGTAACCAACAATTCCCAACTGAGCTTGACCGTATTCTACATAGACTGGAACATCGTGCGCTCGTACCAGCAATGCTCTCGCTGTGCGGCTAGGGTCATCGATCTGGAGTTGGCGGTTGCTGGAGTCGAGGAAAGCACTGAAGTCTAAGCCAACTGCTTGCAGTAGCTTGATGCTATCTTTCAGTAGTGCGCCTTTGGGTAATGCAACAGTCAGCATAGAAAAATTCGCTCTGTATCAGTATTTTTATAATATTTGCAACCTGAGACTAATTTAAGTCAATCGCGTTATTGCAGTAGTTGAGTGTTGCTGCCAACCAAAGAATAAGCTTTTATGACCCAGCTAATTTTAGTCATCGGTAACAAAAATTATTCCTCATGGTCGCTGCGTCCTTGGCTGGCGATGAAACAGGCAGCATTAGATTTTACTGAGGTCCGCATTCCCCTAGATACGCCAACAACTCATCAGGAGATTCTACGTTATTCCCCGTCTGGACGAGTCCCTGTGTTGCAGCATGGTGATTTGACGGTATGGGAATCTCTGGCAATTTGTGAATATATCGCCGATCGCTTTTCCCCCAATTTATGGCCGGAGGACGCAGCAGTAAGGGCAGTAGCACGCTCGGTGAGTGCCGAAATGCACTCTGGTTTCGTCAAAGTGCGCGAAAGTATGCCAATGGACTGCCGCGCCCGACATCCCGGTTTTGCTCTAAATGCGATCGTGCAAGCTGAATGCGATCGCATTACGGCGATTTGGCGGGAATGCCGAGAGAAATTTGGGGCTGGTGGTGACTTGCTGTTTGGTCAATTCACCATTGCCGATGCTATGTTTGCGCCAGTTGTATCCCGTTTCATGACCTATGATGTGCAATTACAGGGGATTGAAAAAGCTTATGCCGAAGCCGTTTGGTCGCTTCCGGCTATGCAAGAGTGGGTGGCAGCAGCTGGCAGGGAAGAAGAGAGCATTAGTTATACAGTTCAGTTGCCTGATTGAGACATACCGACTCTCATCTTGAATCCAACGTAGCGATTAGACAGCCCTGAAACAGTTAGCTTGCTAAGAAATCGGATAGATAATAGTCGATCACAAACACAATGCGAATTCTCTTAGTTGATGACGAAGTTGAGCTGACTGTGCCCTTGAGTCGCGTTCTAAGTCGTGAGGGTTACGGGGTTGATGTAGCCTACGATGGAACGTTGGGGAGACAGTTAGCATCGCAAGGTGTTTATGACTTGCTGATTTTAGATTGGATGTTGCCGCAACAATCGGGATTGGAAATTTGTCAGCAGTTGCGATCGCAAGGACTCACCACACCCGTTCTGTTCCTCACCGCTAAAGATACCCTAGATGACCGAGTACAGGGATTAGACGCGGGTGCGGACGATTACCTGGTTAAACCGTTTGAACTGCGGGAGTTACTAGCCAGAGTTCGCGCCTTATTGCGACGTTCAGCCACTACAGACACCAATACCAACCAACGGTTACGAGTGGCAACACTGGAACTCGACTTAGAAAATCAACTCGCTTATCGCAATGGGCGTTTAATCGAACTCTCGGAAAAAGAAAGCCAATTGTTGGAATATTTTATGCGCCATGCAGGTCAGTTATTGACCCATGGGCAAATTTATCAACATCTCTGGGCAGAAGACGAACAACCGAGTAGTAATGTTGTAGCTGCGATGATTCGGTTGTTGCGTCGCAAAATTGAAGCCAAGGGTGAAACGCCTCTAATTCATACCGTTTATGGGAAGGGCTATCGTTTTGGAGAGAGCGGTTGAGCAAAGAGGTTAACCCGAAGCTAGAGCTAACGGTGGCACTCAAACCAGTGGCTGGGAGTAGCCAAAAATGCATGGGAACTGTCATGATTAGATCTTCGATTTATGGCTGACAGAAAAAAAGCGATCGCAACCAGTGGCTTAGCCTGCTAAACTGCTGCTGAACGAGTCAGTGTCTTGCGCGAGCGGCTTTTGCTAATACCTTAGGCAATTGCCTGTTTCAATTAGGACATGAAGTGTTGCAATAACTAGGATGAACGATACAGTAAGCGATCGCCATCGCACAGTTGGCTCATCCCCTTGGGGGATGGGTTAAATCTTGTCATCGACCTGAAGATAGATTGCGAAATACCCTAAAGGGTGTAACAATTCCGTTAAGGATTATATTCGGTTGAGCAGTTTGTTTACATCGATCAATGCAAATCTGTCTCCGAATCTAAATCTCTTCACTTTTTGATCTCGGAGATATTCTATGTCAATCTACGTCGGCAACCTATCCTACGATGTTACCGAAAATGACATTAGCGAGGTTTTTGCCGAATACGGCACTGTTACTAACGTTACAGTGCCAAAGGATCGCGAAACCGGTCGCATGCGTGGCTTCGCCTTTGTAGAGATGGGCACCGCAGCAGAAGAATCTGCTGCGATCGAAGCTCTTGATGGGGCGGAGTGGATGGGACGCAGCCTAAAGGTCAACAAAGCCAAGCCTCGTGAGGAAACTCGGTCGTTCAGTGGTGGTGGTCGGTCAAACAACTTTAGAGGTTCCCGACGCTACTAAATACTTAGACCTAGGCCGTCGTGGATCTAAGTGGCTGTTATTAAGGCGAGAGGTTCGAGCATCAGGATAGTGCGCTGGAGGTGCAGCGCCAGTAACATAGAGAAGAAGGGTAGAGCAAGATCTAGTCTTGCTCCTTTGCCTTGGATTGAAGTGTTTTTGTAGCAAATCAGATGCACAACAGCCAAAGTACTGAACTCTAGAGTCTGAAGGGCAGGCGTAGAGTCTGCCCTTCTTTGTTGATAACTTGCTGAATTGCTCAACAGATCCCCTACTTACTAATTAACTCAACTAACGGAGGAAACAACATGGCCCAAGTCATCAAGGGCGAAAATGAAGGAATCGAGTCAGCCTTACGCCGATTCAAGCGAGAAGTTTCCAAAGCGGAAATTTTTCCAGATATGAAAAAGCACCGTCACTTTGAAACTCCTATTGAAAAGCGCAAGCGTAAAGCAATTGCTAGAGCTAAGCAGAATCGGAGACTTTCTCGCTTTAGGAATAAAAAAAGATAAGTAGCTAGACGCGCTTCAATGTGTCAAACCTCTCCCCCAACCTCTCATTTGAAAATAGACGCTCCAGATATGGGGACACCGCGAAGACGCGGAGAGAGGAAAAAATCTTTCATCCTTCGTTGTATATTCGCGTTCGTGAACATCTATCTAGAAAGTAGAGGCTAGGGGTTGAGGGCTAGAGGATAGAAGCAAAAATTAGCCTTCCTTTGCTGTGCGCTTCAGGTATAGAGTATCTACCTTGAGAACTGGAGAAGTAGGTACGAACAGCCCTACGGGCCGCGCAGGCAACAGCCTTAAACGTCTACTACTTCTCCTCCAGCTTCCGGCGAACTTATCGTTCCAGGTTGTGTGACGCTAAGCCAAATCGAGTTATTTCAATGATGCTTCAATACTCTTGATGCACTCCGCATTATCATTGCTTGGTTTATTCACTGCCGTACTAACCGGGTAAGCCAGCATCTCCTGAGTAGAGTAAGGACGTAATAGAGGTTGTAACTGCTCAGGTTCTTTCACCTCAGGGTCAAGCCACCGCTCGTAGTCTTTTGGGTTAAGAATCACTGGCATCCGATTGTGGACGGGGCGCATTAATTCATTCGCGTCCGTGGTTAGTAACGTGCAAGAATCGATCGCCTCACCACTGACATCTTCCCACTGTTCCCATAAACCAGCAAAGGCAAACGGTTGCCCATCGTTCAGACGAAAATAATAGGGCTGCTTTTGCTTTTTATTCTCCTGCTGCTGCCACTCATAAAAACCATCTGCCAATACGAGACAACGCCGTTTGCGGAAAGCACTTCTAAACGACGGTTTCTCTGCTACGGTTTCCGCCCTGGCATTGATTAGCTTAGCTCCTATTTTCGAGTCTTTCGCCCACTTCGGGATCAGCCCCCAATGCAACATTTTAAATTGCCGAGATTGAGAGACAGAGGGTTGTAAAACGGTTGGTACTGACTGAGTTGGGGCTATATTATACCGAGGCTCTAAGGCAGGCACATTATCCACCTCAAATGCCTTAGCTATAACGTCTGCCGATTGGCGCTGGCTATATCGTCCACACATATTTTTCTTCCAAAAGTAAATTACTAAGTAACAAGTTCATCGAGGTCAAGATACGACCATAAGAGTGCTAAAACAGTACATGAGTACTATTTTAAAGCAGAAATTATGACCTTTCTTATTGTTTTTTTAGGTCATTTCTAAGGGCAGAGAACTAGAAAAAGCATGCGGCTAGAGGTAATCTTTTCTTAGATGATTCACTGTCTCGGTTATAAAGAAAAATGAACCAGGGTGGCAGAGCAGTCGTTTCTGGAAATGTCTTAGAAAAAACGGTTGAGACCATATTGCAGGTACATGGTTATACCGAAATTTGCCGACACTTACCGAAAAAACGACGCCGCGACTGGCTAATCTACTGCAACGACCCACCCAAGCGATATGCCAAACAGGTTTACATCGGTTCAGGGATTTACGGTACAGATATTTACGTCGATTTTTATATCTTCAACGATGTAGCGATGCCTGACGGAGTGATTGTTGAATGTAAATGGCAGCAATCGGGTGGTTCCGTTGATGAAAAACTTCCCTACCTCAACTTGAATATTCAATCTTGTTATCCTTCTCCCGCCGTTGTGCTGATTGATGGGGAAGGCATGAAAAAGGGCGCAATTAATTGGTTAACCCGGCAAATTGGCTCTAACCCTAACTTACTGGCCGTTCACAACCTGACCCATTTTATGATTTGGGCTAACAATCATCTCTAATAGGATGTTATCAAGACTTCAGAAATTAGACCCCGCTTACTCGCATTAGAGTTAATTCGTCTCAGGGATGATATTGAGTAAATATTGAAGTCTCTGTAGAGTTGCCGAATAAATTGGCAATCCGAGTTAGAAAGCATAGCTTTGACACCTCGTCTTGCCAGTTCTGCAAAGACATCTCTAAGCCTAATTTGGTCATCCTGACTAAAAGAAGAACGACTATAAGCTGTAAAGCTACTGGTAGTGCTGAGAGGATAGTACGGGGGATCGAAGTAGACGAAGTCATCAGAACCACTAGCATAGTCGAGAATGTATTCAAACGATCGCACTTCAATCTGAGCCTGTCGAAGCGCAATAGATGCCGACCGGAGCAAGGCTGAATTACAGATTTTAGGATTTTTATACTTGCCGATTGGGACGTTGAATTCTCCTTGGGAATTTTCTCGATATAAACCGTTATAGCAAGTTTTATTCAGATAAATTAAACGTGCTGCTCTTTCAATTTGGGTGATACCGTTGCGTTGGCGGATTTCATAGTAATAATCCTTGCCATGCCTCAACTGATGGACTTCTAAACTTTGAATGAGTGTTTCCACCTCATCTCTGACACAGTGATAAGTATTCACCAATTCAGGATTAATATCTGCCAAAAATGCCGATGGCGGATTCAGGTAAAAAAATACAGCACCCCCTCCCAAAAATGGCTCGTAGTAAGTCTTAAAGCTTTTGGGGAAATAAGGGATGTATTGCTCGATCAGCTTACTTTTTCCACCCGCCCACTTCAGGAACGGGCGGAGCGAAACAGGTTGCTGCACACCAGTAGACATTTATATAGAACTCGCTGGTTGATAGAAAAGTAATGGTTTGGCTTGTCGAACTGGCGTCTAAGTGCTACCAGTAAAAATGTAATAGTAAAAAACTATTTCTTGAAAATGAAAGACTTTTGGGTAAACGTCTCGCGCTATCCTCGCTACTTTATCACCATCGGCTTAGGCATCTTCTTGGCTCTGTTCGAGTGGCTCAAACCCCTATTGAATCGTCCCGTCACAGCGATCGCATTAATTGGTATCCTGGTTAGTGGCTTTTTCTTCATCACGTTCACTCTCCGAGCCATGCTGGGGTTAAGTCCGATCTAAAATAGAAATCCGCCGGACTTTTCAGCTAGTTTCTTGAGTGCAGATTGCTGAATCTCCCTTTAGGCGGACGTTACACAGAGCTGTTTCCTATCAAGATTCTTGTAGTCAGCAACGAAAAATTGTTGGAAACGACCGCCTGTAGTTTAACAAAGGGGACGTTATGCCTACAAGTCGCCGTATTTCTCGTGTTGCCTCATTGATTCAGCAAGAGGTCAGCTCTATGCTGCTAAACGATATCAAGGATGACCGTGTTGGTGCGGGCATGGTTAGCGTCACCGATGTGGACGTTTCCGGAGACCTTCAGCACGCCAAAATCTACGTATCGATTTATGGCACGGACGAAGCCAAAAAAGAGACCATGGCGGGGTTAAAATCAGCGACCGGCTACGTGCGCCGGGAACTAGGTCAACGAATTCGTCTGCGCCGCACGCCTGAGGTTGTCTTTATTGAAGACCTAGCATTAGAGCGTGGCGATCGCATGCTGACGTTGCTCAATCAGCTCAGCGAAGAGCGTCAGAGCAAAGCAAACGACAACGACGTTCCTGAGGCAGAAGAAGATTGAATTTTGAGCTAAAGTCACTGCCAGATGTAAGCGAACTCTCTCTCAAACAACAGGTAGCACAGATGGTTGTGGTACGAGCATCTGGCTACCTGTTCGATCATCAGATTCGCTATCCCGCTTGGGAACCTCCAGCAGGGCAGTTGCAATATTGGGTACAAGAGTTAGGGATCGGCGGAGTTATTTTACTGGGGGGCAGTGCTGGGGAATTAGCGCTGCGATCGCAACAACTCCAAGACTGGGCAACAATTCCGTTGCTCGTTGCCGCAGACATCGAGGAAGGCGTCGGTCAGCGCTTTGAGGGGGCTACCTGGTTCCCACCGCCCATGGCAATTGGAGACGTAGCGCGTAAAGACCTCCATCAAGCTCAGTTGTATGCCCAGCAGATGGGAGCCATTACAGCCCAAGAAGCCTTAGCGATAGGCATCAATTGGGTGCTAGCACCCGTAGTTGATGTCAACAACAATCCCCAAAATCCAGTCATCAACGTTCGAGCGTTTGGTGAAACCCCAGAGATTGTTAGCCAACTCGCTTCCGCCTTCATTCGCGGCGCTCAACACTATCCCGTCTTAACGACCGCCAAGCATTTTCCCGGTCATGGTGATACGGCAGTTGATTCCCATCTCGACCTACCCGTGTTGCCCCACACGCCACCGCGATTGGCGACGATTGAATTACCACCTTTTAAAGCTGCGATCGCGTCGGGTGTAGATGCTGTGATGAGCGCTCACCTGCTCATTCCAGCGTGGGACGAACGCTACCCCGCAACGCTGTCTCATAAGGTTTTGACCGAGTTACTGCGAGATTTTTTGGGATTTGAAGGGTTGATCGTAACCGATGCTTTGGTGATGGGTGCGATCGTCAATCACTACGGCTATGACGAAGCCCCAGTCATCGCCGTGGAAGCGGGTGCCGATATCTTGCTCATGCCCGTGAACCCAGAAAGTGCAATTCAAGCCGTGTGCGATGCTGTCGAAGCAGGACGTATTTCACGAGAGCGCATTGAAGCATCAGTCCAGCGCATCTGGAAAGCCAAAAAGAAGTTAGCATCCCGCTTGGAGAGAGATGACGACGCTCATCAGGGAAGATGGGGAGAAAGTTCTCAAGCCAAATCCCAAACTCAAAGCTTTCTCCAGCAATTAGCTCAGCCGTCGGCGTTCACTACGGTTGCCAACATTCTACGGAATTCACAACATGTCGGGGGTTCGCTGCCTTTACCACCAGAAGCCACCAACGCTGCTCGTCGTCTACGTAATCTGATTGTGGTAGACGAGGCGTTGGCGTGTGACTTTTTAGGGCGACACACACCATCTGTGGCTTTCATGAGACAACTGGGTTACGAACTGCAAGTCGTGGATCGCAACACGCCACCGACGCAGGAAGAAGATGGCTATCCTTTAGGGAGTAGACCGACTCTGCTACAGATATTTATTCGAGGGAATCCCTTCCGAGGGAGTTTTGGACTGACGCCAGTCGCCCACGAATGGTTTAAGAAACTGTTAAAGACAGACGACTTACAGGCTTTAGTCATATACGGTAGCCCTTATGCCTTAGAGCAGTTTCTGCCGGACTTACCACCTGAACTACCTTACGTGTTTTCTTACGGTCAAATCCCACAAGCTCAGGCGATTGCTCTGGAGACCCTGTTTGCACAAAGTGTTCCAAATAAGAGCTCTACCCAGTTTCTTTAAGTTTTATTAACTTTTTATCAATTTAATCTTTACACAATTATTAGCTAGCAGGGCTAGACTGGCTAATATGGTTTCCAACTTATTATCGTAATTCTCAGACTTTGACAAAACTTTACAAAATCTTTATCTTTTTTTATTTTTATTGATGCTTGGAATTCCTTTGTAACTTTATATACTGAACGAAATTAGTTTTCAGGCTAGCGAATCTCGATTATATTTAATCGTAGCTCTGTTATTTACCAGGCTCTTTACCATGAGTGTTGACACAATGCCATCTACTTCCCCACCTGCGACCTCCTCTCTCCGCTACTCGATCGATGTCATTCAAGAAGAAGTGCGTCACCTGGTAGAAAAGGGAGCTATCAGTCGCCAGCAACCTATCTATGTTCTGTGTCAATATATCCCTGCTCGGGAGTGGGTTTGCGTCGAATGCGAACTAGAGCGATGCGACTTTTTACTCCGAGATCGGATTGCCGATTTAATTGGCTCTGAAGAATGGGATAACGATTGAAAAACTTGAGTCAAGCAGATAAAAAGCAAGCCTGAGCGAGAAGTGCTCAGTCTTTCATAATGGCGAAGCAGCATTGCAGTAGACCGTTTATATCTACGAGGAACGTTGCGATCGCTTAATTAACCTGAGTTGATGTCAGCCCCCACTGAAGGAAGAATCAGGGCATCGGTTCAAAGTAATAACAAAAGCGATAATTTCAGTCTTATCTCTTTATCTCTTGTTCTCTGCTGAAGCGACGACGGCGGCTGGAGTAGTTCTCACAAAAACAGGGATAGCCAACTCGGCTTTGGTATTAGCGAAGGTTTATTATTTTTTCTGTCCAAAATAAAAGGTTAAAGATTTAGAAATCTTTAACCTTTTATTTTTTACTTTTTTTCTTTCCTGAAAATCCATCTCGAGATGGATTCTTGCTTAAACAACTGTTACTAGGAGCGTATTGGGCAGACAATAGATAGGACGATAGGAGCCGAGCTAGTTATTCGATTCAGAGTCCCGCAGCTTCTCTAACTCTGTTCGGATAGCAGAGATTTGTGCTGTGAGTTCCTCCAACTCCAACTGAACGCTAGGCGAGGCAGGCGTTGTCGGCGATGTTGTTACTGTATCGCTTGATGTTCGTGTTGGTGGAGAACTTCCCGCACTGCGTTGCTGCCTGAAGAGTTCTTCAATATATCTTCGGGCCTCTTGCTCGGTAATCTCTCCTTTTTGGGCCCACTCACTGACTCGTTGACTAAGCTCTGTTGTCAGTTGGGTCAAGTTTTCTTCTCGCTTTTGAGGGTCTTGCAGAGTCTCGACTAAGGAAGTGGTTGCTCCCAAGGAGACACGAAACCCTGTTTGCAGGAGTTGCAAAAGATTGTTGGAGTTCATCTAAGCCATCACTCGCTACTAGATTTTAGTGGCACAGGAGAGTACCCGTGAAAGTAAACAAATTTTGCTAAAGCATAATAAACCGTTACTTTTAGTAACGCTGCCTATTTTACAGCAGTTTTTCTGAACTCAGGCTCAGGAAACAGCCTTTTATTGCCGCTAGCCATGAGAGATGATTTGTACTTGCCGATCGCACCAATCTAAAACTCGATTCCACGCCCACCAACAATCGGGATCTTGTGCTTGACGCTGACCCGCTTGACTACTGAGATAACCCACATGACCTCCATAAGCTGTAAGAACCAATTCGATCGCTCGATTGCCATCACAGGCAGCTTTTAAGTCAGGTACGAGAGTTGGGTCAAACAGGGGATCGTCGGCAGCATAAAGAATCAGAGTCGGTTTTTGCAGTTGAGGTAATAAGTAAAGACCACTACTCGCATCGTAGTACTCCTCTACTGACGAAAAGCCCAATCTCTCAATTACCAGTTCGCGATCGAACCCCCAAATACTATTAGCTCGTTCAATAGCAGCGGGATCTATCGACTCGGGGAAAGCCTCGTGAACCCGCCAAGCGAGTTTTTTCAGTTGCCGTGCGATCGCTTTTTCCAAATACCGGCCCAACGGCGCTTGCACCAGATAGCTCAGAGAGCGGTTGGAATCCAAGCTGGGACAAATTACCGCCGCCCCCCCCAGTTCTGACTCAACTAAGCCCAAATCTTGCCCCCAACTCCCAATCGTTTGGGCAGATTTAACGGCCCATAGTGCCAGTTGTCCCCCTAAAGAGAAGCCTGTAAACCAAAAGGGAGCTGGACACCCCATTGCCTTAGCCTGCGCCGCAATGCGGACAAAATCCTCTCCCTCATACAACCCATCAGACGTTAAGGTCGGAGATAACTGTGCCGTCTTGCCGTGAGCGCGCCAGTCAAAAAGCACGACAGCATAACCACGAGCAAAGGCTTTGCGCCCCAGCAGTCGGAGAAACCATTGGTTCTCTAGATCCCCTGTGATCCCATAAGTTCCGACAATTGTGCCACGGAGCTGTTCGGGTCTAGCAACAATGCCAAAAATTGGCACGCCAGAAGCACCAGAAAAAATTGTCTCTTGGTACAAGGGTTCTGTCGCCGTGGTGGTCTTTTCCCAAGTCTTTGACGCTTCTAAGGCTGTGTACAGCGTCATCGAGAGACCATTCTTGAGCCACCAAGGCGGACTGAATGAAGGATAAGGCATAGCATTTCAAGGACGAATACGACGCGAGGACAGCCATCGATCGCGTAGAAGTTCGCTGCCAGCGTGCAGAATAGCCCGCTCTCCCCTACCCGTGTCTGCCGCATACTTGCTTCACACCGATAGCGGCTGAAGTCTTTACATATTTTTACATTAATGGCAGGAATCTGGAGTTCGCGCTGAGTGACTCGAATCAATCGCGATCGCGATTCCAGAACTGGTTATACCGTCTAAACTCCAATTGGTGGAATAAAGGCTGGAATGCCTGTGAAGAGTATATTTCGCTGAGGTAAAGGCAACCTGTCTCAATTTGCTTTAGAAATAATTTAGAATCAGCGCTTATAATCGGTACAGTATTCTTATTCTCATCTAACAGTTCTTATAGAACGTTAACAAGCCAACTCCGCCAATACTGCATTAGTGATGCCCCGGATACTCGTCATCGACGACGACCCTGCAATTTCAGAATTAGTCTCCATCAATTTGGAGATGGCCGGTTATGAAGTGAATCAAGCAATGGATGGCATCAAGGGTCAGGCTCTCGCCCTTCAAATCCAGCCAGACCTGATTATGCTTGATTTAATGCTGCCTAAAGTGGATGGATTTACGGTCTGTCAGCGGCTACGCCGCGACGAGCGGACAGCCGATATTCCCGTATTGATGTTGACAGCTCTCGGTCAAACCCAAGATAAGGTAGAAGGCTTTAATGCTGGTGCCGACGATTACCTGACGAAACCCTTTGAACTCGAAGAAATGCTGGCTCGGGTGCGAGCCTTGCTGCGACGCACGGATCGGATTCCTCAAGCCGCTAAGCATGCGGAAATTCTCAACTATGGACCTTTGACGCTCGTGCCCGAACGCTTCGAGGCGATTTGGTTCGAGCAGACGGTTAAACTCACTCATTTGGAGTTTGAGTTACTCCACTGCTTGCTTCAGCGCCACGGTCAAACGGTTTCCCCTAGCGAAATTCTCAAGGAAGTTTGGGGCTACGATCCCGATGACGATATTGAGACGATTCGCGTCCATATCCGCCACCTGAGAACCAAGCTAGAACCCGATCCCCGCCATCCCAAATACATCAAGACGGTGTACGGAGCAGGCTATTGCTTGGAGTTACCGAGTAGTGAACAGGCATCTGCCGAGGCTGACTCAGCGGCAAGTTAAGCGAAGACCTATATTTTCTTCTCCAAAGTTTTTTAAGATGTATGATCCGTCCCTAGCATGATGGAGCTTTTGCATAGCTTCTGTTTTCGTAGAATCGGGAGAGGTGTGCGTCTATTGACTTATTTCCAGTTGTATGTTGTTACCTGGGAGAAGAAGCATGGTCTCCATGCCGCGAGATATCAGTCAAGTAGATGGGAACCGATCCTCTAGTGAGATCCAAGAATCTGAAGCCCTACATCGGCTTCTTCAGTTCATCCGCGATCGCTCGACGGATGCTGCCTTTTGTTTTGTTGGAGAGGGGCGGCTGGTGTATGCGAGCAAAACAGCATGTAGTTGTGTAGGATATTCCAGCAAAGAACTGCTGAAACTCAGCATCCAAGACGTTATTCCGGAACTTGACGCCGCTAGCTGGACTTCATACCGACAAGCGATTCAGCAAAAAGGCTCCTTAAAAGTGCGATCGCATCAGCGCTCAAAGGCTGGTCGTGTCTCTCCCGTTGAACTCACGATTGACGGTTTTGTCGTGAATGGTTGGGAATATTATTGCGCCTCCGTTCGCGACCTTACCGAGCAATCCTTGTTAGTCGAAGCCTTAGAGCAGAGCGAGGCACGATGCCAAAAGCTGACCGATAATTTACCAGGAACGATCTGTCAATTCCAAATACAGCCCCACGGTTCTCTGTTTTTTACCTATGTGAGTTCCAGTTGCCGCAAACTTTTGGACGTGGAACCAGCAGCACTTCAACAAGATGCCATGCTGTTGAAAAACCTGGTTCATCCCGACAATCGCGAAAGCTTTGAACAATCGATTGAGCGCTCGTCTCAGACTCTACAACCTTGGACTTGGGAGGGACAGTTGCTCCTGCCATCGGGAAAAATCCAGTGGATTCAAGCCACCGCTCAACCAGAACGGCAAGCTAATGATGAGATTGTCTGGGATGGTTTGCTGATTGATATTAGCGAGCGCAAACAGGCAGAAGTCGCACTCCAGAACCACTTAGCGGCGATGCAAGCCTCCATTGATGGCATGGCAATCGCGAACCGCGATCGAGAGTTGACCTACTTGAACGCCGCTCACACCAAAATGTATGGCTACAACTCTCCAGAAGAATTGCTCGGTCAACCTTGGACTATCCTTTATGGGGTGGATGAACTCAGATGCCTCGAGCAAGAAGTACTGCCTACACTAGAGCAACAAGGACACTGGCGAGGAGAAGCCATTGGCAAACGACACGATGGCAGCACCTTTCCCCAAGAATTGTCACTCACGAAGTTAGACGATGGGGGCATTGTTTGTGTCGTGCGGGATATTACCGAACGCAAGCAAGCTGAGTTGGCACTGCAACAGGCCAACGAACAACTAGAAATCCGCGTGGCCGAGCGAACCAAGGAACTCCAGCAAGCCAACGAGCAGTTGCAAATTAAAATTGAGGAGCGCGCCTCAGTTGAGGAATCCCTGCGGCAAACGTTACACGAACTGCAAAAAACCCAAGCTCAGCTCATTCAAACCGAAAGGCTCTCTAGCCTGGGTCAATTAGTGGCTGGGATCGCCCACGAAATCAACAATCCCGTGAGCTTCATTTACGGGAATCTTCCCCACGCCGACCAATACATCGAAGACTTACTCTACCTGATCGATCTCTACCAGCAGCATCATCCCCAACCCGCCTTAGCCATTCGAGAGGCGATGGAGGAAATCAACTTTGATTTTGTGGTTGAAGACTTACCGAAGTTGCTATCTTCAATTCAGATTGGAGCCGATCGCATTCGTCAGATCGTGCTGTCCTTGAGGAACTTTTCTCGCTTGGATGAAGCCCAATATAAGCCCGTTGACCTACACGCAGGTATTGATAGCACGCTGCTCCTCTTGCAAAATCGTCTAACAGCCAAGAGAGGGCGTCCCGATATTCACGCGATCAAAGAGTACGGTCAACTACCATTTGTGGAGTGCTATGCCAGTCAACTCAACCAAGTGTTTATGAATCTCTTGAGCAATGCTATTGATGCGCTAGAGGAATTGAGAGTTAGCGATTACAAAGAGCGATCGTACTGCATTTGGATTCGGACAGAAGTACAAGACAGCGACCATGTGGCGATTCGGATTATAGACAACGGTATCGGCATGACTCCAAAGATTCTCGGTCAGCTTTTTACACCCTTCTTTACCACAAAACCAGCAGGTAAAGGTACGGGTTTGGGCTTATCGATCAGCTACCAGATTGTTGTGGAGAAACATGGCGGAAAACTACAATGTTTTTCGACTCCCGGAGAGGGGACGGAGTTCTTAATTCAACTGCCAATTCGCCAACCAAGACAGGAAGCGGCGTAAGGGAGCTAGTAGTTGGTTGTTAGTGGTTAGTGGTTAGTTCAAATGGAATAAGTTGAAGAAGCCTGTGAACGAAACAAACACCGATGAAACACCGCTACATGTAATGAATCCGCTGAATCGATTTTCCGATCGCGCGGAGGATTATGCCAAGTACAGACCGAGTTACCCAGAGGCGGCAATCGCACTCATCTTAGAGGGACTAGGACATCCCTCTCAACTCATCGCCGCAGATATTGGTGCGGGTACGGGTATCTCCTCGCGTCTTTTAGCCCAACGAGGAGTACATGTCATTGCGATCGAACCTAATGCCGCCATGAGAGAATCATCTGAACCCCATCCCTTAGTTGAGTTTCGTGATGGAAGTGCAGAAGCGACGAATTTATGCGATCGCTCCGTTGACGTAGTAACCTGTTTTCAGGCGTTTCATTGGTTTGACCCGGAACCGACTCTTTCAGAGTTCCACCGCATTCTCAAGCCATCTGGACGGCTAGCCCTAGTGTGGAACGATCGCGACACAGAGGATGAATTCACTCAAGGGTACACCCAACTAGTGAAGATTGCATCTAATAATCATCCCGCAGAGTCACGCCTTGTTTCCGTAGAGCCACTGCTCTCCAGTCCCCTCTTTCCTAATGTCCGTCGTTACACCTTCACCTATCAACAGAAGTTAGACTTAGAGGGACTCATTGGTCGTGTGAGAAGTGTCTCCTATATTCCCCAAGAAGGGCAGGCATTGGAGCAATTAATCTTAGGTTTACAAGAGTTGTACAGTCATCATCGCGACGAAAATGGCTTCGTCTACATGACCTATCGCACAAGCGTTTACAGAACATAAGCAAGAAAGCGCTCTGCTCTTGCGGGGGGATGAATTGCCGCCGTCTAGTCTTTTGTCTTTGGTTTAATTTAAGTTTCTCTTAAGCTCCAGTTATGAATTATCTTGATTCACCCAATTGGGTGAATCAGTCGGGTGAAGCTGACAATTTCAGAGCACCATAGGATGATGGGAGATTTCATCAGAAGACATACCCTACTTGGATGCCCCGGTAGGGCTTTTTTTATTTCTCCTAGAACTACTAAATC
>DATNPT010000453.1:0-3746 GCA_036703075.1 Chroococcales cyanobacterium
CGGGTGGGTTAATCAAGGATTTGCGGTCAGGGAATCTCGCCTGTCTGAATTCGTGTAGCGTCGGGGAAGGCGGTTTTTGCCTGGACTTGCTTTTCTAGAGTAATTTTTGGGTAACTCCAATCGGCTGGAATCCTTACCCACTGGTGATTTTTGCGATTTTTTGACACAATAAGATGGCTCCTTTCATGCCGTTTACATGGGAGGGGAAGTCGTCCTGGGCGGGTGTTTGTACCACCAAGCCGGGGCGCTTATTTGTTTATTGGGTTGATTTTACATCAATTGGGGGGAAAGGGCGCGATCCAGTTGATAGGCAACTCGGTTGGATGTCTTCTGCTACAATCCCTATTTGACGCTTTGTACCATTTTTGGTACAACTTCATTAGGAATGAAATGACTATCAATCCTCATATAGGTTCTTCACTTGACGATCTTCTTGAAGAAGACGGGATTCTTGAAGAGGTAGATGCAATTGCAATCAAACGTGTTCTTGCTTGGCAAGTCTCTCAATTAATGCAAGAGAAAGGACTCACCAAAACAGCAATGGCTCAAGAGATGAACACAAGTCGTGCATCTCTCGATAGGTTGCTTGACCCAGAAAATACATCGGTAACGCTAAACACTATGGTGAATGCAGCGAAAGCCGTTGGTAAAAGGTTGCGTATTGAGTTGATGTGAAATACCCCAACTTGCGCGAGCTGAAGTTGGGGCTTCCGACAAAAAAAACGCTAAGACAGCTCAATTTGGCTATCGTCACCAATCATGAACCGCAAAGCTTTAGGGCGTCTGGGGGCAATCTTCAGGTGCGCCCGTTGTCCTAGCACACTGTCTACAATCCGCTGGTGAATGCCCTCCACCTTGGCTCCCTGCAAAATCACGCTATGCTCAAGGTCAGCCTCAATCAGGGTCACGTTGTCAGCGATGCTGCTGTAGGGTCCAACAAAGCAGTTTTCCAGGTAGCAGTCGTTCCCAATGGTTACGGGACCGCGAATCGTACAATTTTTGACCCGCGACCCTTGACCAATTTGTACCCGTCCAATCACCTGACTTTGCTCATCCACTTCACCCTGGATGGCAGAGTTGAGACAGGTATCGAGAATAATTCGGTTGGCTTCCAGCAGGTCATCTTTTTTCCCGGTGTCCAACCACCAGCCTTTCAGTTGATAGGCTTCTACTTTCTTTTGCTGGTCGATTAGGTATTGAATCGCATCCGTGATTTCCAGTTCACCACGGGCAGAGGGTTTTATCCCGGCGATCGCGTCGTGGATGACCGGGGAAAACATGTAAATTCCCACCAGTGCCAGATTCGAGGGAGGGTCTTTAGGTTTTTCGATGAGTTGTAACACTCGCCCCTCTTCATCCACTTTCGCTACACCGAAAGCACTGGGATTGCTAACCGGGCAGAGTAGGGTTAAAGCATCTAGGCTTTTTGCGTCAAACTTCTCCAAGAACAAGCTGAGTTCGCTTTGTACGAGGTTATCGCCCAGGTACATGACAAATGGGGAATCTCCAAGGAAAGGCTGAGCGATTTTAACCGCGTGAGCCAAACCTGCGGGTTGTTCTTGAAGGATATAAGTAATCTTGGCTCCAAAGCGTTCGCCATCTCCGGTTTTGGCTTTTACCTCGCCTCCGGTTTCTGGACTGATGATAATGCCAATATCGGTAATTCCGGCCTCGACAATGGCTTCAATTCCGTACCAAAGGATGGGTTTGTTGGCTACGGGAACCAGTTGCTTTGCGCCAGTATACGTAAGGGGTCGCAGACGTGTGCCTTTACCGCCCGACAGAATAAGTGCTTTCATGTTTGTAAGAGTAAAATTCTTCAAGCATTTGTCTTAGTCCCTGTCGCCAATGGGGAGGATGGCTTCCCAAAACGGCTGAAATCTTCTTGCCAGAAAGCACCGAATAAGCCGGACGCGTCGCAGGCGTAGGATATTCTGCCGTTGTGATAGGTACGATGCGCTGTACTTTCAACGGAAAACCAAGGGGTTTGGCTTCCTCGAAGATGGCAACGGCGAAGTCGTACCAACTGGCAACGCCACTATTGGTATAGTGATAAGTCCCCATGGGAACAGATGGCTGCTCAAGTTCTTGGCTCGTTTGAGTCAGCTGTGTGGTTTCTGAGCAGCGGCACGCAAGTGCGTGTATCGCTTGAGCCAGATCCGCCGCCCAAGTAGGAGACCCTAATTGATCGGCGACTACACGAACCTCTTCGCGTTCGGCGAAGAGCCTCAGCATAGTTTTTACGAAGTTAACCTGACCAAAGGTGCCATAAACCCAAGCGGTTCTCAGAATTAGGTGACGCTCACAATTGTGGCGAATTCCTTCCTCTCCTTCCAACTTGGTTCGTCCGTAGACACCCAGCGGGTTAGGGGTGTCGTCCTCCATATAAGGAGTATTTTTCCGACCATCAAAGACGTAGTCTGTAGAAACGTGAATGAGGGTGGCTCCAATTCGTTGGGCTTCCTCCGCCATGATAGTGGGCGCGATCGCATTGATCGCGTTTGCCAGTTCCGGTTCCGACTCAGCTTTGTCAACAGCCGTGTAAGCCGCCGCATTGACAATTAAGTCAGGCTTAGCCTCAACAAGACGCTGACGAACGCTGCTGGCTTGAGACAAATCCATTGCCTCGCGCCCCACTCCAATGACTTCCCCCAAGGGAGCGAGGGTGCGTTGTAGTTCTTGTCCCAGTTGTCCTGTGCTACCTGTGAGTAAAATCCGGGTCATAGAAATACCTCGGCTTCCTTAAAGGGCAGACCCGCTTGGTCTTTGGCGGATACAATGGGGGCGTCTGTAAGAGGCCACGCGATCGCTATGTCGGGGTCATTCCAAATCACACACCGTTCATGTTGGGGTGCATAGTAATCGGTGGTTTTATACAGGACTTCAGCAATTTCTGAGAGTACACAAAATCCGTGAGCAAATCCTTCTGGTACCCAGAGTTGTTGCTTGTTTTCTGCACTGAGTAGGCTGCCAACCCATTGACCAAAGGTTGGAGAGCTTTTTCTCAGATCCACCACTACATCAAATATCGCCCCAGCGACTACACGGACTAACTTCCCTTGGGGTTGTTGAATCTGATAGTGTAAGCCTCGCAGAACGTGTGAGGAGGAACGCGAATGATTGTCTTGGACGAAACGAACGTCTACTCCAGTTTTCTCTTGGAACGCTTTCTCGTTGTGACTTTCGTAGAAGAAACCACGCTGGTCTTCAAAGACTCGAGGTTCAATAATCAAAACGTCAGAAATTTTAGTCGGGATAATATTCATTAAGCACTCTCATTGCCCACCCCGCCAACCAGAATTTGGAATTTCTCGGGTTAGCGATCAAGTCATTATATTCGATCAATCAAGCGCTTGCCTGCTGTCTTTTTGTTCGACAATCAGGCGAGAGATGTTATTAACGTAGAGGAATGTTGAATTCCCTCTTTTGTGTCAAACACTATCTTAGCAATCGTGAAAGTGATGGCAAGTGTTATGTAGACGCTTGTCTTAGGTCAACGGCTGTTTACGTCCTTGTTTCCTTAGAGGTTACAGCTATCTATCCCGAAATCGATAGATTATGACCGTCGCTATTCTTACGCAAAAAAAAAGCGTGCGTGGGGTAGCAATGGCGGAATTTATAATCAGGAAACAGTGAGCCAATGCTTGCTCAGTTCAGTAAAAAATTAGGCTGTACTCTAGGCCGTAAATTGTTTAAGCTTATCTTACTTTTAGATGGGAAATCTCATCCAAATGGCTCGCTAAATT
>DATNPT010000454.1:0-17791 GCA_036703075.1 Chroococcales cyanobacterium
AATTTAGCATGACTTAAACTCGACCAACTGAGATTAGCTCCCGTGAGGTTGGCACCTGTCAAGTTAATGTTCCGAAGATTAGCCCCCGTCAGGCTTGCTCCACTCAGGTCAATATGGGCAAAATCACGCTCTCCTTGTCGATATTGGTCAAGAAAGTTCTGCACTTGCCTAATTCTTACCAACTCAGCCAGTCAAAGATTTGACTGAGTGCGTAGTTAAAGTGTCGTCGCAACATCTCTAACCAGGTATCCATCATGGCGACCTGCTCAGTAGACGGCTTAATTCTATAGATATAAGTTAGTTTCATGCTAGCGGTTTGGCTTAGTCTAGCCAGATCGGCACAAGAAGAGAAACACTTGTCCAACAATCCAAAATCCTCAGGGTAGCCAACGGGGATGGAAGCCGGGTAAGAGTTGTTCGGGCTTTAACTGGGCTGGAGAGTCTGAAGAAGGGATGTTCGCCAAGGGTAGCATCCAAAGGATACCACTAGCGATCGCTTGCCCATCATTCGATCGCAACGTATCAGTAGCAGATGGCAGTGTAGTCACTAACTGATCGAACAGCAACGCTAAGCCATCTGGAGACAAACTCATTTGGATATCCCGTTGATTTGGTAAGACGACCAACGGCTTCATCGGTTGTGCGGCTTGGGCAACGTCGGCCGCTGTCTTAGCCGCTTGAGTGGCGTTGTCGGCTTCCGTCGCGGCGCGATTGGCATCGGATGCCTTAGCCGCTTCCACAGTAGCCGTGAGAGCCTTAGCTACGGTTGTGACAGCCTCAGCCGCTTTGAGCGCCCCAGCCGCTTGAGCGGTTTGAGCCGCTTGGCTGGCTGCTGTAGTAGCCTCAGTCGCCGTCTTCACCGCTTTGTCTACCTCTGTCGTCTTATCGGCTGAGGTATCCTTAACAACTTGGGCAAGCGTTTTGGCTGCATCGGCCGCCGACTTAGCCGCTGCCGATGCCGTAATTTGGGCAGCCGCCTTAAGGTCAACCACGGCGAAAAAGGGTTCTTCCAGGTATTCTTCCGTACCTTGAATCAGTTGAGTTAACAGGCAGTAGAGATTATTTTTGGTGGGAGCGAACTCGCAGCTAAGAATTGAACCTGTTGTGCGTAACACTTCGAGCTGAACGCCTTGGTTCGTCACCCAAAATAGCGATCGCGTAGGATTGCTGGGATCGTCAGTATTAAACTTCACCATGGCGGCGGCTGAACCATCATTGGCAAAGCTCAGAACCATACCAAACTTAGGAAGAAAGTCTAGAGGCTTAGCGGCGGGTGTCAATGGCAAAATCGCTACACCCTGCCCTTGAGCGATCGCGATCGAGGTACTGTCAGGGGTAATGACAAATTCGCCGCCTTGCTGGTTCCCGACAAGGCGTGGCTTGGCATTTTTTGTTATCGTCCACAACCCGAAATCCGCTGGGTTGCGCCGACTGAGTCGTTGAACGATCAGTGTTTGCCCATCCGGAGACAAGTCAAACTTCAAGATTTGGTAATCTCTACTATCTAGAACTTGATCGATTTGACCCGCGCCTTGCGAGGATGCTGACGCTGGATCGAGTGAGGTAAACGAGATTCCCGTTGTCACCGAGTACAGTTGCTGTTGGAGCAAGCCCTGTTCCTGGCTTTTGCGATCGCTAGCGGCGAACACAATCCGATCGCCATCAGGATAGGGTTTAAAGTCTGTTACCACCAAATCCGGGGGCGTCAAGATCGTCTTTTTTCCCGTTGTCAGGTTGGAGAGGATTAACCGGCCATGCTCTTCTCCCGCCGTCCCCACGTAGGCAAAAACGCGATCGCGCGTGCGGAAGGAAGCCGTAAACGGCTGCATCACCCTTCCTCGTGCCTGCTTAAGAGAGAAATAGTCTTTTGCTCCCTTGAGTTCCACTTGATATTGGTTGCCATACGGTACGGGAAACAGGGTCGTATACGCCATCCGACGCCCCGCCCAGCTAAACTTTCCAGGGACAGGTGGATTCACTTTTAGATTAGCTTCCACGCTGGCATGATCCATGGGACGGCTAAACGTCAACGTAAAGGCGGTATCCTCTGCACCGACTTGCTGGTTTTGCCAGCTAAAATCGCGCACGCGGGGGGCCGTGCGATCGCCGCTCAACAACACGATCCCAACCAGTAGAGCGAGTAAAAGCATTGCCCCCAACGCTACGCGGTCAATAGGTTGGAGAAATTTTTTCGAGGTCGCGGTTTGCCCTGACATTTTAGCCATCAAAATCTGGAAGCACTATCGTTAATCTTGACAAATCAGAGGACACACCTGTCGTGCCATTTATTTAAGAGTGTTCAGTGACGAGTTGTTCAGGAGTTCCTCCTGGTGGAAGCGCTCAATCGCCACTCGAAGCCTCAGCTTGCAGCCAGTAACAACGAGGAGTTCAATCCCCGCGCTGTTACCTGGTGACTGAACGCTGTTGAACCACTACCTAATCATCCTGATACTCTCCCTATTCATCGGGAAGACTTCAAGCAGCGACCAACTGTTCACTGGTCACTGTTGACTTAGGAAAGTGCCATTTTAGGCTAATGCCCACCCCCTGAAAAGGGTAAACCGTATTACACCTCACAAAAACTTTACAAAATAAATTTCGACTTTGATAAAACACTGTAATACATTTAAGAAAGATAAAGACCCTGCTAGTGCTCAGAATTGAAAGGGTTTAGGTTTCGGTGCCAATTTAAGTCCATACTCTTCGGTCAAACCAAGCTGTCTCTCAGAGCGAGTGAGACGTAGAAAGCTAATACCCGAAGAGTTGTTGTGTTATACGGAGCTAGGGAAAGACGGCTAACGCCAAATCCGCCGTATGTTTTTATACTTTAGCCTTGCGGACTTTACTGAGAATATATTTACTTTTCTTCGGATTTGTTTAAAAAACTTAGTATTATTAGATAGATCGATGAGAAGTCGGTAAAATTAATCTCCCGGTGAAGAATAAAGCAAATGCTTTAACTGGAGGGATTTAGTAACTTTTTATACTCCATCTCTTAGAGCTTATATCTTTCGATGTATTTACATATATTTGTATTTATTTAAGGTGTAGGAGATAGAGACGATTAGTTTCGTTGCTTCTTTTATTCAAGTAACTTCTATGAATTTGGCAAGCCAGCAGGTCAGTTGCAGTGCAATCAATACCCATCCAAAAAACAGTTTGGATGCCGACTCACTCTGGCTCTACGAGCGTGCTCTAGCCGCGACAAATTGCGGTATTTTCATCAGTGACGTTCGCCAACCAAATACCCCTATTATTTATTGCAACTCAGCTTTTCTTGCACTCACTGGCTATTCCTATGAGGATGCGATTGGGCGGGACTTTCAGTTTTTAGACGGTGTGGATACCGACCCAAAAGCCGTGGAGAAAATTCGCCGAGCGATACAGACAGGACAAGCCTGCCAAGTCGAGTTCAAGCATTATCAGACAAATGGGACATGTTTGTGGAATGAGCTAACCATTTCGCCGATCCGAAATGTTGAAGGTACGGTTACGCACTGTATTGGCGTCTATTCAGATATTACGTCGCGAAAGCTGACCCAAGAGTGGCAGCACTCCATGCAAGTTTCCATCGATCGCGCGGCTGATGCCATCCTTTATATTGGCTTGGATGGAAGATTGCTCTACGTTAACGAGGCAGCTTGCCAGTTGCTGAGTTATACCCGCGGCCAACTGCTGGCTAAAAGCATCCACGACATCGATCCCCAACTCTCCCCAACGGTTTGGGCAAAACAGTTGCGACACATTCGGGACTTGGGTTCTTTGAGAATAGACACTCAGTATCGCACCCAGAGCGATCGCATCGTGTCAGTCGAGGTTGCCTTCAATTATCTCCAGGGTAACGATCGCGACTCTATTTGTGCGTTTGTCCGAGAGGCGAAGCAGTGCAAACGCCGAGAGGTAGTAGGGCGTGATGCAGACTGTTCTGCCAGTTTAGCGCTCGCTCAGAACACGAGCCAAGACAAGCAGGTAGAACGAGAACTCCAGCGTACCAACGCCTTCTTTCAAGCCCAGCAAGCCGCGATTCCTGATGGAGTGCTGGTGACAGATGAAACAGGCGCGATTACCAGTTACAATCAGCAGTTTTGTCAAATGTGGCAAATCCCTGAAAGCGTGGCGCGCGAGGGAGATCCCAAAAAACTTATTAACTGCCTGCTACCCTTGATTGCTGAACCGCAACGGGTTTTCAGTCAAGTAGAGTACATCGAAAACAATCCCACTGTGCGCGGTCGGGGTGAAATTAAGTTGAATAACGGATGTGTATTCGATTGCTACAGTGCCCCAGCGCTCTCAGCGAGTGGCGAGTTCTATGGCAGAATTTGGTCTTTCCGCGACATCAGCGAACGTCATCAGACAGAAGCCACACTTCGGCAGCAAGCAATCCGAGAGCAACTACTGGCGGGAATGAATCAGCGCATCCGCCAGTCATTGGAGCTTAATGAAGTACTGCAAACCGCTGTCGAGGAGGTGCGCCAATTTCTTAAGTGCGATCGCGTCGTGATTTACCGCTTTCACCCCGATTGGAGCGGCACAATTGCTGTAGAGTCCGTAGGAAAGGAGTGGACGCCCTCTCTTGGCACCAATATTGAAGACACCTGTTTTAAGCAGAACAAAGCCTTTTTGTATCAACAAGGCCATATTAAAGCGATTAACGATATCTACAATGCGGGTTTGAGTCCATGTCATATTGAATTATTAGAGCGCTTCCAAGTTCGTGCTAACTTAGTAGTTCCCATTCTACAAGGAGACAACCTTTGGGGACTGCTGATTGCCTATCAATGTTCGGGAACTCGGCAATGGAAACAATCCTCGATCGAATTGCTCAGACAGCTTAGCGTACAGTTAGGCATTGCGATTCAGCAAGCGACGCTGTTTCAGCAGTTAGCCGATGAACTCACAGAGCGAAAAGCGGCCGAAGCGGCGTTGCGAGAGTCACAAGCAGCCCTAAAACAACAAACTGTAGAACTCAAAAAAACGGTTTGCGAACTCAAACAGACTCAAATTCAACTGATTCAAACCGAAAAGATGTCGAGCTTGGGTCAACTCGTTGCTGGTGTTGCTCATGAAATTAATAATCCAGTGACGTTTATCTACGGCAATATTGCTCATGCCGATCGCTATGCTAACGAGCTACTGGAATTAGTGCGACGTTATACAAAACACTATCCCCAACCCGCTCAGGAAATTGCCGAGTTCCTTGACATTATTGACTTCAACTTTGTCGTAGAAGATTTTCCCAAACTACTCAAATCGATGAACATTGGCGTGAGTCGAATTCGTCAAATCGTCCAAAGCTTAAAAAAATTCTCACGTTTAGACGAAGCCGAGCAAAAACTGGTAGATATTCATGAAGGAATCGAAAACACGTTATTGATTTTGCAGCATCGCCTAAAGCCAGAAGCCGCTAACATCCAGTTAATCAAAGAGTATGGTAATCTACCCCTCATAGAGTGTTATGCAGGACAACTCAACCAAGTCTTTATGAATCTGCTCAATAATGCAATTGATGCTTTAGAAAAATCTAAGCAGAGACGAATAGTTCATCAAGGAAAAATGATGACTACAGACCAGTCTTTGCCTCAGGGAATTATCAAGATTTCTACGAGTGTTGTAGAGAGTCCTAACAAAGATTTTCGTACTCCAGGCAAGTCTGCCTCTAAATATGTTGTTATCCGAATTGCTGATAATGGATCGGGTATTCCCAAAAATGTGAAGAAACGAATTTTTGACCCCTTCTTCACGACTAAACCGGTAGGGAAAGGGACTGGATTGGGGCTATCCATTAGCTATCAAATTGTTGTCGAGAAGCATGGAGGGCAACTTCTTTGCTCGTCAGAACCTGGAAAAGGTACAGAATTTATTGTGGAAATTCCCATCGCTTCCTGTCCTCTTGACGATTGTAAGAGTATCGGCTATAACAGTGCAAAAAATCCTCTTGAAAATACAAGCCATTGAAGTAGATTAAATCTAGTCATGAGTTATGCGGCATAAGTGCAATAGTACGAGATATAGGTGCTAAAACAGGGAATATAGAGACTCGTAAATTTAAATTCTATAGAACAGATATCATCAACCATATTGACTTTGGATTTAGCGCAAAGAAAGGGTTGACTTTTTAACAACAATGCAGATATTTAAACAGGTGCATCAGGCTGTAAGGGAAGAAACCGACATGATGAATAACCAAGCTGAAACTATTGGTGAGTAAACGTATGCTGCCCAAGACATCTACTCAAGCACAAGTGAAGCCATTGTCCTCCATTGAAAGCAGCTCAACTATGTTAGGAGATTGTGTGGGCAAGGTAAGCTTGGATTGCTCGGGAAATGAGTGCGTAGCGCCAGAGAATTTGAGAAATCAGGTTGTACCGGGTCGCGAAAAATTGTTGCATGAGTGCATAGCTAATTCTCCAGTCGTTTTATACAGTATCGATCGCAATGGCATCGTGACCTTAGTAGAAGGCAAAGGACTGGAAGCTTTGGGGTTAAACGCTCAGGAGATAGTAGGTCAGTCAATTTTTGATTTGTGTGGTGACTATCCCAGCATTTTGACCAATATCCGGCGTACTTTGTCGGGGGAAGAGGTGACTTGGACTGGAGAAATCAAGAACTATATCTACGAAAACCGGGTGCTGCCACTGCGTGCTGCCACGGGTGAAGTAGCAGGTTTAGTGGGAATGGCGATCGATATTACGCGGAAAACGAAAGCCGAGGAGCAACTGCGGTTACTCGCCGCCGCCGTCGAACATGCTGAAGATTCAATTTTAATCACCTCCACTAATTTGACCGCTCCGGGGCCGGAAATTGTCTTTGTCAATAAAGCCTTTACAAAGATGACGGGCTATAGTTCAGAAGATGTACTCGGTCGCTCTCCCCGGATGTTGCAAGGGCCAAAGACGGATCGGGCAGTTTTAGAGCGATTGCTAGACAACCTGCGAGAGGGACAAATATTTTTCGGAGAAGCGATTAACTATCGCAAAGATGGGACGGAATTTTACAACGAGTGGCATATTGAACCGATTCTCGATTCAGCCAACCAAGTCAGCCATTACTTGGCAATCCAACGAGATGTGACGCAGCGTAAGCAAGCAGAGGCGAAATTAGAGTATGCGGCGTTTTACGACCCGCTCACAAACTTACCTAACCGAACGGGTTTTATCAATCGGCTCAACACTTGCATCGAACGAGCGCAACAGTCCCAAGACTTCCTGTTTGCTGTACTGTTTTTGGATCTCGATCGCTTTAAGGTGATTAATGATAGCCTCGGCCACAAAGCAGGAGATCGAATGCTAGTTGCGATCGCCAATCGCTTAAAAGCTGCCGTACAATCGGGGGATACGCTGGCACGCGTTGGGGGCGATGAGTTTGCCATCCTGCTCGAAAACCTGACTGATATCGGTCATGTCTCAAAAATCGCCAACCGGCTGCAAATAGAATTGCAGCAACCGATTCTATTAGAAGAGCATGAAGTATTGACCACTGCAAGTATCGGCATTGCCGTTAGCATGTTGTGGTATGACTGCCCGGAAAACATTTTGCGAGATGCTGAAATTGCCGGACACCGTGCCAAGGCACTAGGCAAAGCGCGTTCTGTGGTCTTCAACCAAACAATGCATCGGCACGCCGTGAACCGTTTGCAATTAGAAACAGATCTCCGGCGTGCCATCTCCCAACAGGAACTGCGGCTATATTACCAGCCAATTGTCTCCTTGGCTACGGGTCAGATTACAGGGTTCGAGGCACTAGTGCGCTGGCAGCACCCGACACGCGGTTTAGTGTCCCCTGCCGAGTTCATCCCAGTCGCCGAAGAAACTGGACTGATTGTGCCAATTGGTGAATGGGTACTGCGTGAGGCTTGCATTAGCGCCAAAAAGTGGCAGCAAGCATATCCTAGCCAGAAACCTTTAACGATGAGTGTCAATCTATCAGGTAGGCAGTTTGTCCAACCGGATTTGATCGAAACAGTCAATCGTATCCTACGTGAAACAGGCGTAGAGCGAGAGAGTTTGAAGCTAGAGATTACGGAAAGCGCGATTATGGAAGACACCGACTCTCGTGTCGGCAGAGTTTCCAGCGAAAGCCCAATGTCGTTTGCCGAGCATGAGTGTAGTGCAAAGCGGGACGTTGGCGCTTGCACGGCAGAATGCGCTAGCGAAATCTGTAGTCACGCTACCGCATCTTGCATCAAACTGAGGCGAAGTTCAGTCCCAACTGTACCCTTATCGCCCATCACAATCCTAGAACAGTTGCGGTTGTTAGGCGTTCAACTAGGCATTGACGATTTTGGCACGGGTTACTCGTCCTTGAGCCGGTTATATCGCTTTCCCATCAACACCTTGAAAATCGATCGGTCGTTCATCAAACGCATGGATGTAGGATGCGAAGACAATGGCACGACCTGTTCCCATACGATTGTCCGCACCATTATTTCACTGGCTCATAATTTAGGTTTGGATGTCACGGCTGAAGGGATTGAAACACCAGAGCAACTAGCCGAACTGCGGAAACTGGGATGTGAATTGGGCCAAGGCTACCTCTTCTCAAAACCCGTCGATGCTCAACGTGCTGAGGCGTTAATTGCCACGCAACCCCAATGGTAAATTGTCTAAGCGCTCCTTGTCCTCTAGATTCTCTAGATTTATCTGTCCTAGACGGATAGCACTGGCGTTAATTTGATTGAGGAGATGGTTTTTTTTAGGTAGGAATGAAGCGATTGCTGAATGCGATCGCGTATGGTCGATCGGAGCATGATGGGCGCGTTCACCCGATCGGGTGAAAAACAAGAGTTCTTGCGTAAAGGGCAAAAACCACAGAGATAAGTACTACAGAGACAGTGCTTGAACTAATTTTTGCCAGAAGCAAGTTTAATTAAGGGAAACCAATCATGCAATTACTAGAGCGCAATGAGTTGAAGAATTACAAAGCGATCGCTACTGCCCTTTCTCAAGAATTGGCGGCTAGCGCTGTCGAACGAGATTGCGAAGCAGGTATCCCCGATCTAGAAATTCAGCGACTCCGAGACGTGGGTTTGTTGCCTCTAATGGTACCGCGAGAGCATGGTGGCGCGGGAGCTACCTGGCTAGAAGCATTTAAGATTGTTCAAGAACTTGCCAAGGCAGATGGTTCTACGGGACAACTTTACGCGAACCATATAAACTTGTCCGTACTCGGCCAGGTGGCAGGCACGCCCGCTCAAGCCGAACGCTATTATCGAGCCACTGCCGAAAATCACCTGTTTTGGGCAAACGCGATTAACACGCGCGACACTCGTCTCAAGATTGAGCCAGAAGGAAATCATTTCCGGGTTAACGGCGTCAAGTCCTTCGGTACGGGAACGGTTGCGGCAGATTTGCGAGTGATTGGTGCCGTGCAAGAGGGAGTTCCTTTTCCTATCACTTTCGTGCTTCCTAAGGATCGAGCAGGGGTTACCTACAACGATGACTGGAAGAATATGGGACAGCGACGCACGGCTAGCGGCAGTTACACGTTCGACAACGTTCTCGTCACCCCCGATGAAATTCTTGGCCCGCCGCCATCGCCAGAAGGAGCTTTTGCAACGTTCCTATTCGTCGTAGTTCAACTCACAAAAGTTCATGTCTACTTGGGAATTGCTGAGGGGGCATTTGAAGCGGCGAAGGAATACACCACGACAATGACTCGACCTTGGATCGTGTCAGGAGTCGATCGCGCATCCCAAGACCCCTACATTCTGCATCACTATGGTGAGCTATGGACTGAACTCAGGGCAGCAATGGCACTAGTCAGTCAGGCAGCGCAACAGGTACAGGCGGCATGGGACAAGGGAGAGGCATTAACCCATCAGGAACGAGGTGAAGTTGCGATTGCGGTTTCTGCGGCGAAAGCCTTTGTGACAAAGGTTGGTTTGAATATCACCACCCGCATGTTTGAAGTTATGGGCGCTCGTTCTACCGCTGCAAGCTATGGCTTCGATCGCTACTGGCGTGACTTGCGGACGTTTACTCTCCATGACCCTGTAGACTACAAGCTTCGGGATATCGGTAATTGGGTGCTCAATCAAGAAGTACCCATGGTGACTCAGTATTCGTAACAGTAAAGGATGATCGCTATCCTAATTTGTAGGGGCGATGCATAAATCGCCCCTACGATGTGTTGTATGCAACCGAGAACTGCTATGGTCCGAACTGGAACGTTCGCGTCGTGAGTGAGACGCTCACACTATCGACCTATCAAAATTAATATAAGTTGACAGTCTACAGCCCTTTTTCTTGCCTGGAAGTAACGAAAAGAGGGATGACCAGCAGCTCAGAAGCTTGATGAACAGACCTTTCGACTGCCTGTGAGCAGATAAGTCATCATATCTCCCTTGCCTTTGACAAAGATAACGCCCCGTTCCTCAAACAGGTACTTATCCCGCAGTAGCTCATAGGTAGCGGCTGTTACCTGTATAGCACCGTCAACGCCTTGGGATTCCATGCGGCTAGCAACATTAACGGTATCGCCCCATAAATCGTAGATGAACTTTTTGATGCCAATAATGCCCGCGACAACTGAACCACTGTTGATACCAATCCGGAGCTTGAACGCTTCACCCGTCTCCTCTGCTACTCTCACCATTTCAGTTTGCATGTCTAGCGCCATTTGAGCGATCGCTTCTGCATGATCTGGGCGAGGTGTCGGCACACCAGCGACAACCATATAGGCATCACCAATAGTCTTAATTTTCTCCAAACCGTGCCGCTCAGCCAGTTGGTCAAATTTCGAGAAAATTAGATTGAGAATCTCAACCAGTTGTTTTGGAGATGTCCGCGCCGCAAACTCGGTAAAGCCAACGATGTCAGCAAACAGAACGCTCACTGCTTCAAAACTATCAGCAATCGTCGTTTGTTGGAATTTCAACCGCTGTGCAATGGGTTCGGGCAAGATATTGAGCAGTAATTCCTCCGATTGGTTGTGCAGATAACGCAGGGCTTCCCGCGCCAGCTTACGTGGCGTAATGTCGGAGAGAGTGCCTTCGTAGTAGAGCAGCACCCCAGTGGAATCACGAACGGCACGGCTATTTTCTGAAACCCAAATACTACTGCCATCCTTACGATAGACCAGAGACTCAAACTCAAAAACGGCATTGTCCGCTTCTATAGCGGCAATGAATTCGTCTCGGCGGTTGGGGTCAACATAAATTTGCTGCGAGATATCTTTGATACTTGTGATTAGTTCTTCAGGCGAGCCGTAGCCAAAAACCTTTGCCAGTGCTGGGTTAGCGCTCACAAAGCGTCCCGATGGTGTCGTCTGGAAGATGCCCTCAATCGCGTTTTCCACAATACTGTGGTATCTCTGTTCAGCAATACGAAGCGCTTCTTGAACCCGTTGGCGCTCACGTGCTTCCAAACTGAGGGAAACTACATCGGCTAAGGAGCTAGCAAAGTTTTGTTCATCCAGTGGCCACTGGCGGGTCAAGTCAGTGTGTTCGTAACACAATACTCCCACTATCTGACCTCCCACATGAATCGGCGCAGTCAATATCGCTGTCACTCCGTAGGGACCGACAACTGTGTACTCGTAAGGCAGGTAGGACGACTGCATTTCAAGGGTGATGGGGTTGGTATCGAAATCGGGAACGGCAAGGGTAGGCTCTTGTTCTAAAGCTTGGAAGTAAGCGGGATAGTCTACTGCCATCAACACCATTCCCTGTGTATGACGATTGGCACTGCGCTCAAACAATTCGAGACAATGAATCTTGGAGCGGTCAGGGCTGTATAACCACACACTCACCCGCGAAATCTCTAGAGTCTGGGCAGCGGCTTGAGTGACTTGTCTCAGGGTGGAGTTCAAGTCGCCGTAGTTGACTGTTCTGCTCTTGGCCAGAGCGACTATCACTTGGTTGTGTCGGCGCAGCCGTTGATAGAGTTGGCCTTGTTGGATGGCTATCGCAATTGGCGTAGACAATTGCTTGAGTAAATCAACCTCCCACTGTTGCCACTGCCTCGCTTCGCAACAGTGATGAGCAACCAACAAGCCCCACAACCGTTCTCCTTGTAGAATGGGAACCACCATATTTGCCCTGACTTGAATACTCACAAGAAAATCGACGTGGCACGGCGTTATATCTGCTGTGTAGATATCTTCGATCACCAAGATGCGACCCTCTTGATAGCGTTGAGCATAGCTTTCTCCAAAGCAAGGGTCAGAAATTGTAGTATTCAGGATAGATAGTTCATCGCTACTGGTAGATTCTACAGCGATCGCCCCGCTCCAGTCGTCAAAGAATCGATAAATGAGTACGCGATCGCTTTGAAGAAACTGCCGCACTTCACTTACCGTTGTGCTGAGAATCTCTTCTAAATTCAGTGATTTACGAATCCGTTGGACAATCTCACCCAGCAACTGTTCCCGTTGAGCTTGCTGCCGCACTAACTCCTCCGCCCGCCGGCGTTCCTTGACTTCCTGTTGCAGTTGCAGATTTTGCTTTTGGAGTTGATTTTGCAAGTTCTGGATAGTCAGGTGATTTGTGATGCGGGCTAAAACCTCTTCCGGTTGAATCGGCTTGGTGACGTAATCAACTGCTCCGGCCTGAAAACCTCTCACCTTATCCACCGTCTCACCCAGCGCCGTCATAAATATTACGGGGATATGTTGCGTTGACGGATTGGCTTTCAACTGACGGCAGGTTTCAAACCCGTCAATTCCGGGCATGAGTATATCTAAAAGGATGAGATTAGGCTGGGCATATACAGCTTGCTCGATCGCACTTTCACCATCAACTGCCACCAAGACTTCAAAACCCGAAGCGGTCAAAAAATCGCACAGCATTCCTAAATTAGTCGGGGTGTCATCGACGATTAAAATGACGCCTTCTGCCGGATTTTCCACGCTCATTCACGATCTGACATATAGGGTTGGAGAAACTCCCTGATTTGTTTGACTTGAAAGCCCTGCGCTAGTTGACGAAGCTCCGACGCAAACGGGACAAATCGCTCGTCCAACTGTTCGAGCCGCGCCGCTTGCTCGCCTATTCTCCTAAGGTTGCCTCTTTTTGCTAGATCCAATAGGACAGCCATCTCCTCCGGAGGTGGAGCAACTAATTTCGGATTTTCGATTTTGGGGCGCGGGGCTGGGAGGTCTCCTCCCAGCTTAAGTAGCGCCCTGGAGTTTGGATTAATCGGTTGCTCGTTAGATTTGACATCCTCCCAGTCCCCGTCAGCAACCCTTAATTCAGCATCGGCGACCCTCGTTAATCCCAAATCGTCATAAACCCATTCCAACCCCAAATGCACCCGCAGTTGTTCCAATAGTTGCTGTGCCTGCACTGGCTTAGAGATAAAATCGTTGCAACCCACTTTCCGACTTTTATCTTGACTGTAATCGAAAACGCTAGCCGAGGTTGCAATTATTACAATCTTTTTAAGCTCTGTTAACTTCCGAAGCTGCCGGGTAGCCTCAAAGCCGTCTAGTCCTGGCATTACCAAGTCCATCAAAATTAGAGCAGGCTTAGACTCAAGTGCCTTATTCAGACAATCAAGACCGTCTGTTGCTTCAATGATTTCAAACCCCAACGGCTCAAGCATATTGACTAGAACCGATCGATTTTCCCATTTGTCGTCCGCCACCAAAACTTTGCGTTTTTCCCCTTTAAAGCCAATAATGTTGCGTTCCTTAGCTTCGGCGACTGAGGTCAATTTCGCTACTTCAGGTAAATCTAAATCCAGCCAAAAAACACTGCCAGAACCCAATTGACTTCTCACTTCTAAGGTACTGTCCATCAACTTCGCTAATTTCTGGCTAATAGCCAGTCCCAGTCCTGTGCCTTCAACCCAGTGGCGAGTGGTTTCCACTTGATGGAACGGCAGGAAGATTTCTACCAATTTCTCCGGTGCGATGCCGACCCCAGTGTCCTCTACCTGAAATCGAATTTTGTTGTTTGTTGTTTGTTTCCGATTCCCTAGTTCAGATTCTCCATTCCCCACATAACCAACTTTGAAAACTACCCCGCCTTGTTCGGTAAATTTAATCGCATTTCCGAGTAGGTTGATTAAAATTTGCCGCAGCTTTTGCTCATCCCCCCGAACAAAAGTGGGTCTCAGAGAAAGCAGTTCGTAACTAAACGAAATGTTCTTTTGTTCAGCACGGATACGAAAGATTTCAGTAATATTGTTAATAAACTTAGGAAAATGAAATTCGCTTAGGTGGATTTCCATTTTCCTGGCTTCAATTTTGGAGAGGTCTAAAATATCATTGATCAGCGTCAGCAGGTGTTCGCCACACTGTTGAATGATGCCCAGTCCATCCTGTTGCTTCGAGGTTAAATTTTTTTCTCGCTTGAGGATGTGAGCGTACCCTAAAATCCCGTTCAATGGGGTTCTCAGCTCATGGCTCATATTTGCCAGAAATTCACTCTTGGCGCGGTTGGCGGCTGCGCTTTGCGCCGCTGCGCTTAAAGCGGCTTCTTTTGCCTGTTTGAGTACTTCCTCTGCCTGCTTGCGATCCGTGATGTCTTCATGGACTGCTACATAGACGGTTCCATACTCAGGATGTTCAAGTCTTGCAGTGCGAGCTCTACACCAGAAAGGGCTGCCATCTTTCTTGATATTATGAATCTCATACGTCGCTTCACCGCGTTGATTTAATTGCTGCATTATTTGGCTGGCAACCTGTTTGGCATTCTGCTCATCCGAAGCGTAGTTCAATACTTCCACAGGTTTTCTATTTAGCTCACCCGATCCATAGCCAAACATACTCTCAAATTTGGGATTGGCATAGACGATCGCGCCATCAGCAGCTCTGACCAGGCAAACCCCTTCAGCCATATTCCTGACGATCGTACCTTGAAGCTCCAGCCTCGCCTCTGTCTGCTTGCGGTCAGTGATATCTCGTCCATTGACATAGATTAATCTGTCTTCAATGGATGCACTTGCACTCCAGACAAACCACTTGTACGAGCCGTCTTTGCATAAGAGGCGAGACTCAAAGTAGGTTGTGTCCCTGCCGCGAGCAACTTTTTGCGCGTCGGCAGCCAATGCTTCCCGCTCTTCGGGGTGAATAAATTCGATGTAGGGTTTGGCGAGTAGTTCCTCTGTTGTGAAGCCCGTCGTGTTTTCCCAGGCTGGGTTCACATACTTTAAGTAACCGTCAAAATTAGTGATACACAGCAGTTCAGGTGAGAGATTGAAGAAGTTATCACGCTCTTTTTCCAGGCGCTTGCGCTCGCTGATTTCACTCTCCAGTTCTCGGTTCGCTGCCTCCAGCTCTGCCGGACTTGGCAGAGCAATCGCTTTGGGAACTAATGGCACCAACTCCACAGCCGTGTAGAGCGAGACAACAGCAGTTACGGCTTTAATAGACCCACTCAGCCAATAAGTAGGATGCCAAAGCGTCCAAATCTCCATCACATGGGTAGTCCCACAAGCGATGATAAATGCTCCAAACAACAGAAATATCCAGTTGAAGGGCAAATCGACCCGCTTGCGGACAAAATAGACTAGCGTAATGGGAATTGAATAATAAGCGATCGCGATACTAGCATCGGACACGACATGGAGCCACACCAACTCAGGTTTCCAGAGGTAGCAATGCCCATGCGGAATAAACCCTCCTGAAACAAAAAGGTTTTTTAAGACCTCCAGCATAAAATCAGCCCTCTATCATCAACCGCCCTTCCTCTCCTGTTATATCCGCTACGGATTGTGAGGAGGCAAAAGGAAGGAGCGCTGGGTCGATACATAGCAACTGACAGATCAGTTAGGACATTGGACTTTGCTGTAAAGCGAACAGGCAACAGAAGAATTCATGCGTCCCCCAATGCAAGGGAGATGCGAGGGAGCTTTCCATGATTTATGCAACAGGTCTACTGTTCCCCGCTCCCTGTTCCCTTGCTTGAATGAGCGATCGCATTGCTCAAGGTAGTCCCTAGGGTAAACGACTAATTAGAATATCCGGTGCAAGATTTGAGGAGTAGGAAGTAGGAGGCAGACTAGCATCAAAAGTCCAAGGGCAAAAGGCAAGTTCTTTCTTGTTAACTCTTGACTTTTATTCCTAAATCTGAATGAAAATACAGCGGCTGAGGCAGAAAATTTGGCAATGGCGTGGTGTTTGGATGGGGGCTACCAGTGTGGCTAGTCTCGTACTGGCTCTGCGCCTGACAGGTTCGTTGCAGTCCTGGGAGTGGGCGGCGCTCGATCGCTTTTTTCGTTTGCGTCCGGCTGTAACAACTGAGAAGCATATTTTAGTGGTTGGGATTCATGAATCCGATATTCGTCATGTCGGCCAGTGGCCGGCTAGCGATGCTGTCCTGGCTAAGATGCTGGAGAAGTTGAAAGCCAAGAAGCCTAGAGCCATTGGTCTTGACCTGTATCGAGATTTACCCGTGAAGCCAGGTACCCAGGCGTTAGAAAGTGTTTTTAAGTCTACACCAAATTTAATTGGGATTGAAAAAAAAGTTGCCGATCGCAAAAGCAATGCCGTTGCCCCCCCACAGGTGTTGAAACAGTTGGGTCAAGTGGGCGCAAATGATGTCTTGCCGGATGCGGATGGCAAAATTCGTCGCGGGTTGCTGTTTTTGACACCTAAAGATGAGCCTCCTTTAGCTAGCTTTGCGCTGAGATTAGCGTTGATTTATCTAGAATCCCAAGGCATTACGCCCAGTGCCGATGCTCGCGATTTTATGAAGTTGGGTAAAACGGTTTTTGTTCCCTTTGAGAAGAATGATGGCGGGTATGTCCGTGCTGATGCTGGAGGTTATCAAATTCTGTTGAATTTCAACCGAGCAATTCCCTTCGATCGCGTCTCGATGACGGATGTTCTCAACGACCGAGTTCCCACTTCATCCGTGCGCGATCGCATTGTTTTAATTGGTCCAGTTGCCCCTAGCTTGAATGATTTCTTCTACACTCCCTTAGTCACGTCACCGGAGCAAACCCCTGGTGTAGAAATTCAAGCTCATCTCACCTCCATCATTTTGAATGCAGCCTTAGAAGGGCGGCCCTTGCTCCAGACTTGGTCGGAACCGTTAGAAATATTGTGGATTTTCCTCTGGTCGGGGTTTGGTGCAACGATTGCTTGGGCGGTTCGATTTCATAGCTATAGAAACTATTCGTTGTTCCGAACAGTGACTGGTTTGAGCCTAGCCGCGATCGGTCTGATTGTCTTTTCTTTTCTATTCTTTCTTGAGAACTGGTGGATTCCTGTCGTGCCACCTATGTTGGCTTTATTTGGGTCTGCCACTGTCCTCGTGGGTTACATCGCTCAATTAGAGGGTCAAGATCGGCGAACTGTAATGGCTCTGTTTGGACGCTATGTGAGTCCGGCAATTGCCAAAACTATATGGCGCAGCCGCCATCAGTTACTCAAAGAAGGACGCCTTTTGGGGCGTCAGATGACGGCAACTGTCCTGTTTGCCGACCTCAAAGGTTTTACCTCAATCGCTGAGCAAACCGATCCCGAAACCCTGATGTCGTGGCTCAATGAGTATATGAGTGCCATGGTTGGGGTGGTGCAGGTGCATGGGGGTATTGTGGATAAGTTTATCGGAGATGCCGTGATGGCGGTTTTTGGCGTTCCGATTCCGCGTGGGACACGGGAGGAGATTGCCAAAGATGCGATCGCGGCGGTTCGTTGCGCTCGGTTCATGGCGTCCACGCTTGAGGCTCTCAATCTGCAATGGCAAAATCAAGGACGCCCCACCGCCGCAATGCGTATTGGCATTGCCACTGGCACAGTTATTACCGGCAGCCTCGGTAGCTCTCATCGATTGGACTACACAACCATTGGAGATAGCGTGAATGTGGCAGCACGGCTAGAAAGTTACAATCGCTCGCTGGAG
>DATNPT010000456.1:0-17021 GCA_036703075.1 Chroococcales cyanobacterium
AACCCGAAAAAAGACCCGATAAGCGTCCTTGAGCTAATGTCCGGCGGATACACAAAACACCGATTGGCCCCACAGGCGCAGCAATCGAGAAGCCAATAATCAGCCCTCTAAGAAAAAAACCGATTTCGTTGACCATTGTAGCTGTTGAATTTAAAATCAAAATTTCCCTTTACTTCCGAACCTTGCACTATCCCCCGAGAACACCGATTCAGTTAAATAAACTCAGCTCTTGCCCCAAAAACCTTTGCGTACCTTTGCGTAAACCTCTGTATTCTTTGCGTTAAAAAAAAGGCAGAATTTGGCAGCGCCGTAGAGAATGGTGCAAGATATGAGTCATCTGTTATTACGATAAATAAACTCCTTCTAATACGGAATAACCAAACAAAAGCGTTTAGCTATAAATTGCTGCGATCGCAACGTAAAAATCGGCAATGACTTTCGATTCTGAAAAACTGTTAGATGATACAGGATGGCAACTCTTACAGGCACTCCAGCAGGATGCCCGACTCTCCTTTGCTGAATTGGGGCGTCGGGTAGAACTTTCTCCACCAGCAGTGGCAGAACGAGTGCGAAGACTAGAAGATGCCGGAATCATTACCCGGTATCGTGCCGAGGTTAACCCAGAGAAAGTAGGACTACCTCTCACAGCCATGATTGGATTGACTACGACACCGCAGCAGTATCCACAGGTTATTGCTTTAATTAAGGCTTTACCTGAAGTGTTGGAGTGTCATCATGTCACTGGCAACTCTTCTTTTTCGATCAAAGCGATCGCATCTTCTATGTCACACTTAGAGCGGCTGATCGAACAACTCAGTCGCTATGGTTCAACCGCCACTTCAATTGTGCTATCCACCACCAAGTCATCTCAACCCATCCAGCGAATAGAACCCCCCAGATAGTCTCTGGTTAATTTCTAAAAAATCCTCCTCTAGAAGACAGCCAAGCGCTCATTGCACGTGCCTTGCGATAGAGGTAAACGTTACTCGATTTGAAAACACTAAAAGGTAGGGTAACGAACTCTCTTGAGGAGAACGTCATGAAATACAAACTTTTATCTGCTCTGGGAATCCTGGTTGCGATCGCAGGTACTGCCCCCTCAGTGTACGCCCAGCCAAGAATGGCATCCAATTCAGCAACAGGAAGCATTACTTTATCAGGTAATTCTTTAGTTGGGCTGGAAAATCGCACAGTACAACAAGACTTCAACAGCTTCTTTTTAGGAAATCCTTCGCGGCTTGCACTCAGGAATGCAAGTAATACGAATAACGCGATCGCTCAACCAGGAGTTGTCGGGGAACTCACAGATACAACTAATACGGATATCGTCGTCAGCGAACCGCTGACAACCCCAAATCCTGCTGTTCCCATACGGCAGAACTTACCCTATGAGGGCTTCGATCGAGTGCAAGTGCGACTATCGGATTAAGCATTTCTCGTCTATCTCTGAAACTTAATTCAATTAAAAAGTTGAATTTTTGACCGAATAAAAGAATTAACTAGTGTGGATTTATTTACCCTCAATTTCATGTTTAGGGGTATGCATTGTCATGCCCCTGATTAACACGATAAGAGAGGGGAAAAGCTATAATTAATAATAGTTAGAGTTCAATCTTGCTAACGCTCCGGTGTAGTCCCTCCGAAACAGGGATAAAGATACAGAGCTGGATCGACCCTCCTCAACGTCTTCGAGGGGCGGAAAATTGCTGAGAGATATCGAGTAAGCCTACGCGATATCTTTGATTCGGCGTAAGAGGATGTCACAATTGTCCAAAGCATTGATGCTCTCGCACGCTGAGCTGTCACGATGCAATTCTGTGTGTCACAATACAAGCCTCTAAATTTTTCATTAACTATGGCCTCCGAGCAGTCCCCACAAGAACCACAAGACTATTCGAGTTTAGAAGCAATTCGTGCAGCACGCTTGGAGAAAGTCGAACAGCTCAAAGCGCTCGGCATGAATCCCTATGCCTACCACTGGGAGTCAACCCATCATACGGCTCAACTTCAGGAAAAATTTGTTGACTTGCCTGCGGAAGAAGAAGTCGATATCGAAGTTGCGATCGCGGGACGGGTGATGGCACGTCGCTTTTCGGGTAAACTGGCATTCTTCGATTTGCAAGACGAAACGGGCAGAATTCAACTGTACTTAGAGAAGCAACGCATCACAGAAGGCATGGCTGATGTGCCGGATGCGTTCAACCAACTCAAAAAGCTCACGGACAGTGGAGATATCATTGGCGTCAAGGGAAACATTCGACGCACGAAAAAAGGCGAACTCTCCGTCAACGTCAGCCGCTACACCGTACTGACTAAGTCACTTTTACCCTTACCGGATAAGTGGCACGGCCTTACCGATACAGAAAAGCGCTACCGCCAGCGCTATGTTGACCTGATTGTTAACCCCGATGTCCGGGAAACCTTCCGCCGCCGTGCCAAAATTACGGCAGCGATTCGTCGCTATTTAGAAGACCAAGGCTTTCTCGAAATTGAAACGCCAGTCCTGCAAGTCGAAGCGGGTGGTGCTGATGCTCGTCCCTTCATCACCTACCACAACACCTTGCAAATGGATTTGTATCTGCGGATTGCGACCGAGTTGCCGTTAAAGCGGCTAGTGGTCGGTGGGTTTGAAAAGGTGTTTGAACTGGGGCGTATCTTCCGCAACGAAGGCATCTCGACCCGCCACAATCCTGAATTCACCTCGGTTGAGGTATACCAAGCCTACGCCGACTATAACGACATCATGCAACTGACGGAAAATCTCATTACCACCGTCACGCAAGACGTCTTAGGAACCCTACAAATTACCTACCAAGAGCAGTCGGTTGACCTCACACCCCCTTGGCGCAGAGTGACTATGCACGAACTCGTGCAGGAAAAAACAGGTTTAGATTTTACTCAGTTCAAAACCCTAGATGAAGCCAAAACAGCCGCTCGCCAAGCCGGGATTGAGCGGGTGAATGAATGTGCCTCGATCGGGAAGCTGCTCAACGAATGCTTTGAACAAAAGTGTGAGGAAACCCTGATTCAGCCAACGTTTGTGTTGGATTATCCTGTAGAAATTTCTCCCTTAGCCAAGCCGCATCGGGATAAGCCAGGTTTGGTAGAGCGCTTTGAGCTGTTTATTGTCGGACGCGAGACAGCAAATGCCTTCTCCGAGTTAACCGATCCTATAGACCAACGCGATCGCTTAGAAGCCCAGGCAGCACGAAAAGCGGCCGGAGACTTAGAAGCTCAAGGCGTGGATGAAGACTTTATCGCCGCACTAGAGTATGGCATGCCTCCAACCGGAGGATTAGGGATTGGGATCGATCGCCTAGTCATGCTGTTAAGCGATTCGGCTAGCATTCGAGATGTCATCGCCTTTCCCTTGCTCAAAAGTACGAGCAACGTGATTAAGTCCTTCGACTACGACCCAGCAACTCAAACCCTACGAGTTGAATTCAACAATGGCAGTATTTACAAGTATCACGACGTTCCGGAAAAGGTATATCAGGAGCTAAAAACCACTGCTTCAGTCGGTCAATACTTCAATACCCAGATTCGAGAAAAATACGGTTGCGATCGAGAGATTTGAAACAGGAAAGGGGCATGGCATATCATGTCCCTTCCAACAGAGCGAGATTCATATTAAAGTTGTTCAACCCGACATGATATTCGGGGGTGTTGAAGTGGAATCTCAATTGCAAACTCTGCTCCCCAATCTGGAGAGGAAATGTATGTCAGTCTACCACTGTGTTGTTCCTCTACAATTTGGCGGCAGATAGATAAGCCCAAGCCAGCACCTTTGCCTACTGGTTTGGTGGTAAACATTGGCTCGAAAAGATGCTGCTTGACCTGTTCTTTTATGCCGGAACCATTGTCAATAATCCGAATAATTACAGAATCTTTATTGTAGAGTTCAGTGCGAACGCAAATAGTAGGCATGAGCGATTCAGCTTTGTAGACATTCTGCTCTCCACTGTCCATCTCATGACTTATTTTCTCTTCCAAGGCATCAATAGCATTAGCGAGGATATTGATAAATACCTGGTTGAGTTGTCCGGGATAGCACTCCACCAGCGGCACGTCACCGTACTTTTTAATCACCTCAATGGCAGGATGCTCGCCTTTAGCCTTCAGCCGATGTTGCAAAATCAACAGCGCGCTATCTAGCCCTTCATGAATATTAACTGGCAGTAGGTTTGATGCATCTACACGGGAGAGGCTGCGTAGAGATACAGAAATATTGTAAAGGCTCTCAGCTCCTACTTTAATCGAATCGAGAATTTTGGGCAGGTCTTCAAGCACGAATTCTAAGTCAACAGCCTCTGACTCCTCCTGAATTTCGGGAGGAGGAGTTGGATAATGTTTTTGATAAAGGTTCAAAATCTTAATAATGTCAAAAATATATTCTCTAGTGGGAGTATAATTGCCGTAGATAAAGCTGACTGGATTAGTAATTTCGTGGACTAAACCAGTTACTAGCTGACTGAGACTAGCTAGTTTTTCACTTTGAATTAATTGGACTTGAGCTTGTTTGAGGTTGTGTAGCGCTTGAGAAAGTTCAGCCGTTCGTGTCATCACTCGTTGTTCTAACTCAAGAGTAAGCTTTTGTAAGGCAGCTTCTGCTAAAGCCCGCGCTTCTATTTCTTGTTTCAATAGCGCATTTTGTTTTGCGAGTTCCTTAGTTAAAGAACGCAGTCCTAGGTGCAGCTTCACTCTAGCTAACACTTCCTCTTCTTGAAACGGCTTAGTGATGTAATCCACTGCCCCCAGGGAAAGACCTTTGACCTTATCTTGCGTATCGATAAGGGCAGTCATAAAAATCACGGGAATGTCCTTCGTTACAGAATTTGACTTTAGTCTGCGGCAAGTCTCAAATCCGTCGATTCCTGGCAGCATCACATCCAATAAGATTAGCTCCGGAAGTTCATATTGAATTTGTTCGATAGCGCTCTCGCCATCAATCGCTACGGCAATCTCAAAACCAGCACGGGTCAACGTATCCGATAGTATTTCTAGGTTTTCGGGGCGATCGTCAACTATTAAAATGAAACCGAATTCCAGAATTTTATCCATTTTATTGATACCGCTAAAAAATAATGGTAATTCGAGAGTTGATGATTAGTTTATGGACTTTCAGTTATCGCTTGATAGGTACTGTTTGATAAAATTTTGGATTTTTTTAACTTGGAAAGTTTTAATGAGTTGGCGCAATTCTGTAACGAAAGGGATAAATGGATCGCCCAATTGCTCAAGTCTTTCAGCTTGCTCTAGAAGATTTTTGATGCGTCCTTTGTTTGCCAAATCTAGTAGAAGGGCGAGATCCTCTGCTGGAGGTGGTACGAGATGGGAAGTATCGAGGGGGTTTTCCGTAGAACGAAGTCCCTTGGTTGGAACGGCTAGAGTCGAGTTAGGCGATCGCGATCGATCTTCAACAGTTTGCTGTTCATCTGCTTGCTCGTAAATCCATTCAAGTTTCAGATACTGCTTTAACGTATTGAGTAGCTCATCTGCCTGCACTGGCTTGGGAAGAAAATCGTTGGTACCAGCGTCCAAACTCTTTTGCCGATCGCTATCAAATACGCTGGCAGATGAGACAACGATCGGTACATCTTTGAATTCCATTGACTGCCGGAGACGCCGCATCATCTCAAAGCCATCCAGCACTGGCATTCTCAAGTCGGTAATAATCAGATCGGGTTTAAACTTCGCCGCTTTGTCTAAACCCTCTTGACCGTCTGTCGCCTCTACCGTTGCAAACCCGATAGGTTCTAGTAGATTGACGATAACCGAACGATTTTCCCAACGGTCATCTACTATCAAGATTACTCGCTTTGGGCCAGCGACACCGATAATTTTTGTGCGATCGCGAACTGTAACCGACTGTGGCAGTTTTACCCTTTCAGGTACATTCAAATCTATCCAAAAAACGCTTCCCTTACCCAACTGGCTTTTGACTTGGATGGTACTACCCATTATTTGAATGATTTTCTGGCTAATTGCTAAGCCCAATCCGCTTCCTTCTACTCGATACTTGCCGTCTCCCACCTGCTCGAAGGGCAAAAATATCGTTTCTAATTGCTCGGGACTAATGCCAATGCCTGTGTCTTCGATTTGGAAGCGAATCTTGCGATCTTGGAGTGAGGTTTGCGCGATCGCTTCTTCGTCTTCCAAGATGTTTACTTTAAAGACCACGCTCCCTGTTTCAGTAAACTTGATGGCATTGCCCAGTAAGTTGATCAGCACCTGCCGCAACCGTTTCTCGTCAGTACGAATGATAGAGGGCAGTATAGGAGACGGTTGATAAACAAACGCAATGCCTTTTTGTTCAGCCCGGATGGAGCAGATTTCAACCACTCCCTGCAAAAAGCCAAGAAAATGGACATCTGTCGGGTAAAGTTCCAATTTTCTCGCTTCGATTTTAGAGAGGTCTAAAATATCGTTGATGAGAGTCAGTAGGTGGTAAGCGCACTGCTGAATAATCTCAAGACCGTGGAGTTCCTTCTCTGCCAGGTTGTTTGAGCGCTGTAAGATTTGGGTGTAACCCAAGATGCCGTTGAGGGGAGTTCTCAGTTCATGGCTCATGTTTGCCAAAAATTCACTTTTGGCTCTGTTAGCAGCATCAGCGGCAACTTTTGCTTCTTTTAACTCGGCTGTCCGTTCTTCGACTCGGATTTCTAGCTCAGAGTTTGTCTTTTCTAGGGCGATAAAAGACTCTTGCAACTGCCGTGCCATCTGATTAAACGATTGAGCGAGAAACTTCAGTTCATTCGTACCTTCCACCTTGACTTTTTGATTGAATTGACCACTGGCAATTTCAGCAGAAGCTTTGCTCAAATGGAGAATCGGTTGAGTAATCCAGTGGGAGGTGAGGACTCCAAGTAGGGTAGCCAGCACCAATGCCCCCAAACACAACACAATAGTGGTATGAGTGTTGGCATCGATCTGTCCCATAAAGTCGGCTTCCGGAACGACTACCACAATCAACCAATTGAGACCTCTGCGATCGTGGAAAGGCATGACTTGCACAAATTGCCGCTCTCCATTCAGCCTGAATTCAAGTTGCTGATTCTGGTTAATATTGGCAAAATTTCCGAAGTGTTCTGTTAAATGTTGTGCTGTGAAGTGAATCAAGGGAACGCTACTTTCTGTTGCTTTGAGCCTTCGCACTTGTTTGCCGTCAGACGTTTTGAGGAATGGCTTTTCGGAGGTGGAAGACGCCACTATTTCTCCAGAGCGTTCGATGATGAAGGTCTTACCCGATCGACCGATTTTTAAATCTTGTAGGAAGTTGCTAATTCCTGAGAGAAATAAATCGGTACTGACGACTCCCCGGAAAGTCCCAGTTTTATCGTAAAAAGGCTCGCTAATAGAGATTCCTAGGCTTGCCTCAATATAGTATTGGTAAATATTATTCCAAACAGGTTTTCCGGCTTTCTTTGCTGCGACATACCAGGGTCGGGTGCGGGGATCGTAGTTTGGGTGGGTTTCCTTATCCTGAGTTGGATTACCCTCCCTATCTACGCTCACTATTGTGTCGATAAAATTGTTAGTTTTATCAGTAATTTCAATTACAGGAGTGCCATCATCCGGCTTATAGCCAGCACCTGCATATTCTTTGTTCTCTCCTCCGAAACTAATATAATTCACGCTGGGAAACTGATTGAGTTGCCAAAACAAGTAGTCTCTCATTGCGCTCATGTCATTTGGATTCCACAGCCCGAAGCGGCGAATAGTATCAATACTGATGGTATTCACTAAATGAGGAGTTTCTAAGTAGGTGGAAAGGTGTTGCTGAATGCGGGCAGTAACTTCGTTTCGCAATTGGCTGGTGACATTGTTGACCGCAGTTTTGCCATTACGAAGCGAGAGCAAGCCTGTCAACCCTACTGCTACAAAAATTTCGATGACAAAAGGCACCACGAGGACGACACGCAAAGGCATCCTTTTGACGGTTTTAGATACCCGACTGGTCAGAGAACTGTGTAACATCGTCTCTCTCTCGGGTGCAGGTGAGGCTCGGAATCAGCTAGCAGAGTTTAGGTCGTGTAAACTAAAAATCTCGACGGATCTAAGCCTAAACGAACCCAATCTATTCTTCAAAGCTGTGTATCCAGTGTGCTACTGATACAATAACCCACCCGACTCTGCTTGTCCGGCACTGGAAACTGAACTTCATCGATACATCGCGTTAACCTAACTAATTTTAAAAAAATAAGGAAGTGACTCGAAAAGAGTCACTTCCCCCTATGCCAAACTACCGCTATCAACCTTAACAAAATGGCAAAAGCCGCAGGTGCGACTCGTTCACAGCTTTTTAGAGCGCTTAGTTCGTCACTTCCGCTAATTCAATCACGCGACCATCCAAATCCTTCACCAAGAAATTCAACGGCTTCTCGCTGCGAACCTTATACTTCAATCGTCGCATTTGTACCCGCATCAACACTTGTTCTAGACCGTCATGGTCAAAACAAACGTGACGCTGCTGATTTTTCTTACCAATGCTTGCCCCGGTAATAACGTGCAGTTGAGTATTCTTCTTCAACTGATACCACAAACCATCAGTACCATTGAGCTTGGTGGCACTCGTCGTTCCCATGGTGCTAGAGAGATAGAGGGGATCGATACTAGTGGCTCCCAGCGTTTGTTCGTAGTTGTAGTAGTAGTGTAGAGGAACTTCCGCTGCTGCTAAATTCAGCAACCCTTCATAAAACTGTCGGGCTATCTCTAAATCCGACACCATAACGGTATAGACTTTCGGCGCGCTGGTGAGAAACATCCACATGGCAACAGCGTAGGCTGCCAATAGCATCACCATGACGCCCTGAGTCGAAAACAAGCTATCTAAAGGGAGACCTGGCAGAAAAGCTCCAGGATACAGGGGTACAAGTAACAAGGAAATAAAATCAACTGATAGAATCATGAACTGACAAAGCGTGATAATTCGGTTTTAACACGAGGTGAATCTGTTGTCCTATTGCAGGTAAGCTATTACCACCAGACCTGTCCATTAGATGTTACTTATTGTAGCTAAGTTCAACCATCCCCTGGTTAGAATACAGTCCCAAAATACACATCCGTTGTGAGGGGAAAGGTAAACCGATAACTTTTCTGCCTAATCCAGGTCAACGTCAGATGTCAATTTTTCTTGAACCATCAATCGAACAAGGTGCTGCTTTTGCGTTCTGGGCGAGGTCGTCTGCGTTTACGCCCTTTACGATTAGTCAGAGAAAAGGTTTAGCGATCGCATTAGTAAACACTGACCAACCTATGACTACTAATAAGCCAGGGATATCAATTTAATCATGAATGGTTCCGTCTGGCACTTCTGCCCCAGTCAGGATAGCTTTTTCCAACTGGTTTAGCTGTACCATCTGTGCTCCACGTAGCCGTGCTTCGCTGAGGTCAGTGTTAGTCAAGTTTGTACCCGATAGACTTACCCCACCCAAATTTGCCTCGATCGGGTTCACTTGACTCAGGTTGGCATAGCTAGTTTGCTGAACTCAAATCAGCTTCCCTCAATACTATTCCACCTAGATTGGCTCGATGTAGCTCGATCGCATTAAAATTCCTTTCGCCAGTGCCATATCTTTCCAGACGTTCGTCAATATTCATGGAGTCGGTCTCCCAGCACTCACTTCTGTTTTATCACTTCGTCTCCATCCAGTTTTGCCCTGCACGAACATCAACTACTAAAGGAACACTCAGTTCAACTGCTGATTCCATAGTGGATTTAATTCTTGGTTGCAAGTCTTCCCACTCATCGGGCGAAACTTCAAAGATGAGTTCGTCATGAACTTGCAATAACAATCGTGCTTGATAACTCTTTAAAAGTTCGTGCATTTTCACCATTGCAATTTTGATGATGTCAGCACTTGAACCTTGAATTGGTGCGTTAGCTGCTGCACGTAGCAAACCAGCATCGTATTGATCTAATCGTTTGAACTCGTTCAGGTTAATATCTTCGGGGTTACTACCTTTACGCTGACGAAGCGCCGAGCTGTTGAAGTTGAAGTAGCGGCGGCGTCCTAAAATGGTTTCAACGTAACCTTGCGCGATCGCATCCCGTTGTAGCTGTTGTAAATACTCAAATACTTTAGAATAACGCTCGTTAAACCGCTCAATAAATTTCTTCCCTTCCGTCGCACTAACTCCAGCTTCTCGCGCAAATCGTTGCGCTCCCATTCCATAAATTACGCCAAAGTTAATCGTTTTCCCTAAACGTCGTTCGTCTGGCGTTACGTCTTCCTTCTCAAACAACAACCTTGCCGTTACTCTGTGAATGTCCTCATTGTTCTGATACGTTTCAAGTAGTATCGGTTCTTTGCTCAGATGTGCTAAAATTCGCAACTCAATTTGCGAATAATCTGCTGTCACCAGTAACCAACCGGGTTCGGGAATAAATGCTTTACGAATTTGGCGAGAAAAGGCAGTACGGATTGGAATATTTTGCAAATTCGGATTAGAAGAAGACAGACGACCGGTACTGGTTGCTGTCTGATTAAAATCGGTATGTACCCGATGCGTATCTTTGCGAACTAATGCTGGTAGTGCATCTACATATGTTGATTTCAGCTTAGAAAGAGTGCGATGTTCCAAAATCGTATCAACAACTGGATGGTCGCCTTGTAGCTTTTCTAATGTAGCGGCATCAGTAGAGTACCCCGTCTTAATTTTCCGCGACTTCCTCCGGTCTAATCCCAATTTTTCAAACAGTAACTCACTGAGTTGTTTGGGAGAGCCTAAACTGAATTTATCCCCAGCCGCAGCGTAGGCATCAGATTCAATCTTTTCTAAATCCTTTTCTAGCTGTTGCGACAGTTGTTTGAGATAGGGGATGTCGATGCGAATCCCCTGGTATTCCATTTGAGCTAAAACAGGTTCTAGAGGCTGTTCGACTTCTAGTAATAGCTTGTGCAAAGCCAGAATTTTTTCTAGTTTCTCGCCCAGCTTCATCACCAATCCAAAGGTCGTGTAAACATCCATGCCGCAGTAATCCGCAACCGTTTTGATGTTCACGTCAGCCATTGTTTTGCCTTTGGCGACGATATCTGTATAACTTTTTGCTGATATCCCCAAATATTTGAGAGATAAATCGCTGAGGTTATGGCTACTCTCTGGATCGAGTACATAACTGGCCAGCATTGTGTCGAATACGACTCCCGCTAGCTCAATCCCTTGACAGCGCAGCACCAAGCGATCGAACTTGGCATTCTGCAAGGCTTTGGGATACTTAGCATTTTCTAAAATCGGGCGCAAAGCGTTTAGAACAGTGTCCTTATCTAAGTTTTTACCCTCCTTGTGACCAATCGGAATGTAAGCAACTTCCAGATCGGAGCGTTGAAGTTCCCCGTCTCCCCATTTCCCCGTCTCTCTTTCATTGCCACCAACTGATTGTGACTGCATCTGGTTAGGGGGGACAAAGCAGCAACCAATTCCGACTAACTCAGCATCTCGTGGCTCTAAATCGCTCGTTTCCGTATCCCAAGCAACAGGGATTGCAGGATTAGTACAGTTTTGTAGCTGTTGCACCAACTGAGCGAGCTTTTCTGCTGTGTCGATGATGTTGGGTTGAATCTCCACCTGAGGAGATGCCTCTTGCTGAGCGGCTTCGGTATCGGCCGCACTAAAAAACCATAAATCGGGATCGTCTACTTCTGGTATGGGAATAGTATCGGTTTCGTCTGCTCCAGATTCTGACGGTAAGGGCGCAGGGCCTTGCGCCCTTCCTTCAACTACTCTCCCGCCAAACATTTGCTGAAGTTTGTCGATTTTGCCCAAAAATAACTGGAATTCCAACTTTTCTAACAGTGGCTTCAAAACCTCTGTATCAAATCCCTGTAGCTTGCCATCTTCCAATTCAATGTCTACAGGGGCATCGAATTTTAATTGGGCGAGGTAGCGAGAGTGTTCGGCCTCTTGTCTGCCAGTTTCCAGTTTGGTCTTCGTTGCGCCTTTAATCTGGTCTAAAGAAGCATAAATCTTTTCCAGAGAGCCGTACTGGTTGAGCAAACTAACGGCTGTTTTGTCTCCAATTCCCTTGACGCCGGGGATATTGTCAGATTTATCACCGCAGAGGGCTTTGTAATCGACTACTTGTTCGGGTGTAATGCCCAGTTTTTCCTTGACCTGTTCTGGTCCAAATTCTGTTGGCCCGGTGGATTTACCCCGCTTCAAAAAGTCAGTACTGAGATAAAGAATGCTAATCGCTTTTTCGGGATCGACTAACTGAAATAAATCGCGATCGCCTGTTAAAATCTTGACTCGATAACCTCTCTCACTTGCTTGAAGCGCTAACGTCGCTAAAACATCGTCGGCTTCATACCCAGGAGAAGTCACTACCGGCACTCTGAACGCTTCCAGTAACTCCTTGAGATTTTTCAAATCCGGGACAAAATCTTCCGGGGTATCCGGTCGGTCAGCTTTATAGGTATCATCGGCTTCGTGGCGAAACGTGGGTAAGCTGAGGTCAAAAGCAACTGCCATCGAATCTGGTTGCTCCGATCCCATAACCTCTGTCAGCGACTTAATAAAGCCGAAGCAAACACTGGTGGGAATTCCCGTCTTAGTTCGCAGCCCCCCATCTCGCCCTTTTGCAAAGGCGAAATAAGATCGAAAGGCTAGAGAATGACCGTCAACCAGGATAAATAGAGGTCGCGATTCCAAGGAGGAATCGCCAGAGGGGTTGGAGGCAGGTGTAAATTGAGACATAGCCCCATTTTAGGCAATCTCTTACCAGGCGTTCTATAGTTTAATGCGATCGCGTTTTCAATCATAGGACTTACGCGAAGCCTCTATTTGTAAGGTATGTTAGCGTAGTGTAACGCATTAGGAGTGTGAGGGCGCTCTAGTATTGATTCCCAAAAGCAAAAGAAAAAGCAGTTAGCTCCCTCTGCTAACTGCTTTATTGCACTGAGTGCAAACTTTTTCAAAAAACCTAATGCGATTGCTTAACGAGCGGCCCGTTGCCGACGACGCCCAATCAGCGCCATCACTCCAACTCCAAGTACAGCGCCAACGGTAGCAGGTTCTGGGACAGCCCGAACATCACTAGCGGCAACCTCAAAGTCGTTATAGTCCGTGTCACCACTGTACGAATCATTGACTACAGCCAGCACTGTTGCATCGGTATTCGCATTGTAGGTGAAGGCAAACGGCAATTGACCGTTCAATGGTGTACCGGAGAATACAGTTGCGGCGGCTTGCGAAGCTAAACCCACAAAGTACTTCGTACCAGCTTGAAACGTATAGTCAACATTACAAGGGCCAGTAACCGTTACACCGCAAGTTCCTGCCCAATCATTCTGGTTGCCGTTATCGCTTTTTTGAACTTCAGAAAACAAATTCTGAAGCAGATTCTTCGATGCGTCGTAAATCCCAAAAGCCGATTGGTATTCACCATGAGATTCAAGAAACGTGAACTTCACCGTCGTATCGCGATCGAATGAAAAACCGTCTGTGGCGTTTAGGTCAGTTAAGCTGGTTAGGGATACAGCATGAGCTGGAGCACAGATACTCACAAGAGCAGTAGTTACTGCTGCGACGCTCAAGCTAGGGACGAGTTGGAATTTCATGGGAGCTTATTCCTTAAAACGCAGTGATGCACGACGTTGGTTCCTCCAGTTTGTCGCTGCACTGAAAATAAGTAATCATAACCAAGCCCTATTGTATTGATAAAGACTGGTTTGACAGAAAAACAAAAAATTTTGTACCCCTTTAGATCCCTTATTTGTAGCTAATTGGGCATTCTCCTGTCCATGAGTTTGGCACGTCTTATTAAAATCTTCATCAACCTCACGACTTATGTAAAAATTTCATTATCTTCTTGGGATCGGACAAAGCCTAGTGTAAGAAGATAGAAGGCAAAAGGTAGAAGGCAAGAAAGCTTGTGCCGTAAGCTTTTCAACCTTTTTTACCTGCATAGTTATTTCTGCCCGCTGCACTAGGCACACTCATGAAGAGGTACCCAAGGGCCTGGTCATCGGTGATTGATTGAGACTGACACCTGGACTCTTCTGACGTGGAAATTTTTTGGCCCATTACTCACGGGTGCGGCTACGCACTCGTACATAAGCCAATCCTTGAGTTGCGTGTTTCGAGCTTGCCAGTTGTGGATCGGAATTCCGTACCCCTCGTTCGGAATTCTAGAGTACTAAAGACCGAAAATTTTGCCGATCGCATTACAATCCTCGATTTTGCCAGGTTTTCAGCGCTGACTTCTCGCATAAAGCTAAGTACATCTGCTTAAAAATTGTTCATTTTGAGCAGTTTGACCATTGGGGACTTGATAAAACTGCCTCAATCTGATCTGAAGTTGAGAAATTTTCCGGAACAGGGCCTCTATCTTTTGATTCAAAGAAAAGTACACTCTAAGAGGTATGTGCATTTTGTCAAACACTTGTTACGATTTTTAATAAGAAAGGGTGACAGCTAGAATGCTCACCGATTCTCTAGCCCTCATTCAGTCAGGACGACTGTGACCGAAACGTTCTACATCTTTGTCTAGTTACTTAAGGAGTCAAACATGTCTGGACCTGTCGAACTATCACTAGAACAACAATTCAGCATCCGCTCTTTTCAAACCCAGGTTGAGCAAATGAGCCGCGAGCAAGCCCAAGATTTCTTGGTTAAGCTCTACGAGCAAATGATGGTGCGTGAAAACATGTACAAGGAGTTTCTGAAGCACGAATGGGGTCTAGGCGCAAACCCTCAGTTTGAGTCGTAGTAGCCCGACTTTTAGTGGGCGACCTCCGTCTCTCGCTCGGTTCCACCGAGGAAAGGAGCAGGGGATGCTGGGGCGTCACACCGTAATAATTGGGCGAAGCCTTGTTCGTGGTTTGATGAAAGTGTGTTTCGTGTACTTTTCAGGAATATTTAGAGTCAAGAGGATGACTGAGTTGAAAACAAGTCTTGACCTAAGCACGGAATTTTTAAACAAAACATTTGAACTCAATGAGGTGATTTTTGGCAGAAGGCTGACGAGCCGAATCAAGTAAGTAAAGTGCCAAAGCAAGTTTTCGCAATTTCATCAAGTATCCTGTGAGGCAGGAGCCTAGTAGGGATGAGGTGGTAGTGTTAGTAAAAACAATCCTCCCTGCCTATGTTTCAGCGTTGCCTAATCTGCACGGATTTCTCCGACGGTCTGTATCGGCTTGTAGGGTTTGTACCTAGTTTGGCGGCTGGCGGCATTCAGCAGATTGTCTTCTTGCACAGCGTCCCGTTGTGGCAAGAGGGAGAAATTCCTCGGATCGACGAAGAAGCGATCGCTTCCTCACGAGATCGCTTCCAATCCAGTTTGAAGGATTTACCTGAAGGCGTAGAGGTTCACATTGAGGTTCCTTCAGGTCGTCCGGTTGACAATATTCTCAAAGTAGCGAAGAAGTACAAGCCTGATGTCATCCTGACTGGAATGCCGATTCAGAGCTTGTTGCAAGAAAAGCTGTTCGGGAGTACAACGGCAGACTTGGCGAAAGCTTGCACCACTCCACTGCTAATCGTGCGACCGCAGCTCATTTCTACTTATACCCGAGAGGAACTAGAGCTGCGCTGCCAGCATCTATTCCGGTATTTGTTGCTTCCCTACGACGGGAGTAACGCGGCTAAGTATCTCGTGCAAAAGGTTAAGGACTATGCTCAAAACCAACCCAATGGCTCACTGAAACAGTGCATGTTGATGTGGGTTGTTGACGAAGGGGGACGCAGAGAAATACCTAAGGATTACCTACTTCGAGACGCTCAGGAAAAGCTAAAACCAGTACAAGCTGAGTTGGAACAGCTGGGTTTGCAGGTTAATGCCGAGGCACGATTGGGAAATCCTTATGAAGAAATCTTGGATGCTGCCCTAGAGTATGACATCAGTGCGATCGCAGTTTCTTCAGATAGTCTAGGCAAGCTGATTGAGTGGCCAGTACGCAGTTTTGCTGGGGAGTTAATGCGTCGTAGCTGGCATCCCATTCTGTTCTTTCCTCCGGCAAGATAGTTGAGTTGAAGTGCGATCGCATTCATATAGCAACAGGCAGAAGGTAGAGGGCAGAGGGCAGAAGGTTTATTACTGGTACATGGTTGTTTGGACTGTTAAATCTGCCCTAACCTTAATACGGCGGCAGCTAATAAAAGGCTGTAGGGGCGCAAGGCTTGTGCCCTGTTAGATTCCAGTTCTATCCAAAAGATTCCAGTTCTACCCAATAGGTTTGATGGGCGTATGCCATACGCTCCTACAACAAAATCATTCTGGTTTAAGGTAATTGAGAGGATCGCTTAGCCGTTACCGATAACAAGCAAGGCGTTGGAGCAAACGCTCGCGATAGGTTGGAGCTTGTAAGACTTGAGCCGTCTGAGTCGCTAAGTTATGTTGCCCTAGCTGAGCATAGCGAATGGCGATCGCTTCGATCAGGCTACCTCGATCGAACTCATCAGAAGGTGGAATGGAAGGATCGATGCGTTGAACCTCCTGTGGGGTGAATCTCTCTTCTGGCCCTTCAATCGTTTTCGCGATCGCAAAGGCTTGAGCCAGGATTTCAGCCGCTTTGTCAGATTGGCCTGTGCCAATATGAAAATCAGCAATCTTGACCAAGAACGCAACTTTTTGATTGGGATTTCGGATCGTATTGGCTGTTTGTAAAACCGGTTGAAACTCTCCTACCTCAAGCATCTGATTGAGAATCCGCTGTAGCTCTCTATCGTGTTCATAGTCACTCTTAAGCGTCTGAACCAGTTGAATGGCTAAGGGATATTGTTGTGCACCGAGATACTGATTCACGAGTTGCTCTACAGCGTAGGAAGGAGACGCAGGTGCGCCAGGATTTAAACTATCCTGAATTTTTAGGGCTTGAGTATGCACCTCAACAGCTCGATCGCGTTGTCCGGCTTGGGCATACTCAACAGCGATTTGACTAAGAGCCTGAATTTTTGCTGATGAATTTTTTAGAGTACTCAGGGCTTTTAGGGATTGATTAAGCTGTTCAATGGCTTTATCGCGTTGTCCATTTTCTGTGTAGGATTTCGCGATCGCTACCCGTGCCAGCGTTCGGCTAGGA
>DATNPT010000052.1:0-8345 GCA_036703075.1 Chroococcales cyanobacterium
GCGACCCAAGGGGGAACGCAAAGGGATTATCGAACACCACATCGAACTCGTTGGGTTGCGGCAGGCAGCGAACAAGCGACCGGGCGAACTTTCCGGAGGGATGAGACAACGGGTTGCGATCGCGCGCGCCCTAGCCCTGCGTCCCAAGTTGCTACTGTTGGACGAACCCTTTGGCGCATTGGACGCCCTGACTCGAGGCGGCCTGCAAGAGCAGTTGATGAAAATCTGCCAAGAAAGCCACGTTACCTGCATCATGGTGACGCACGACGTGGATGAAGCCTTGTTGCTATCCGATCAAGTGGTGATGCTAACCAATGGGCCAGAGTCCCATATCGGACAAATCATCGAGGTCGATATTCCTCGACCTCGTCAGCGCATGGAAGTGGTGAATCATCCCAGCTACTACACCATGCGGAATGAGATGATTTACTTCCTCAACCAGCAGAAGAAAGAGAAGCTACGCAAAGCAGGCAAGCTAAAGCCAATCGCGCGCAACGGGTTAGAAAAAGTCAATCTAGAAATTGGCTTTATTCCCCTCACCGATTGCGCGCCCCTTATCGTTGCCAAAGAGAAGGGCTTTTTTGAAAAATACGGGTTAGAGGACGTTACCTTAAACCGCGAACCGAGTTGGAAAGCGATCGCAAACGGAATTGTCACAGGACGACTAGATGCCGCTCAGATGGTAGCTGGAATGCCCCTGACTTTAACGGTTGGAGCAGGCAATAAGCCCCCCCTGCCAGTAGTTACGGCCTTAACCCTATCCCGCAATGGCAATGCTATTACCCTGAGCAAGCGTTTCTACGACCAAGGCGTCCGCACCCTAGCTGACTTCAAAGCCGCGATTCAAGCAACTCCCGATAAAGTTCACACGTTGGGGATGGTGTATCCATCCTCGATGCACAACCTGATGCTACGGTACTGGTTGGCGAGTGGTGGGATCGATCCAGATTTAGATGTCGCATTAACCGTGATTCCGCCGCCGCAGATGTTCTCCAATTTAAAAGCAGGGAACATCGATGGTTATTGCGTCGGCGAACCCTGGAATTCTCGCGCCGTCTACGAAGAACTCGGCTTTGTCATCGCTACCGATATGGAGTTGTGGCCGGGACACCCTGAGAAAGTGTTGGGCGTGCGCGAAGACTGGGTCAACCAGCACCCGCAAACCCATATCGCTATGGTGAAGGCACTCCTCGAAGCCTGCCAATACTGCGACGATCCGCGCAACCGAGAAGAAATTCTAACCTTACTCACCCAAGACCAGTACGTTGGCTCAGCCCCAGAATACACCCGTCCTGGCTTCATCGACCCCTACAATCGCGGCACGGGCGAACCTCTGCAACGGCTGTCACGCTACAACCAATTCTTCGTCGATAAAGCCAACTATCCCGATCAAATTGAGGGGTTATGGTTACTCACCCAACTCGCCCGTTGGGGACTGATCCCCTTCCCCAAAAACTGGATCAACATTCTCGATCGCGTGCGGCGCATCGATCTATTTGGTGCCGCAGCACGGGATTTGGGTCTGATGGATACAGGACACGATCGCGGCCCAATTCACATGTTCGACGGCACTGTCTTTGACCCCGACGACCCGATGGAATACCTCAACAGCCTAGAAATTAAGCGTCAAATTCGGATTGAAGAAGTTGACATTGATGCTGTCCCTACTTCAGTTGCTTAAAAAAGTTGAAGGTTGAACGTTAAAGTTTCAAGTTCTGTTCCAAGCCTTCAACCTTCCAACCTTCAACCGTTCAACCCTCCAACCTTCAACCATCTATCACTATGACTGCTCTTAATACTGATGCCCTTCTCGATCAAATCTCCCAAAACCAAACTTTAAAACCTAAAGGAGACCCCTTACTGGTAATTGAGGATGTCTCTAAGGTTTATCGCACTCCCGATGGCCCCCACACTGTTCTGAGTGGCGTTAACCTCACCGTGAATGAAGGGGAGTTTGTTTGCCTGATCGGTCATTCGGGTTGTGGGAAATCGACACTGCTGAATATGGTGGCGGGTTTCTCGCAACCTACCCATGGGGACGTGCGATTGCAAGGCAAGCGCATCACGCAACCGGGCCCAGACCGGATGATGGTCTTCCAAAACTATGCGCTGCTGCCTTGGCTGAGTGCCTATGAAAACATCTTCTTGGCCGTAGATTCGGTGTATCCCGACAAATCCCACTCCCAGAAAAAAGCGATCGTGCGGGAACATCTGGAGATGGTGGGACTGACTGAAGCGGCGGATAAGAAGCCATCGCAACTGTCCGGGGGAATGAAACAACGAGTTGCGATCGCGCGCGCCTTATCCATTCGTCCTGAAATCTTAATTTTGGATGAACCCTTCGGGGCATTAGATGCCATTACCAAAGAAGAGTTACAAGAAGAACTGCTGAAAATCTGGCGCGATCACAAAGTCACGGTTCTGATGATTACTCATGACATTGATGAAGCGCTATTTTTAGCCGACCGCGTCGTGATGATGACCAACGGGCCAGCCGCCCACATTGGTGAAGTGATGGAAGTTCCCTTCGATCGACCTAGGAAGCGGGCTCGGATTATGGAAGATCCCAAGTACTACGAACTTCGCAACTACGCCCTTGACTTCCTCTACCACCGTTTTGCCCATACAGACGTTGAATAATTCGCGATCGCTTCAAACAGTAACTAGTGACCAGTGAGTAGAAAAAAACATCAACTTCACTTTTAGACAAGTGAAGATTATTCTGCATAACAGGGGGTGAAGCCTTTCGTCCCCTGACATTTTTGTGCAAAGCTTTATGGCAGTCTTCTACTTGGTAACGTGCGGCTGGTAGGGGCACACAGCTTTGCACCCTGATACATGATGTATTTATAGCTGTCGCCATCAAGGTTAGGACGAATGGCACTCCTGTCCTCTGTCCTGGAGCATAAAAGCCTTTTGCTATATCAACTTGCAAATTGCTGTAACTCAAGTACCTCTCGACTAAAACTATTCCTTATCAAAAAGTTTGCAAAACCTGATTAGTTACAACCTTTTTCTCGCTTTGAACTGAAGCCAATTTTTACGAATAGAAAAATTCATGTATAAACTGCATAGCTCCAATGCACTAAATTAATAATTTGAGCTTTTTTGTAGTCAAATATACGAACCCAAGCTCTTAATCCTCATAGTCTGACTAAAGAAACAAATTGAGCGAGCTGCCATGTTTAACTCAACCCCGATTTGAAATAAGCAGGCAATCCCATCGCATCCGATGTACTTCAGTTAGGTAAGGTGGCAATTTTGTCTTGGTCAATCCTTCAAATGACAAATTGAATCTCTCTACTTTAGGAACAGGCTTAGTCACTCAAAAGATAGATTTCTACAGGAAAAACCAGTAATTTGTATCAGATAGCACGAAATCAATTGATGAAGCTGACTAGCCTAACAAAAAAGCATTCTTCAACAATTTAAGTGTTTTTGAGTTGCCTGAGAAAGAGTAATTTAGTAGCACTTAGTGCGATAGCTTCCACCTCAGGTTTACGAGCGGTTAAATCCCTTCTAGACACAGCAACGATGAAGGAAAGCAGAAACCACTTTGAAAGATGCCAAGTCGAAATCAATCGTGTCATCCTACCTTGAGAATCCAGTACTGGTCAGTCCTTCGCTTACCTACTACTCCCGATGCCGTTATTCCAGTTTGACTGGGAGGAAACTGTCTCATGCTTCAAGAATTATGGTCATTACGCGGTCGCTACCGTATCTTGCATCTAACATGGTTTGCATTTTTTCTCACCTTTGTCTGTTGGTTTAACTTTGCTCCTTTTGCCACGACGATTCAAAAAGATCTGCATCTAACGCCCGATCAAATCAAGAGCTTGCTGATTTGTAATCTCGCCCTTACGATTCCAGCACGAATCATCATTGGCATGCTGTTGGATCGTTTTGGTCCGCGAGTGACATTTTCAACCCTGCTGATGTTTTCTGCCGTACCTTGTCTGGCAACGGCGATGTCTCAAGACTTTACCCAATTAGTCTTGAGTCGTCTCTTAATGGGAATAGTTGGAGCTGGGTTTGTCGTAGGTATCCGCATGGTAGCGGAATGGTTCCCTCCTAAAGAGATTGGCATTGCCGAAGGCATCTATGGGGGCTGGGGTAACTTTGGTGCATTTGGCGCGGAGTTCGCACTGCCATCGATCGCGGTAGGAACCGCGTTTCTAGCTGGAGGTCATACCAATTGGCGGTTAGCCATCATGTTGACAGGCATCATTACCGCTGCCTATGGCTTTGTTTACTTCTTCAACGCCAAAGATACACCTCCAGGCAAAGCCTATCGCCGCCCTAAGCGCAGTGGAGCGATGGAGGTGACGAGTGCGAAAAGTTTTTGGGCGATGTGCTTGTCTAATTTCGGTTTGATTTTCGCTCTAGGCTTGCTGGCATGGCGTTTAGCGCAGCCTAAACTGCACTTCCTCAACACCACCCAAATGCATGCGATTTGGGGTCTGTTGGCACTGCTGTATGCGTTCCAAACCTACAAAGCGTGGCAGGTTAACCGGGAAGTTATCAGTGGGACGAAGACTTATTCAGCGGCCGAGCGCTATCAGTTTCGCCAGGTTGCTATTTTAGAGTGTTGCTATATCGTCAGCTTTGGCTCTGAGTTAGCAGCCGTTTCCATGCTGCCTGCATTTTTTGAACATACGTTTTCTCTGTCTCATGTGATGGCAGGCATGATTGCCGCTAGCTATCCGTTCATGAACCTCGTCTCTCGTCCTAGCGGCGGGTTAATTTCAGATCGATTTGGTAGCCGTAAGTGGACGATGACGATTATCGCGGCTGGGATTGGTGTCAGCTATCTGTTAGCGCACGGTATCCATAGCAATTGGCCGTTACCTCTTGCGATCGCAATTACCATGCTTTCCGCCTACTTCGCCCAAGCGGGCTGCGGTTCTACCTACGGAATCGTACCTCTGATTAAAAAGGAAATTACCGGGCAGATTTCTGGAAATGTCGGCGCTTACGGCAATTTCGGCGGTGTGATTTTTCTCACGATTTTCAGCTTAACGGATGCGCCAACCTTATTCGCCGCGATGGGAGTTGCTGCCTTGATCTGCGCTTTCCTGTGTGCCTTCTTCCTTAAGGAACCGAAAAATTCCTTTGCCGCACACGATGAAGCGGAACTACCAGAACAGGACGTGGAAACCGTTCCTCTGTTTGTGGACGAACTGGGCAGACGCTAAGGAGTTGTTGGTTAGTTGTTAGTAATTAGTAGCGATGAACACCGAACAACTAACCACGAACCACTAACTCTGTAGTAATCACGAGTTTATGGGTGAACTACAATGACAGACTCAACAAAAACACTTTGTCCTTACTGTGGCGTTGGCTGTGGCTTGGAAGTGTCACCCCCAGCCCAAGCTGGAAAACCGACCCATCGAGACGGTCAAGGAACTCCGATTTGGAAAGTAAAAGGCGATCGCACCCATCCTTCCAGCCAGGGTTTGGTGTGCGTCAAAGGTGCGACGATTGCCGAAGCGATCGACAAAAGCCGACTTCTCCATCCCATGATGCGGGATTCCCTCCACGATGAATTCCGGCGCGTCAGTTGGGATGAAGCCCTAGATGCGATCGCAAATCGCCTGCAAACCGTCCGCTTGACCCAAGGGCCAGACGCTATCTGCATGTATGGTTCGGGTCAGTTTCAAACCGAGGATTACTACATCGCCCAGAAACTGATCAAAGGGTGTCTCGGCACCAATAACTTCGATGCCAACTCCCGCCTATGCATGTCCTCCGCCGTTTCTGGCTACATTCAAAGCTTTGGTTCTGACGGTCCTCCCTGTTGCTACGATGACCTAGACGAGACAGACTGCGCCTTTTTGATCGGCACCAACACCGCAGAATGTCACCCGATTATTTACAACCGCCTGCGGAAACACCACAAGAAAAACAAAAACGTCAAAATGATTGTGGTCGATCCGCGCCAGACAACGACGGCGGAGGATGCCGATTTACATTTAGCGATTCGACCGGGTACGGATATCGATTTACTCAATGGCATTGCCCACCTACTCATGCAGTGGGGCAAAATCGATTCCCTGTTTATTGATGAGTGTACGACGGGATTCCCTGACTATGCTCAGGTCATTCGCCATTATTCACCTCAAATTGTCGCCGAACGTTGTGGCATTGCCGTCCACGATTTAGAAACCGCTGCCCGGTGGTGGGGTGAGTCAAACCGAGTGTTATCGATGTGGTCGATGGGGGTGAATCAGTCCAGTGAAGGCACGGCGAAGGTACGCACCATCATCAACCTGCATTTAATGACCGGGCAAATTGGCAAACCCGGCGCGGGCCCCTTTTCCCTGACAGGACAGCCCAATGCCATGGGCGGTAGGGAAGCAGGGGGCTTGTGTCATATCCTACCGGGCTATCGTTTGGTGAAAAATCCCCAACACCGTGCCGAAGTCGAACAGTTGTGGGGACTGCCAGCCGGACAAATTGCCGCCCAACCCGGTCGCACCGCTTGGGATATGATTACAGGACTAGAGACGGGCGACGTTGGGTTTGTTTGGATTGCAGCGACTAACCCCGCCGTGAGCATGCCCGACCTAGAACGCACGAAAGCCGCGCTCTTGAAATCGCCCTTCACGGTTTATCAAGATGCCTACTATCCCACGGAAACGGCTGCCTACGCTCATGTCTTGCTACCCGCCACTCAATGGGGCGAGAAGACGGGAACCATGACTAATTCCGAGCGCCGAGTAACGCTGTGTCCGGCATTTCGCGAACCCCGTGGTGAAGCTCGCGCAGACTGGGAAATCTTTGCCGAAGTCGGTCGCCGCTTGGGTTTTGCGGATAAGTTTGCATTCAATAATTCTGCTGAAGTCTACGCGGAATTTGTCCAGTTAACGCGAGGACGCCCCTGCGATGTGACGGGATTGAGCCACCAGCGACTGCATAACGATGGACCAATGCAATGGCCTTGCCGAGAGTCTGGCGACTTGAAACCCGATGAACCCACTCGACTCTACGCAAATTTAAGCTTTAACACACCTGACGGACGTGCCCGATTTGGCGCTTATCACTCGCGAGGACTAGCAGAACCCCCCGAGCCAGACTATCCCTTCGTCTTAACAACAGGGCGTCTTTACGGACACTGGCACACCCAAACCCGCACCGGCCGCATCCCTAAAATTCGGCAAATGCACCCCAATCCCTTTATTGAAATTCATCCCCGCGATGCTGCGAAGTTAGGGATTGAGGAAGAAAGCTGGGTGGAAGTGCGATCGCGTCGCGGTACGAGTTGCTTTCCGGCTAAAGTCACAAAAGCGATCGCGCCCGGTACCGTCTTCGTTCCCATGCACTGGGGCGCACTCTGGGCGGACAATGCCGAAGCCAACACCCTCACCCATCCAGAATCCTGCCCCGACTCCTTGCAACCCGAACTCAAAGCCTGTGCCGTACAGCTAGTTCCTATATCGACCCAATCCGTTGCCAACAAGGAGCAACGCCATTCCACATCACCCGATTCATTCTCACCGCCTGTTGTTGTGTAAAATAGCCAGTCTTCCGAACTTTACACAATCAATGCTATCTCCAGCCTCCTACCGATTCATCAGCGCTGACCATGACTTCTCTAATTGGAAAAGAGATGACTGAGGACTAGAGGCTCGAACTGCCTCAATGCTACTATCTTCCTAGTAGTTGGCTTCCACTACCCAAAAATGCGGCAGTTAAAAAAATAGTCCGTCTATTTCGGGATTCTTGTAGCAACAAGAGTTTTATTGATTAGTTATTGTTACATCTATAATTGCAGTTGCTCGGAAAATTATTATTTTTGACTTCGAGAAAACTTCAGGAACTGAAATTATTGATTAGCGATCGTGATTCTCACCTTATCAATAAGTTACCTAATTATTCGTAACACTACTCATAATAAACACGACTCATCAACTGTTTTACTCCATGTCTGATTTTTTCCAATTTGAAGCCGAATTTGTAGACTCCCTCCGCTGCATCCCCATGCAAGTGCGAATGAAATTAGATACCTGTGGAGTCAAACTCAAATTGCAGCACTGGCACCAGTTTACCCAGCCAGAACGCCAGTTTCTCGTCGAAAAACCTTGCAGCACACCAGAAGAAATTGCAAGCTATCGGAACGAATTACAACAATTAGTTAGCGATCGCACCGGCACACCAGCCTCCGAACTCCCCATAGACGCCCATCCCGCTTGGATGGATGCCACAACCATTCCACCAAACCTTCAAGAGAAAGCTCAGGAATTTGGAGTATCTTTGACAACTCAACAATGGGCAACCCTAACTCCCGAACAGCGCTTTGCCCTCATTAAACTCAGCCGCCCCAGCCACGAAAACAAAAACTTCTT
>DATNPT010000469.1:0-5307 GCA_036703075.1 Chroococcales cyanobacterium
AATTGTCGATCGCACGACGTTGAGTTCGTTAGGTGTAAAAAACGTTGGGGATACCGTGAGAGTGAATAGTTTGCCAGCACGAATCGTTGGCTTTACTCAAGGCAACCGCTCCATCGTCTCCAATGCTTTCATGTTCACCTCTTTGGAGAATGCAAACGCTTACTTAACGTCTGGTCAAGTTTCTAATGTCACCTGCCAGTTGCCAAAAGGCTCGGAGGAATTAATCTGTACGAATAGTTATACAAAGCCCGTTCAGCCTTTGACACCTGTCCAGGCTCCTCCTGTCCCGAAAAAATTAGTCGCATCAGATCTCATTACCTACATTTTGATTCAGGCAGAACCAGTCCAAGATTTACAGACACTTAAGCAACGCCTTAAAGCCGCATTACCCAATACCCGCATCTTGACTCGCGAGGAAGTGACCGAGAAAAATCAAACCTTCTGGCAGAAGCGAACGGGCATCGGATTTGTTTTGGGTCTGGGTGCCTTAGTAGGGATTGTTGTTGGAGTCGTGATTGTTGGTCAGATTCTCTATTCCTCCGTATCCGATCACCTTAAAGAGTTTGGCACGCTCAAGGCAATGGGCGTGTCGGATCGAGTCGTGTACGGCGTCATTATTGAACAGGCGCTTTGGATGGCGGTTCTCGGCTATTTGCCTAGTATGTTGCTGTGTTATGGCATCGCAACTTGGACCTATACAACGAAAGGCATTCTGATTTTAATTACCCCACTCTTAGCGATCGCAGTTTTTGGTCTGACTGTAACGATGTGCATCGGTTCAGCCATCTTCGCCATTCAAAAAGTCACACGCCTCGATCCAGCAATGGTGTTTAAGTCGTAATTAGTTGTTAGTGGTTGGTTGTTAGTGGTTGGTAGGGACAAACAACTAACGACTAGTAACTAATGACTGAGTCTCAGCTTTAGTTGCTAAATACTCAGCCAACTGGGTCTCGATTTGGTCGCGCACGATTTGGCGATAATCCAAAAAGTGTTCGAGGTGGGCGCAATTAATTAGATAAGACTCAAACACGCCTGGATTATGTCGGGCAATCGAGAATAGCTGACGCCAAAATTGAAAGCGCGTACTCCGCTTAAACCCCTGCCGCCAGCAAAGAAGTAAGAGTCCCCGGATATCGGTCAGTTCTGGCATCCGAAACTTTTTCTTATGCGGAGTCGGCTTCATATTGAGGAAATGGCGATAGACTCGTCCGAGATAGCGCTCGGGGTCGTAGAGTTGCCAGAAGCAGTTAATATACTCGCGGGCAAGCTCTTCGAGGGGACGGGTGGGAATGAAGTTGGTCAGTGTGGTTTGGTGAATGTTTGCCTCTTCAATAGCTTCCAACAAACGCCCTTCTTTCTTCAGTCGATGCCATAGTGCGGTATTCGGCAACGCTTGCAGCATACTACAAATGGCTTGAGGAATTGCCGTTGCTTCTACGAAGTCCACAATGCGCGAGCCTGCTCCTGATTTCTCCCCATCGAAGCCGATAATGAAACCAGCCATGACTCGCAACCCTGACCGATTAATTCTCTCGACTGCTTCGATCAGCGAGTTCCTGGTATTTTGAAATTTTTGAGTCAGGCTTAAACTATCTGTATCTGGTGTTTCAATCCCTAAAAAGACGGCATTGAAGTTAGCCGCGATCATCAGATCGAGCAGTTCCTGGTCTTGTGCTAAGTCCACTGAGGCTTCAGTCGAGAGGCGGAATGGGTATCCGCGCTGGGCCATCCATGGACCGAGTTCGCGCAACAGCAGCTTAACATTACGCTTATTGCCGATGAAGTTATCATCAACAACAAAAATCGATCGCCGCCAACCCAAATCGTAAAGGTACTGCAACTCAGCCAATAACTGTGCAGGCGTTTTAGTGCGCGGTTTGCGCCCGTACAGAACAATGATGTCGCAGAACTCGCACTGGAACGGACAACCTCGCGAAAACTGTACCGACATGTCACTGTAGGCTTTTAAATCCAGCAAGTCATAGCGAGGAATAGGTGTCGTCGTGACATCTGGCTTTTCGTCATTGGCGCGAAATACTCCGGAGGTTTCTCCGCGTTCTAGAGCTTCAACCAATAGTGGTAAAGTAATCTCGCCCTCATCTAAAACCAGAAAATCTACCCCTTCTTCCTGCGCTGCCTCAGGTACCGAAGTGAGATAAGGGCCACCTGCGGCTACCAGTTTGCCCCGCTGCTTCGCCTCTCGAATGACGTGTAGCAGATCGGGTTTCTGGACAATCATGCCAGACACAATGACTAAATCAGCCCACGCCCAATCGTCTTCGGTTTCAAACCGAACGTTGCGGTCTACTAAGCGAAACTCCCAGGTTTGGGGCAAGATGGCGGCAACTGTAATCAGACCTAATGGAGGGAGAGAAACCTTGCGCCCGATTAGTTCTAGTGCTTTGTCGAAAGACCAAAAGGATTTAGGAAAGAGAGGATAGAGCAGTAAAACTCGCATGTAACTTAATTGTTGGTTGTTTGTTGTTGGTTATTAGTTGTTAGAGGTTGGGATAGGAAGAACGAATAACTAATAACTCTCGTTGTTGAGATTAAAGGTGTTGAGCCATCAGCTTACTAGGTAGAGATTGGCGTAATCGATCGCCATATAGAGCTAAGGCATTTCCACCTAAGAGGAGTTCTAGATGTTCGCGCTCGTAATCAGCGACCTGGGCTGCATCCTTAACACAGTCTTGGAGGACGCCATCCCAGTGACCATAATCGCCAGAAAAACAAGCTAATCGCTTACCGACTTCACCCATGGCAACATGAAGATAAGCGGGGCCTGGGTCATCGGACTCAAATGAGGTAAAGATTTGACCCCGCTCGAAGTACTCTAGCGGGTCTCGATGTCGAAGGTCATAATGCTCGTAAAGACTAGAATCATCAATCTTCGTGGGGTCGTGTTGGGCATTCCACAGCAGATCGAAGAGGTTTTTTGCCTGACTAATTAAGTTGATATTATTCTGGGTGCCTCGTTCCTGAATCATTAGTTTGGTGAATTCCATCAGGGAAGGGCGATAGGGATGCTTGGGGTCAAAGTCGCGGATGCGTTTTTCCCAATGTTCGTGAAAGGCATGGGCTAAATCTGGCAACCAACCGCAACCCCCTTCTAAAAATCCGACACGGAGAGTGGGAAATTGCTCAAACGCACCGTCAAATACCATCCGTGCTAACGCGAGTTGCTGCTGATTTCGTTGCACAAAGATGTGGGTAAGGACGAACGTTTCCATATGGTCGGAAATGCCACCTACCATATAAGAACCGGGTCCACCGTGAATGCCCAGAGCAATATCGAGGTCTATTGCCGCTTGCAGAATCGGGCGAAAGTCGGGATGACTAATGGCTTTACAGGTACGGATTTCGGGAAATGCGTCCGGCGCTTTGGGATGGGGTATCGGTAAGCTTGGGGCAACGGCAACGCCAATCATGCCTAGTTCGTTGACGCAACGGTACAGTTCTGCAACTGCTGCATCGACATCTTGTAACGGCAGCACGCCAATCGGTTTGAGACGGTTATCGTAGCCTCGGCAATCATCGGCGATGTAGTTGTTGTAAGCGCGACAAAGCGCAATCGCCATGTCCTTGTCCAGAAGGCTGGAGAAGATTAGGTTCAGGGTACCGTAGATAACCTGGACATCAACACCTTCTCGATCCATATGCTCGATCCGCACGCGATTGAATGTCGCGCCTAGGGTCGTCTCTGGATGGAGATTGCGAAAGCCTCCCTTTCCTAATCCTTGGGGCTGAGGAAACATCCGCACCAAGTCGTTTTGACCCGTTGCTGGATTGAAGTCTACAATTCGCGCACGTTGGTCGCCTAAACTATCGATGACTAAACCAACGCGATCGCGATACTCCGGCTCTATATAATCCCGCATGATTAAGGGATTTTCTAACTTATGGGCATCGGCATCAATTACGAGTAAACCTTGATACATTAAGTCTCCTTGATATAAATGCTCTACAAATACTGGTCTGGGAATTCTTGAATTCAGACCGATTTGTTTGAGACTCTGTTCGGAGGTGGGGATTCAAAATTTGTCAACCCGTGTAGAATCAGCCTTCAGTACGCTGACGATTGACATATGCCCACAACTGCCGCAAACCAAACCAGTTATCAAACGACCATGACAGCGAGGCGAGGATCGTAATACCGGGATACTGTCTAAAAGCCGGTTCGTTTTTTTCAAAAAAGGCATGCCCGCTAAGGGCAAAAACTTGGGTGAGTACCAAGCACAACAGAGTCAGCCGCCAATTGGAAAACAGCAAGACCAGGGCTGCGATCGCTAATACATTAGTGATGTGGTGCAGAATCTGGTTGATGGGATGCTGATGACTGGCAATAAAGTGGACTTTGGCCTTCTGGAAGTAGTTCACAAGGATTTTCCTACAGTGATACCCAACGAAAAAACTCAGAGCGTTGTAGGAACGATATCACACTCAAACCAGCTCACCGCGATAGCCATGAGAAAATCTCTAAGTCCATCGGCGTCGAGTCAGGTCATTGCCCGACCCGATAACGTCCAGAAACCTTTACCACCAGCGTAGTTGGAAATAGCTGCGATCGCGTAGCGCGAGTTCGTCTTGGGTCAGCCATTCCACAGGCTTGTAAGTGCCAAAAACCCGATCCCACCAGTCTACAGCTAAACCAAAATTATGATGCCACATCCCATATTTGTGGTGAACGTAGTGAACTGGCATCTTCATCCAGAAGCACTTGGTGGGGTTTTCGTGCTGCAACTGATGGGCATAGGCAGAGAACGCCGCATAAACCAGTCCACCCAGGAACCAACCGATGCCAGCACTCCACGAGTGAAAAAACAATAAACACATGACGACCAAGCTACCTCTGACGTAGTCTCGGAACTCCCACAACACGCCCTGTCCTTCATTGCGGCGATGATGATCGCGATGACGCTCACCAATCCGAGGCGAGACGTGCATCAGACGATGTATCCAGTATTCAACAAAGCTCGCCAAGATAAAGGCTAAGACAAAACAGGCGGTTCCTACTCCTAGCTGTTCGAGAGCGATCGAGGCTGACCAATCTGCTAATCCTCTAAGGAAACTCACGTCACTAGAAAGCTGGGTTGCGCTAGCACTAAAATCTGCTGCTGTCGTCCAATCTAGCATCAACGCAAGTGCTAAAACACTCATGCACTCTTGCTCCTCACACATTTTTTCAAGACACACCAACTTCAATATTATGAACTACCCGCCCTTACTTCGTTGTAGGTGGGGACTCTCGCGATTCGTTGACATCATCTTTCGGCTGATGAACCAACTCTTCTCCCGCGCTACAATCGC
>DATNPT010000480.1:0-3299 GCA_036703075.1 Chroococcales cyanobacterium
GGAATGGGATAAGCCTAGCTTTCCGAGAAACGAGAGTAAGGGACAAAAGATTTCAGTCCGTGAAGGTTTAGCCTTAGTCAGTTGGTTTGGTCTTTAAAAGCCACATACGCTCAGTGAGTGAGGATAGGCAATTACTGACTATGACACTTTTTCATTACAAAAAGTTTGTTCAGGCAATTGCGCGATGCCTTATTCAAGAGTGTCTACCCTAATCCGACAGAGCGCAGTTAGCTCTCGACCAAGCTACCGTAGCTATTTTCTGAGTGTGGAGTAATCGGAAACATCGCAACACGCCACCCATTTGGGTCATCAGAGTCCATCCACCATTAGGAAAACATGATTAGAACAGTTCTTGCCCTACTCCTTGGCATTATTTTGTTCTGCATTCTGATTAGCAGAAAAACTGCACCCGTTAAAGCATTACGTAATCGGATGAAAACCCAGAGAAAGTTTTCTTTTGTAGGAGGAGCACCTGTGAGTAGACGACGCAGACGTAGGAGTTAATGAGAGTTGAAGCCCGTGCGTCTGTGACAGGACATCCTCGATAAAGTTTGCTTCCACATGTGTGACGAGCTGTGGACAACAAGAACCCCTTAACGGGGTTTTTTCTTGTTGAGAAACTAACACTGACTGCCGAGTCTAATGGGATTAAGGATCGCAAGTTGCTGGGCTGGTTGAGGTGTTGGGCTTAAGGCAAAGTGGACCAAGATTTGTTTGAGGATTAGGAACACTAATGAAGGCTAGCGGGCCTGCTTTATGTTCGCCGTTGAATGGAGTCGGCTTGTTCACATCAAAGCCACAGGCAGCCGCATCTGCTGGGTTATTGAACCAGAACCCAACATGGAAGGTATTCGTTGGCGGCAGCGACAGGTTGGCATCCGAGTTCAGACCGAAAATTTGGTCTAACAGGATAGTTTTGATTGTAGCTGTACCTGGCTCAAGATCGGTTTGGTACCAGGCAAGACCAAAACCTTTGAAATTCGGGTCTGAGTTGCCGTTCGCCAGCAGATTAGTTTTCTGTATGGTGAACAAGTCAAACTTTAAACCGGGCTTAAAATTTTTCAGGGTAATAGTCATTGAGTCATTCAACTTACCCCGCTTGACTACTACAGTTGCACTGGGCGTAACGTTAGAATTGGCAGCCATGCAAGAGATAAGCGGCTTGCTGGGAACGAGCTGAAAAGTGGTCTGAGAGGGTTCCGCTTTGGCTGGCTGGCCGGGGATAAGCGTTGTTGAGGAAAACAGAACTAGTGAAGCGAAAGCAGCCTTGACGATTTTCATGGATTGTCTCTAGTGAACTCCTGTTGACTTGTCAGGCTCACACTAAAGACTTATGCAGATTCTTTACAAAACTTCATGATTTTGCGGAATAAAAGGGGCAATGAGTAAAAATGCTTATTACTTAAGTCTCTTCTCTTCCAGTTTTCAGTTGAACGTAAACCAATACAAGCGTGAACCCCAGAAGAACAGTCGCAGCAGCAGCGGCATAGCCAAAATCAAACAGAGAAAATGCTTCTTCGTAGATGTAATAAACCAGCAAATTGGTGGAGTTTAAGGGACCACCTCCCGTGACGACATAAACTTGCTCAAAACTCCGTAATGTAAAAATCGCCGTAGTGATAGTGGCAAAGATGAGGGTGGAGCGCAATCCTGGAAGCGTAACGTACCAGAACTGTTGCCACTTGTTGGCACCATCTAACTCAGCGGCTTCGTAGAGACTGGAGGGAATAGCTTGGAGTCCTGCTAAAAATACCACCATGTTGAACCCCAATTGTTTCCAAGTACTCAATAAAATCAGTACGGGCATTGCCCAAGTTGTACTACCCAGCCAGGGAATAGGTGCAAAACCCAAAGAACTGAGCAGTTGATTCACTGGCCCCTCAGTTTGGAACAGCCAGCGAAAGCCGAGTCCTACTGCAACGAGAGAGGTAATAGAGGGAATAAAGTAGGCAGTTCGCAGGAAACCCCGTAGAGCAACTGATTGATTTAATAAGACGGCTAAGCCTAAGGGAAGAACTAGGCTGGGAATGACTGTGGCAACGGTGAAGTAAAGGGTGTTGCCGAGAACCTGCCAGAAGTCGGGATTGAGGACAAGGCGCAAGTAGTTCCTCAAGCCTACCCAGTGGATACCGGCTGACGTGAAACTGCCGGTGGTAAAGCTGAGATACAACAGGTAAGCAATCGGCCAGAACAGAAACAGACCAAGCAGGAGGAGGGCAGGTGCTAGAAATATCCAAGCCGCGATCGCATCATTATCTAGCAACCGCTCAGGAGAACGGGGAAACTTCATGGCTGTTTAAGATCTATTTTCGCCCCCTAGCCCCCCCAATTTTTGGGGATTTAAGCGGGGCATTCTAGGATTGATGCAAGAGGTCAATCCTCATTGTCGGTCAATCGACAACGATCGAGCGTCTTGCACTCAATCCGCTTTTGGCGATCGCTAATAATAGTAGCTAAGTCTGGTCGTCCCGTTAGAGAGAGTCGCCAGTCAGCCCAGATTTCGTATAAGGTATCGACAATCCAACCAATTACAGGTAGTTTGGTGGCAGCATAGATCCACCCCATTCCCAGAATTTCGTAGACTCGACGAAAGACCTCGACATTTTTGATGATGGTGCCGTCGGGGAGTACCGCATGAATTCGCCCCATTGCCGTCTCAAAGTCTACGCCGCCATGCGAAGAGGCAATATAGTCATCGTCTGCAATATCTACAAACGTCACTTTTCCTCGACCAGCATCGCGTTTTCTCAAGAAGTTGACTTCTCGTACACACAACGGACATTCACCGTCGTACAGCAATTTGATTTGCCAAGACGGCTTTTCAGGCAGAGACACAGTAGCGACTTCAACGGATTCGTGGGGTTGGGTGTTCGAGGAGGGCATAGGCGGTTGGAAAATCAATTAGCGTTGGAATTTTGTTAACAATCTCCTGGACAAGGAGATGGAGCTTTTGTTGGCTTTTTATTGCTAATTGTAACGATGTTTATTGCTAAATGTAACGAGTTGACGATGCATCTCGTTGAGCAGAGTCAGTTTTTCCCTGGATTTGACTTGAATGCTATCTTTACCGAGTGCATTTCTGATGCATATCAATTGGGATGGGATCTGGCGCGATTGATAAATTGAGCGATCGCTATTCTCGCCAACGCTAAAGAGCGATCGCTGCATTTGGCGTTGATCTTGGACGGGAGTAGATGTTGGGTTTCCTCGGTCAACCCAATTTACAGCGATTGGCCATCGTATTGCTTATCTTGCTAAGGGAGAAACTAAAAGATAGCTCAGCTTATAGATCATTAGTA
>DATNPT010000491.1:0-9481 GCA_036703075.1 Chroococcales cyanobacterium
AACTAAAAGAGCTGTACGATGTTGAATTTCCCGATGCGCTTTTTGGTCTACATGAGTTCATGATTAGTCACACAGAAAGTGATGACCAATCAATGGCATTGAGCGTTATTGGGCTTTACCCAACCGGACCACTTGAACTTCTTTTAGAATTTGATGATTTATCAGATGCCAAGTTTATCGATAATGTAGTAATACATTATCGATACTATCGAGATGTTCCTGAGTTTTTTACTTGCCTAACTGGTGAGTGTGATGGTGAACATTGGGGAATGCTGCTGGATGAACCAACACAGGGGTTTCGTGGTGTAGCGTCCTACTACAACAATGATGGGGATGAAATCGTAGTATACGGGAGTCTCTTCGATGCTATTTTTTCGAGATGCGATGAACGAATCTCGTCTTGCCAAGAATGGATTTCAGAAAGTGATGATTCTGAAGAAATAGCAGACTATCAAAGACAAATAGAAGATATTCTCCAGTTTCGCTTTAAACTTGAAAAGTTCTTAGCAAAAAGCTCATTCTTAGTGGATGAAGACAGACCAGAAGGTTTGTCTTCTGATACAGGTCTTAGTGTCATAAGACCAGAGGATTTCAATCCTGATACTCATGGAGAAGCTATAGCAGCTCTCGCTAAGGGGCGCTCTCTATGGTACTGGTATGGAGAAGAACACTCATCAAGAGCATACGAGTTGCTGAGAGGAGCTTACCTTACCTTGGAAAGATACGAACTCATTCGCATACTCGATATTCATTATCAAAATCGCTCAAATGGTTGGGTAGATTTACTGGAAAACCATCTGGCACGTATTAGACCTGGGAATGACACTGTCTAATGTTTGAGCCAGTAACTCAATTGATAGCATCATCTAAATGCAAGTTGGGCATTGCCTGTTCACCTTTCGGCGTGCTACATGAGTTTTAGTAGGCAATGCCAACCCTACAAGTTATTGTTGAGTTTATCTATAAACAACCTACTGCTCAAGACGATTTCAAGGCTAGTGGATAAGCATCAGAGAGCGTAGGATTGAGAACTTGCTGCAAATCCAGCAGAAAAATCGTTGTTGTGACCTTTTCCTGCGAGAGGACAGCAACATGGCTCACCAAATTAAGAGCAGGCTTGCTGTAGCGATCGGCTTTTGGCAGAGTTTGGATCGTTTCTAACGGTAACTCTACTAAATTTGGCGGCTCCTCGACAGGAATTCCGCAGAGTTCTCCTCCTGGAGCGCGGGTAATGACTAAAAAAGGTGAGTGACGCAGCTTTTCACCTGAACTCCCTGAGTGCAACCGCTCGTGCAAATCCACAACCCGAATCGTATGGCGACCTAGCTGGAGGATACCCATTGTAGTGAACTCGCTACCCGCAGCCGCACAGTTGAGCACTTTGAGGACAATACTGATCGGAAGTGCTAAGTGATACTCGGCAATTTTAAAAACGATAAACTTACTGGCAATTGAGTCATCATGCATGCTGAAGTCCTAACCCTTAGTAAAAATGGAATTCAAAATATTCTTCTCCAGTACTTCCGCTACCTTTTCGATCAGCTTGCGTTCCAGGAAGGGTTTAGTGATATAGTCCGTTGCTCCCAACTCTGAAGCAATCAAGCGGTGTTTCTCTCCACTGCGGGACGTGAGAATCATCACAGGAATGTTTGTCAAGGTAGGGTCTTGCTGACGGTATCGGAGAAACTCAAACCCGTTCATTCGAGGCATCTCAATATCGCAGATGACCAACTGGATACCGTTATGACGCTGAAGTTGCTCGATCGCTTCGTAGCCGTCTTTAGCTTGAAGTACCTGATAACCAGCTTTTTGCAGGGTGAGAGCTAGAGTTTGGCGTAGGGTAATCGAGTCGTCTACGAGCAGAATAAATTGTGCCGCATTGACCGGTTGTCCCCATCGTCCTCCGTCTTGCTCTCGTCCTCTGGCTGGTTCACCGGCGGGTAAGGCAGCACGGATTTGGGTGGGCAATTGCTGCTGGGGTTGACCGAAGGGCAACAGAGAAGGAATTGAACCTCTCAGTGCCGATTCGGTAATGCTATCGGTTTGCTGCTCGAACACCTGCTGCATCAGTGCGGCTGTATCGATTACCAGAGTCAAGCGACCATCCGCCAGAATACTGCCACCATAGACATAATCGGGTGGTGCGATCGCTGCGCCCAGCGGACGAATCACCAATTCTTGCTCCCCAATTAACTGGTCTACTTCCAGACCGAGCAGCATATCGTGGTAACGGATGAGAATAATCGGCTTCATCGCGTCGCCAACAATAGCCGCACGCTGAGGACTAGAGACAGTGGCTTCGGGTAACTCAGAGGCATAATTGAGGACAGTCGAGAGTTGGTAAACCGGAACCAGCCGCTCATCCTTGGGATTTCCCCACTGGAGGGCTTTGCCGCCATCCCACGAGCGAATCTGATGCGCTTGAGGAATCAGAATTTGCTCGATCGCATCCGTGAGCAATGCATAAATGCGATCGCTCGCTTGAGCAACCAGTAACTTGGTAATCGTCAGACTTAGGGGAATTTGCAGGACAAATGTTGTACCCCGGTGGAGTTCCGAATAAACCGAGACTGAACCCTCTAAAGCTTGTAACTGAGCGCGTACCACATCCAGTCCAACACCCCGCCCAGACAGGTCATTCACCTGAGAGGCTGTAGAAAACCCCGGTTCAAACAACAAATCCGTTAGCTGTGCTTCCGTGAGGCTGCTAGCCTTCTCTGGAGTGATAAATTGACCTTCGACGGCTCGCTGACGAATCTTTTCAAAGTTCAACCCTTGACCGTCATCTCGAACTTCAATGGCGAGGAACTTGCCTTGATAATAAGCATTGATTTCAATCCGGCCTTTGCTGGGTTTACCCTGTTGTTGCCGAATTCCAGGAGACTCAATTCCATGATCGAAGGCATTGCGAACCAAGTGCAACAGTGGACCGTACAGCTTCTCGGCTACGACTTTATCCACCAAGACATCCGTTCCGCGCAGTTCCAACCCGACTGACTTATCGTGCAACGCTTCCAACTGCTGCAAAACGCGAGGAAAGCGATCGATAATCTCGCCTAATGCCAACATCCGGGCTTCCACCAACGCATCCCGACTACCCGTCAATAACCGACGTTGTTTTTCCAGCGTCTGAGTAGACTGAGTGGTGAATAGCTCAATGGCTTCGCTGGCTTCTGCTAATTGCACTGCATCTTCCAAAATCGACTGGATGAGCAGTTGGGCTTCGCTATAGCGGTCTAACTCCAACGAGTCAAATGATGAGAGAAGTTTAGATTTGGGATTTGGAAAAGAAGAATGAACATTAGGAATAACCTTACCCATTCCCAATTCCCCATTCCCAATTCCCCATTGCCCAATTAGCCGTTTTTCCGCATCAACGAACATGCCATCGGACCAATCCTGAAGTTGGCTAAGGCGTTGTTGATGTTGCTTGAGGCGGTTGATGAGGACTCGAACGGAGGTCTGGAGTTGTTCGTTCTGGAGCGATTGCAGGTTTTGGTTGGTGAGTAATTCCCCAATTGAGTAATTGAGGTGTTCTAGGTTTTCGACATTCACTCGAATAACACGAGACCGAGAACTTGCATCTTTCTGGGATAGGGGAGTTGGTTCGCTATCGGTACCCAACCGTCGCGAAGCAGGCGACTCAACCGTAACCTCTGGTTCCTGGGATTGCCTAAAGGATTGACCTGACGAGTAAGATGCGGCCTTTTCCTTCTCCTGTGATTGCTGGGAGGTTTGGGTGTTTACAGTTTCTCCGCCCCAGATTACCTCTAACAGCGAATGGTCTGATTCCTCACTTGGCAATTCACTGGCACTTAATCCAGCGTCATCGACGCTAGTGACGGCGTTAAGTTCAGATTGAGTGACTGACTCAAACGTATTAAGCGATCGCTCTCGATCTTCTAGGTCATCAGTTGTTTCTGCAACCGGAGGAGTGGGAAGAGAGAATTGCTCAGAAGAGGCGAAAAGAGGCTCCTCTAAGTTGAAAATAGACGGGGAGACAGCGAGATTTTCATCCTGGGTTGTGAACGCTTTTTTCTGGGTGTCTAATCCCAACGCGTCCGTTGCTGCATTCTGGGCGTCGCCCGCGTCCAGCGTCGGGAGCGTCTTCTCTTCAGTCTCTACTTCTATCAAACTCGTTGTGACAAAGCCAGCGAGTTGCTGTAACACTAGAGACGGTTGGCCGCCCTGAGTTCGATCGCCATTGAGCACAGCGGCTTGTCCGGCTTGAAAGTCTTCTAAAGCCGTCTGTGCAATCGTTACCACCTGCTCTGGATGGACATCTAAAGCCTGGATTACGGCTTGAGCAATGGCTCCAAATCCTGGTAAACCCAGCGATTCGGCAAGACCTTGGAACACTTCACATTGAGTGTTTAGCGTAGACGCGATCGCGCCTGTGTCGCCACTGGCGATGGTAGCGGCGAGTTCTTCTAGCCGTTGAGCTACCCCAGCTTCAAAGATAGACTGCGTCACGTCGAAGCCTAATTCTACCGAAGTGGGAATACGAGCTTCGGCACTAAAAAAGTCTCCTAGCTTGTCTTGCAACCGGGCAAAAATAGCCGCCGTGCGATCGAGAATTTCAGTATCGTTAACTTGCCCTCCCGTCAGTTGGGCTGCAATCGGCAGGCGAAGACATTCATACCCTTCAAACAGTAAAGCTTCAACTTCTGCATCGATCGACAAATCCGGGTTAAAGAGGGCTTTGAAAATATCCTCCAAGGAGTGAGCTACAGTTTTGATGGTTTCCAACTCAACACTGGCTGCTGCCCCTTTTAAAGTATGGGTCGTCCGCATCAGGTTGTGAACTTTATTGATGCTGTAGTCTTCTCGCAGACTGAGCAATTCTTGTTCTAAAACTTGCAGCAGTTCCGGCGCTTCTTGGAGAAAGTAGCGATAGGTTTGCTCGCGAATGGTTGGGTCTGTCATTGGTTGTTGGTTGTTTGTTATTTGTTGTTTGTGATTTGTTGTTGGTTGTTTGTTAGGGGGTGGCGGGTGTCAAGTAAGCGGTTTCAAGACTTAGAGGTTTATCGACTTGCAGAACGACTAGCCGATGAAATCTGGAAAATCGTTGAAGGCTGGCAACCGTTGGCGCAGGATACAGTAGGCAAACAGATGATTCGCTCAGCTGATAGTGTGGGTGCCAACATTGCTGAAGGGGTAGGACGAGGGAGTTCTCAAGACAATCAACGATTTGTAAGGATAGCGAGAGGCTCTTTATATGAAACTCAACATTGGTTGAGAAGAGCCTATGTTCGCAACTTACTGACCGCTCAACAATTAGAAACAATCAAGCCAATTGTTGATGAGTTAGCTCCCCGACTCAATGCTTACTTAAACTCCCTCCACTCCCAAAAAACAAACAACAAACAACAAACAACTAATCGACCTTAAATTGGCCAGCATTAGACTGGAGGTTCTGAGCCATTGCCAGGAGTTCCTTGAAGGATGTGGAAATCTCAATCGACTCTTCCGACGTCTGGTTCGCGATCGCAGATACTTCGCTCATCGTCTGCGTTACAGATTGGAATTGCTGAGTTTGGACTTGCGTCGCCTCGGTAATACCCTTGACCAATTGGCTGATTTGGGTCGTCGCTGCCACAATTTCGTTCAGACGTTGGCGAGTATCGGTAACCAGATTTGTACCCTGAGCAACCTGTTGAATACCCGTCTCCATCGCGTTAGATACCTCCGCTGTACCTTCCTGGATTTCCTGAACCAACTGCTCGATCTCGGCCGTCGCGTCAGCTGACTGCCGCGCTAGCGATCGCACTTCGTCAGCAACCACCACAAACCCGCGTCCGTACTCTCCTGCACGCGTCGCTTCAATTGACGCATTCAAGGCCAACAGTTGAGTTTGAGTCGTAAAGTTGCTAATCAGGTTCACAACCCTGGACACTTTCTGAGAGGATTCGCTCAAGCGCTTGAGTCGCTTGCTGGTTTCCGCCACGGTTTCCCGAATCGACAGAATGCCATCGACGGTGCGGTTCATCGCCGCATCGCCGTCCCGCACGGTTTGGTTAGCTTGTTGCACCGCCACTTCCACCTGTTGAGCGCTACTATCCACGGCTTGTGTAGCATTGACCATGGTCTGGATTTGTGCTATTGCATTTTCCAGCGACTGGAACTGGTGCTGAGCAAGGCCAGCCAAATCCGCGATCGAGGTAGCACTATCTTGGGAGGTTTGAGCCACTTGCTTGGATGCCTCTTGCACTTGTTTGACAATTTCACGCAGGCTTTGCAGCGTGTTGTTGTAGGCATCGGCAATCGTCCCCACTTCATCTTCCGTGACGGGAGCGCGAACGGTCAGGTCACCTTGCAGGGCAGGCCGTACTGCCGACAGCAACTGGATAACCTCCTGCTGCAAGGTTTCTTTTTCCGCTTTCTCGCGCTCGGCGGCTTGAGCGATTTGCTGGGACTGGTTCTCGATTTGTTCGAGGTATTCTGCCTGTTGCAAGACCATCCCTAACTGTCTCGCCATCTGCACGAGGAAGTTCACTTCGCCGTCCTCCCAGATGCGCGCTTCGCTGTTTTGGTAGGTTGCCAGCAAGCCCCAGAGTTGGTCGCCTTTAAACAAAGGAGCAATCACGTAGGCTTTCGCTCCCCACTCCTCTAGCATGATTCTGGAGAAGGTGAGATTCTCGGTTTGGGTAATGTCATTGACCACGCTGGCTTCGTTTTTGCTGTACTGACCGCCTTTCGTTTCTTGTAAGATGGGGTCGGTAACTTGCGCGGCTTGAGTTCCCACGAGCCTGGGATAGGTACTGCCGACATCTTCAATCGCAAATTCTCCACTCCAATCGGAGTTAAACCGATAGAGCGCAACTCGATCGCTTTTGAGGAGTTGTCGCAGTTCTTGGGTCGTGGCACGCAGCAGGCTATTGGCATTAAGGGTTTTTTGCTGCAATTGCTCGGTGATGCGATTCCCTGTTTTGTAAATCAGGTTAATGAAGTTAGTTTCGCGCTCAACCAGATTAGTCAATTGCTCGGACTTCTGCTGCACCTGATCGACGTAGTTTACCAACTGTAGGGCCGCGCTCATCTGCAACGCAATCTGCTCCATAGCACGGATTTCAGACTCTTCCCAGTGGCGAGGTCCGGTGTTCTGGTAAGCGCACAGAATACCCCACAACTTCTCCCGAATGAAAATTGGTGCGAGCAAATACGCCCGAATCTCAAATTGCTCTAAAATTTCAACGTGGCAGGGAGAGTGACCGATGGTATAAACATCCTCAACCGCAAAGCTTTCTTTGTGCCGATAGCGACCACCTTGAGTTTCTTGCAGGTAAGTATCTGCCCAAACGGTTTTGATATCTGGCGCGACTAAAGGTATCCATCCTTTGGCAACTGACTCAGCGATAAATACGCCACTCCAATCCGGCTCGAAGCGATAAATGGCTGTGCGATCGCATTTGAGCAGTATGCGAATTTCTTGGGTCGCGATTTGAAAGATCGTCGTCTCGTTGAGAGACTGAAGAATCTTATTGGTGATTTTGGCAACAGCTTTCTCGCGTTCGGCAGCTTTGACAAGTTGAGCCGATTGATTCTGCAACTGTTCTAGGTATTCTGCTTGCTCCAGCGCTACCCCAAACTGAGCGGCAATCTGCTTGGTAAATTGAATCTCATTGTCCTGCCACTGACGCGGGCCACTGCATTGATGAATACACAGCAGTCCCCACAATTGATTTTGTTTGAGCAGTGGCACCACCAGATTGGCTCGTACTTGGAACTGGGTGAGAATGGCAACGTGGCACTCCGGCATATTTTCTTGGGTGATGTCGGCAGACACCAAAACATGCCCCAGCCGATAATTTTCCGCATGCCTTTCGCCAAAGCAGTGGTCGTGAATCTTAGCGTTCAGTGCCGACGTATAGTCTGGCAGTACATCCTCCGAGACAAATTCCCCGTCATCAAAGCCAGATTCAGGGTAAAAGCGAAACACACCGACCCGATCGACTTTGAGTATTTGTCGGATTTCTCGGGACGTTGTCTTAAAAATCGCATCCACGTCATGAGTCTGACGCAGCTTGGAAACAACTTGGGCGGCTGCTCGCTCCAGCTCGGCTGTTCTGGCAATCTGGGCCGATTGCTCGTGTAATTGCTTCAGGTATTCTGCCTGTTGGAGAGCCACTCCTAACTGCGTACCAATTTGAGCGAGTATCTTAACTTCACCCTCTTCCCAATGCCTGGGACCAGTGTGTTGAAAAGCACTGAGCAATCCCCACAGCTTTAACCCTTGGAAAATGGCAACTACTGCACAAGATTTGACGCCAAAGTACTCTAAGGCTTCCACATGGCAATCGGTTAAGCCACCGTTGTAAACATCATCCACGACTAGAGGTTCGTTGTTGCGGAACCGCCCGCCTTGGTGTTCGTTCAAATAGGGGTCTTCCCAACCACTGCCCACTAATTTGGGCCATCCCCCAGTCTCTGACTCGGTGACAAAGTCGCCAAAGTAATCCTCGCGGAACTTGTAGATGGTCACTCGCTCGACATTGAGGAGTTTGCGAACTTCTTGGGTGGTCGTCTCGAAAATCTTATCAATCTCGAAGCTTTGACGAATCTTGTCAATGACTCTAGCGAGAGATCGCTCGGCTTGAGCGGCTTTGGCTCGCTGTTCGGACTCGGTTTGAATCTGCTTGACGTATTCTGCTTGCTGTACCGCAACTCCGAGTTGAGTGGCAATTTGAGAGAGGATTTTGACTTCATGTTCTTCCCAATGCCTGGGCCCAGTGTGTTGAAAAGCACTGAGCAACCCCCACAGCTTTGGCCCTTGGAAAATGGCAACCACGGCACAAGATTTGACGCCAAAGTACTCTAAGGCTTCTACATGGCAGTCGGTTAAGCCACCGTTGTAAACATCATCCACGACTAGGGGTTCGTTCTTGCGGAACCGCCCGCCTCGGTGTTCCTGCAAATAGGGGTCTTCCCAACCACTGCCTACCAGTTTGGGCCATCCCCCAGCCTCCGACTCGGTGACAAAATCGCCAAAATAATCCTCGCGGAACTTGTAGATCGTCACTCGCTCGACATTGAGGAGTTTGCGAACTTCCTTGGTTGTTGTCTTAAAAATAGTCTCAATGTCCGATGTTTGGCGAATCTTTTCAATCGCACGGACATTCGTTCGCTCTTGCTCTGCAATCTTGGCAAATAGCTCCGCTTCCTTTTGCAGTTTTCCTAGGAATTGAGCCTGCTGTAGGGCTACACCAAACTGTCTGCCAACCAGAGCTATCAGGCTGATCTCTGCGGTATCCCAGTGACGCGGCCCTGTGTTCTGGAACGCTGCAACCAACCCCCAAAGCTTCTCTCCCTCAATAATTGGCGCGATCGTATAGGCTTTCGCCTCAAACTGTTCTAATAAGTTAATGTGACAATCAGCGAGACCAGCGGCGTAGATGTTATTGACGACATGGCTTTCTTCATTGCGATACCGCCCGCCTTGGGTATCTTGCAAATAGGTATCGGCCCAAACTTTTTTGATATC
>DATNPT010000499.1:0-17483 GCA_036703075.1 Chroococcales cyanobacterium
GACGTTTGACCGGGCTGAATTTTCACGAGAATTGCACCACCATTGCGATCGCCTAATTGCGAAAACTGAATCGAACCCGTCGCACCATTCACTGAAAATCCTGGACTAGATAGCGCCTGTTGTAGCCCCTCACGCGTCTGATTCTGCTTTAAACCAGCGATAATTGCTTGTGTTGCGTCGTAAGCTGTCGCTGTGCGCCAGTTGACGGCTCCACCCCAAAGGTTCCTTGCTTTTTGTGGAAAAGGATTGCCAGGAATCGCTCCAGGGTGCCAAGGCACAGTCAGCACCATACCATTAACCGCCGCTTGTCCCTGCTGTAGCGTCTGGAAGGTGTACAAATTAGCGCTACCCAATAAAGACAAGCGTTTTTGGTTCGCCTGTGCAACATCGATCGCTCGGTCAATTCTATCCACCGACGGCAACAACAGCAAGCCATCTGCGCGATCGCTAACGACTTGAGAGCTAATTGTACTAGCGCTGAAATTTGGAGCAGCCAGATCGCAATTAGTCGGTGTCACTCTACCGCCAGAGGCAAACAGGGCTGAAATAAACTCTTTTTTGAACGACTGACTAGACTGTGAACTTGAATCCGCGCAAACTGCAATATTGGTTTTCTTCGCTGTTTTGACAGCGTAATCCGAGAGAGTATTAGCCTGAGAGCGAATCGTAGGGATAGTGCGAAAGATGTAGCTACCAATTCCCGATAAATCTTGGGCATCACTAGTTGGGGAAATCATCACCAACTTTCCCTGTTGATAAACAGGGGCAGCAGCAAGAGAAGCGTCGCTGGAGTTATGACCAACGACAGCTAGAACACTGCTATCTCGAACAAACTGGTTTGCTAATTTTTTAACGATCTCAGGGCTATTCTCATCGTTGGCAATCTCTACCTGTAGCAATTTACCATTAATTCCTCCAGCGCGATTCAGCTCATCCTGTGCTTGAGCTACCCCGCGCAGAATTTCCTGAGCGATATTTACATTGTTCGCGATCGGGACGCTGACGGCAACTTTTAGGGGATTGCTATTAGCTGCCTTGGCATTGTTTAAATAAATTAATGATTCTGGGTCATTACGCTTGGCTTGCAGGGATGATTGAAACTGAGTAACGGCATTCGTAAAATCGCCCTTAGCAAACGCTTGTACTCCAGCTTGTTTCTGGGAACTAGTATCTGCTGCAACTAAAATTTTATCCCCCAAGCTAATTCGATTCTGTAGACTGCCTGAAGATTGAGAGACGGAACCCGATCCACTCGTTTTGGAACTCAGCAAACTACCTAGATTCATCCCCGAATAGTTTACCAACCAGCATAAACCTGCCCCTAACAAACCAGCCGTTACTAGCAGGGACAAAACTAAAACCGTCGTTTCGTTTTTTTGTGACATGGGTAATCCCTATCAGAGGGTAGCGCGGGATTCGATCGGCGATTAGCGGAGTCTGACAAATCCGGCTTTTGCGATCGCTTCCTGACCCTGACTTGATAGTAGCAAGTTCGCGTAAGCATTACCCGCTTGCTCGTCGGTTTTGCCATCTTGTTTAACAACAATAAAGAGATTGCGGGTAATGGGGTATTGACCGCTCTGAAATGCTTGGATATTGAGCTGATTGGTTTGACCGGATTTACACTGAGACTCAGGAACTAACGAGCCTTGGTAAGGAGCAATAAACTGCCCAGCCTGAGACCCCAAAGGTAAAGGTTTAACCGTACATTGCGGCACCACTTCTGGTGCAGAGGCAAAGTAAATTCCTCCAGGGCTACTCGCCAGTTTGCGTAGAGCTTCTGTTGTTGTCGGGATAAATTGCACGCCCGAACCAAACGTTTGACCTGCCAAAATTTGCTCGGTAAACAGTTCTACTGTACCGCCAGAGTTAGCAGGTCGAGAAAAGGGTTGAATAGGTAGATTAGGGCCGCCGACTTGATTCCAATTCTTTATCTGGCCCGTGTAGATAGCTTTCAGTTGGTTGAGGGTTAGACCTTGAATATTCAGTGTTGGGTTAACAGCTACAGCGAGTCCATCTATAGCAACAGAGATTTGCTGTAGCTTGAAACCGCGTTGCTGCGCTTGATTGTACTCTTGGTCGAGAATCGGTCGAGAAGACTGAGCAAAAGATAGTTGACCGTCTAGCAACATCTTAATCCCAGTGCCAGAGCTAGGAGCACCACTGGGGGGATTCACATAACGCAGTTGGAATTGAGGTTGAGCCGCTGTAATCGCTGAGTCTACACCTTTGCGGATGGGTGCCCAAGATGTACTACCACCATAGCTGAAGAGTCCTGATGGGACATTTGATAATTGAGCGAAGGTTGGAGTATTCGCTTGTGCCGCAGAAGAGGAATTAACCGGAGACGTTCCAGTTGTTGGTGAATTGCCACCAGCATTGTCTTTGCTGCTTTTGAATAGATTAAATCCAGAACTACGACTAAACCACCAGAAGCCACCAGCGAGTAGTGCAGCAGTTATGAACAGAGCCAAGATAAGAGCTGTCGTTTCGTTTTTCTGGGACATAGTATGAGTTCAGATAATTAGTATTGCGATCGCTAGTGCAGACTTAGTTCAATCTGGACGCTCGCAGTCTAAGAATTGGTAGCCTCAGCACCTACTTGGCTACTGGTACGAATTCATAGCCGAAGCTGGTACGCTTACCCGGTTGAATTTTTACTAGCTGTACGGCTTGATTGCGATCGCCTGAGGGTAAAAACTGAATCGAACTAGCAGCCCCCACCGCAGAAAAGTTTGACGCCGAGAGCGCTTGTTGAATACCAGTGCGTGTTGGATTCCTCTCAATACCTGCAATCAGCGCCTTGGTCGCATCATAAGCCATTGCCGTGCGCCAGTTCACTTCTCCGCCCCAAAGTTGATTCGCCGCTTTAGGAAATTGAGCTTGAGGATTACCCAGAATGTGCCAAGGAACGGCTAACACCATACCCACCGCATTGCTACGACCCTGCTGTAAAGTTAGAGGATTGTAAGTGCTGTCCCCTCCCAACAGTTGCAGGCGTTTATCATTGACCTGCACCACTTGTAACGCTTGCTCTAATGCCTCAGAATTAGGAGCCAAGATCAAAACTTCTGCTCCCTTGCCGATCGCTTGTTGTACGGCATCAACCGGATTAAAGCTAGAGCTTGTCAGGTCAAATTCAGCAACAACCTGCCCACCATCGCCATAAAGAGCGGTCGTAAATTCATCTTTCAGAGACTTGCTATAGTTACTTTGAGCATTGAAAAAGACAGCTGCTTTCTTTTTCTGAAGCTGAGTCAGCATATAGCGGGAGAGAGCATTGGCGGCAAAGCGATCGCTCGGTACCGTCCGAAAAACATATTGACTAAACCCCGAAAGCTGTACGCTAGTACTCGTGGGTGAAATCAGTACTAACTGACCGTCTTGATAAACCTTCCCTGCGGCTAACGTAACATCACTGCCGAAGTTGCCAACAACTCCTAAAATAGTTTGGTTTTTGACGAATTCACTCGCAACTTGTTGAGCAACGGCTGGGTCATTATCATCATTGGCAATAATCACCTTTAAAGGAACACCACCAATTCCACCACTTGCATCCACTTCATTTTGAGCCTGAGCAACGCCTCGCAATATTTCTTGAGCCACATTTACATCGGAACCAATCGGCACAGATGCCCCAATCGCGTAGGATTTTTGGTTACCGATGCGAGCGTTATTGAGATAAATCAGTGCTTCTGGGTCATTGCGATTGCTGTTGAGAGAGGCTTGCAGGTTGGACACAGCATCTGCGTAATTACCCGATGCGATCGCTTTTACAGCCGTCTGTTTGGCAGGAGTGGCGTCTGAGGGCAGTAATAGCTTCTCTCCCATACTAATCCGCTCTCGAACGGGTCGCTTTGATGTCTTCGCTCCACTCGTTGTTGTTGAACCCGGACTACTTTGGTTTCCTGTCAAACCTCCCAAATCGATGCCACTACGGTTCATAAACCACCCTATACCGACTGCTAGTAAAGCAACAGTGATGACCAAAGAGAGTACTAGAACCGCAGTTTCGTTTTTTTGGGACATGAGCCGATGACCCTAAGTGAGAGATTGCAGGTGTTCAACCCAGCAATCGAGATAGTAGCAGGTAAACGAGTCGGAAAAGTGCTGTAATAGCGATCGCTGCCGCACCCGCCAAAACTGCCACAGCACCTGCTGTTCCTAAGGGAATACCAGGCTGCAACGCTGGGATGAAGAAGATCAGACAGAGGGTAATGCCAGCAATAATTAAGAAATCAAATTTCTCAATAACGCGACGGAATTCCGCGAAGATGAGTCCACCTATAATCATTCCCCACAACCCTATGCTAATTCCCGGTGAAGGCAGCAGATGACTAAGCACCATGAATAGTAACGCTCCTTCAAATCCCGTAAAGGCTGCTCCAGCGAGCATCTCTAGCAGAGAAAAGGGATGGCGTCTAAAGCGGGTAGAACTCACGAGTGGTGGAGTTGAGGCAGGACTCGGTGACCCAACCGCCGTCGATGAGTGGGTGGTTTGGAGCGGGGGCGGTGGAGTAATGGGTTGTGGTACTGGTATCGCTCGGGGTGCTAGCGCCTCAAGCACGTCCTCCGCCGACTGAAAGCGTTGATTGGGCGTTGGCAATAGCATTCGATCTAAAGCATCTGCCAGGGTATCGCTAACTTGAGGCGCGTATTGCCTCCAGTTCCATCCATTGTCGTAGGAATCATACAACTCGCTGGGGTCTTTCCCCGTGAGCAATGTAATGATGGTTACAGCTAAGGCATACAAGTCGGTTGAGGGGTAGACTTGGGAACCCGCCATCTGTTCGGGTGGTGCAAACCCCATGGAATAAATTCCAGTCGAGCGTCCAGCTGTTGCTCCTGCTGCGGCGACAGTCCTGACTTGCTTGACAGCCCCGAAATCCAACAAATACAGACGCCCGTTCTTGTCGCGCATGATGTTGGAGGGTTTGATATCGCGATGAATGGACTCATGCTCGTGAACGAATTTCAGTACCCCAAGGATTTCCCGCAACACCTCTAAGGCTTGTGCTTCAGAGAACGGTCCTTTGGTCTCAAGTTCCTCCTCTAAGTTTTGTCCATCAATGAATTCTTGGACTAAATAGAAAAACTGGTCTTCCTTTCCCGGTTGCAGTCCGGGAGTGCTCAAGGGGAAGAAGGCAAATAGATCGGGAATTTGGGAGTGACGACTGCCAAGTTCCTCTAAAACTTCTGCCTCCCGTTCAAATAAATATTGCGCGGTTTTCAGTTGCTGGGGGTTCAAGTTACCTGACGGCTGAAACTGCTTGACCACGCACTGGCGCATGGCTGGCGTATAGCGATCGCGCGCGAGAAACGCTGCCCCGAATCCGCCTTTGCCCAACAGTCTCAACGGAATATACCGACCGACTAAAATCAGCGGCATCCCGCAACTCGTGCAGTATTTCTGCTGCGCTGTCTTGAGTGTGGCTCTGTCATCAAGGTCAGCGAAGTAATTGAGCGGACGGGGACAACTCGGACGAGTGCAGTAGATTTCCATAAAATGAGCATCGGGAATAGGGACTAGAGGGCACCGAAAGACATCGATAGAGCAAGCCACTTAGGTTGTTTCTCTTCTCACTTTAGCCTCGCAGATCTACACTTCGATGCTCGACAGGTTAGCCCCTAAAACGCTCTAACTAACTGCCTGTCATCTGCGAAGAGGCTGCCTTGAAATTCTCAGCAGCAATCGCGGCTGGTGTCGAGGAGGCTGCCTGCCATCCAGGAGAGGCAAACTCAGGCAGAATCTCCCGGAAGAACGCTTCTGCGGCTTTGGAACGGTAACGATGTGGGTTAACAATCACCGACAGCATTCGCTTTACCACCATATCGTCGATTAAAGCGCGGTGCAGGACATTCATCTGCAACTCTTTCTCAATTGCTGAAACTGAAACGAAAGCCGCTCCTAATCCTGATTGCACGGCATTTTTGATTGCCTCGATTGAATTGAGTTCCATCTCAACTTTTAGACGCCTGGTATCGATGCCGCAGCGAGTTAGCACTTGATCGATCACCTTACGAATCGTGGACTGAGAGTCTAAGGCAATGAACTGCAACTTGTACAAATCATCTTTTTGAATTGTAGGAATTTTTGTCAGAGGGTGGAAGGCAGGTAAAATCAGCGCTAACTCATCTTCTGCGTAAGGCAGGATTTCGAGAGTTTCTTGTAATTCCCCTGGCACTTCACCGCCAATAATGGCTAAATCCACCTGTCCGTTGGCAACACTCCAAGACGTGCGACGAGTTGAGTGAACTTGCAACTGAACTGAGACATCGGGATAGCGCTGCCGAAACATGCCAATCATCCGGGGCAGCAGATAAGTGCCAGTGGTTTGAGACGCGCCGACAATTAACGTTCCACCCTGAAGATTTTGCAAGTCCTCGATCGCACGGCAGGTTTCTTGACAAAGGGACAGAATTTTTTCTCCGTAACTCAGGAGCAAGTATCCGGCTTCCGTCAGTTGAGCGCGGCGACCGCCCCGATCGAATAATGGCACATCAAGCTGCCGTTCTAAGTTTTGTACCTGTAGGCTAACAGCGGGCTGTGAAACATATAAGCTATCTGCGGCTCGTTTAAAACTCCCCTCAGTCGCGATCGCTTTGAGGATACGGAGTTGGTCTAACGTGAATGGAAGATCGGACATACGGCTTTACCTGAGTGAAAGGAGCAACTGAGGCAACCAACGATTCTAAAACTGGGGGTTTGACTCAAGCGATGGATTGCCCCTAAGAGAACGAATGTGTAAGCCTCTGCTGAAATCGACAGTAACATACCAAGGGGCTCAAGTCCTTTGCCAATCCCTGCTAGGATCGAGTGTTCAACGAATTTACTGCAATTTCTATGGAGCTTTCTAGCTGGTTGACATCTAGCCACTTGGTGATGGTTGGGTTGCTGTTGGGATTTGCGATCGTTCATAGCGGGTTAGCGGCTCTACGATCGTGGGGGGAACAGCGCATTGGACCAAGACTCTACCGCATTCTCTTTGCCTTATTCAGTCTTCCACTAGCGGTAGTTTTAATTATCTATTTTTTCAATCATCGATATGATGGCTTGCAGTTATGGCAGATTCAGGGTTCTCCTGGCATTCAACCAGTAGTCTGGATTCTTTCGGCGATTTCTTTTCTTTTTCTTTATCCAGCGACGTTCAACTTACTGGAAATCGCTGCCCTAGAAAAACCCCAAGTCCATTTATATGAGACTGGTATCATTCGCATTACTCGACATCCCCAAATGGTCGGACAGGTCATTTGGTGTATCGCTCACACGCTCTGGATCGGAACCACCTTCACTCTGCTCACCTCTGTTGGTTTGGTACTGCACCATCTTTTTGCCGTCTGGCATGGCGACAAACGCCTTCTCGCTCGCTATGGAGATGCGTTTGAAGCTGTGAAAGCTCGCACCTCTGTCATCCCCTTCCTAGCGATTCTCCAAGGACGGCAGACCCTTAAATTAGAAGAATTTATCCGTCCTGCTTACCTGGGAGTTACGATTTTTGTCGGGCTGCTGTGGTGGGCGCACCCCCTGCTCATCCAAGTTACAGGAAAAATCGTTTGGTAATACATGTATTACCTCATTTGTCAAGGCAAAATACATGTATTACGAGAATTTTTTTGATCAGATGATCCCAATTGGATGTAGCATGATCCCATTCAATTCTAAAAAACACCTATATCCTCGAAGAAAAATGGCGTTGTCTCTTAACGAGCGAACCTTTAGACAAGACGTTTTAGAATCCTCAATTCCTGTCCTGGTTGATTTTTCCGCACCTTGGTGTGGACTGTGCCGGATTATCCAACCATTACTGCGGGAGTTTCAGGCCGACTGGAACGGTCAAGTCAAATTGGTGAGGGTAAATGCTGATGAAAATCTCAAGCTTGCCACTACCTATCGGATCAAGTCCCTACCCACCTTGCTATTGATCGAACAGGGTCAGGTCATCCAACGTCTCGATCACTTCCAGGGAAGGGATGAGGTGCGAATGGCACTCAAAACACTTATGGTAAATTCGTTTCCCAAATCTGCTTAAGCCTGCGCCAAATCACCTCTGTCTATAACAAATACCAATAGGTGGTAAGGTTTCACAACGAAGGCAACCCCTATAAAAAAACAATAGCCGTTTCCTGAAAGCCTTGCCATTGCTTTTTTACATATATGACCATCGGTGGAAGTAATCAACCGGTGGTTACTTTATTTTGTAGGTAGTTTTACCGATAGTACTAAAGCTAGTGTTTTGAGCAAACTTTTTTTTTGAGTAGGTATATGTCACAGTGTTAACGGTTTGCCAGAATAGTAACGAAATCTGAAGTAGGCGTTAGCCATGGAACCGCTTTATCAATATGCCTGGCTGGTTCCAGTCTTGCCCTTGCTAGGGGCGATGCTGGTAGGCTTAGGATTAATCACACTAAACAAAGCAACTAACCGTCTGCGGCAGTTGAATGCCGTGTTTGTTGTCTCCTTACTGGGAGCGGCAATGGTGCTATCTTTTGCTTTGCTTTGGAGTCAATTCCACGGACATGAAACATTTACCCGCACGCTAGAGTGGGCCTCTGCTGGAAATTTTCACCTGAGCATGGGCTACACCATCGATCACCTAACAGCTTTAATGTTGGTAATCGTCACAACCGTAGCCTTTCTGGTGATGATTTACACCGATGGCTACATGGCTCACGACCCTGGTTATGTGCGCTTCTATGCCTATTTGAGCCTTTTTAGCTCCTCAATGCTGGGTCTGGTGATCAGTCCCAACCTTGTTCAGATTTATATTTTCTGGGAACTAGTGGGTATGTGTTCGTACCTGCTAGTTGGGTTTTGGTACGACCGCAAGGCAGCAGCAGACGCCTCGCAAAAAGCATTCGTCGTTAACCGCGTCGGTGACTTTGGTCTGCTGTTGGGAATTTTAGGTCTTTACTGGGCAACTGGCAGCTTTGAGTTTGATGTAATTGGGGCTCATCTACGAGCTTTTGTTGAATCAGGATATCTCAGCTCTGGGTTGGCAGCGCTGTTTGCTGTTCTGGTGTTTTTAGGACCAGTGGCGAAATCTGCCCAATTTCCGTTGCATGTCTGGCTACCGGATGCGATGGAAGGTCCGACTCCCATCTCGGCGTTGATTCACGCTGCAACGATGGTGGCGGCTGGAGTATTTTTGATTGCTCGGATGTATCCTGTCTTTGATGGGATTCCGGTCGTAATGACCACGATCGCATGGACGGGTGCATTTACCGCATTTTTAGGAGCCTCGATCGCAGTTACTCAAAATGACATCAAAAAGGGTCTAGCCTATTCCACCATCTCCCAGTTGGGTTACATGGTAATGGCGATGGGCATTGGCGCTTATACCGCCGGTCTATTCCACCTGATGACCCACGCTTATTTCAAAGCCATGCTGTTCCTTGGCTCTGGCTCAGTCATTCATGGCATGGAGGCCGTCGTCGGTCACGATCCAGCATTAGCCCAAGATATGCGGCTGATGGGCGGCTTACGCAAATACATGCCGATTACTGCGCTTACCTTCCTCATCGGTACCTTGGCGATTAGTGGAATTCCTCCCTTCGCCGGTTTTTGGTCAAAAGATGAAATTTTGGGCAGTGCTTTTGAGGCCAATCCTCTACTGTGGTTAATTGGCTGGTCAACGGCAGGACTCACGGCGTTCTACATGTTCCGGATGTATTTCTTAACGTTTGAGGGACCATTCCGGGGCAATCTCATGCATATCCGGCGGCAGCTGAAAGCTGAAGCGCTTGGCGAACCCGTACCGGCGTTTGGTCCGGGGGCAATGAATACCAAAGAGCTGGAAGCCCACTCCGAGCATGAAGCTGACCCCGGTTATCATAGCGAGTCTCCGCATGAGTCACCGTTGACGATGACGCTGCCGTTGCTTCTGCTTGCCGTCCCATCCACGCTGATTGGTTTGGTGGGTGTACCGTTTGATAACTACTTCGAGAAGTTCATCTATTCCCCAGGCGAAACAGCGGTAGAAACACTGGAACACGCCGAAGGCTTTAACTGGACGGAATTCCTGGTCATGGGAGGTAGCTCGGTCGGAATTGCCTTAATTGGCATTACGATCGCGTCGCTGATGTACTTGAGAGGCAAGATCGACCCGAAAGCGATCGCCGCAAAAATCAAGCCACTCTACGAGTTCTCTCTCCACAAGTGGTACATTGATGACCTTTATCACAGGGTCTTCGTAATTGGATTGCGCCGAATCGCGCGGCAGATCATGGAAGTGGACTACCGCGTTGTCGATGGTGCAGTGAACCTGACCGGCTTAGCCACGCTGCTGAGTGGTGAAGGTCTAAAATATCTGGAAAACGGTCGCGCTCAATTTTATGCTCTGATTGTGTTTGGGGCTGTCTTGGGTTTGGTGATTGTCTCTGGAATTACATAAACAGTTGTTAGTTGTGGGGTTATTAGTGGTTGGATAACGAGTCGATCGCCAAAAGATAAAGATCGGATGTAATTCTAACCACTAACAACTAAAAACTGGCAACAATAGGTCAGTAGCTGCTCGCTCTCGGTTAGATTACTAATCTGGGACTGTTTGTCTGCTGACGCTTTTTTTTGAGCCTTTTCAGCCTTGGGAAACCCACCCAAAATCTAAAGTTGTTTAACCTCTCCTCACACAAAAAACTAAAAAGTAGCAACTCCAGATGAACCTTACAGATTTTCCCTGGCTAACGATAATTATTTTGTTTCCAATCGTAGCCTCCCTATTCATACCATTCCTTCCCGAAAAAAACGGGGCGTGGGAACGTTGGTATGCCTTAATTGTGGGGCTGATTGATTTTGCCTTGATTGTTTATGTGTTTGCCAGTCAGTATGATTTTGCCAATCCCGGACTGCAACTGGTAGAAAAATATACTTGGATTCGAGATCTGGACTTAAATTGGTCAGTGGGCGTCGATGGGCTATCGATGCCCCTTGTTTTACTGACGGGCTTTATGACGACACTGGCAACTCTTGCAGCGTGGCCGGTGACGCTCAAGCCAAAGCTCTTCTACTTCCTGATTCTGGCAATGTACGGCGGACAAATTGCCGTATTTGCCGTTCAGGATATGATTTTGTTTTTCTTAGTATGGGAACTGGAATTGATTCCAGTTTACTTATTGTTGTCGATCTGGGGAGGTAAAAAGCGCCTCTATGCGGCAACGAAGTTCATCCTGTACACGGCAGGGGGTTCGCTGTTTATCTTAATTGCGGCCTTAGCGATGGCATTCTACGGGGATACCGTAACATTTGATATGCGATCGCTTGCTGCAAAAGACTATGCCCTTAACTTTGAACTTTGGCTCTATGCCGCTTTCCTAATTGCCTACGGCGTCAAGCTACCTATCTTCCCTCTACATACCTGGCTTCCCGATGCCCATGGTGAAGCAACAGCACCAGTACACATGTTGCTGGCCGGAATTCTCCTGAAAATGGGTGGATATGCTTTGGTTCGGATGAATGCTGGAATGCTTCCCGATGCCCACGCTTACTTCGCCCCCGTTTTGGTGATATTGGGCGTAGTTAATATTGTTTACGCTGCTCTCACGTCCTTTGCACAACGCAACCTCAAACGGAAAATCGCCTACTCCTCCATTTCCCACATGGGTTTTGTGTTGATTGGGATTGGTTCGTTTACTGATTTGGGATTGAGCGGTGCTGTACTGCAAATGGTGTCCCACGGGTTAATTGGTGCAAGCTTGTTCTTCTTGGTGGGAGCAACCTATGACCGGACACACACCCTGATGTTAGATGAAATGGGTGGCGTTGGTCAGAAAATGAAGAAGATTTTTGCCATGTGGACAGCTTGTTCTCTCGCATCTCTAGCCTTGCCGGGGATGAGTGGGTTTGTAGCCGAGTTGATGGTGTTTATCGGCTTTGCGACTAGCGATGCTTACAGCGCTACGTTCAAGGTTATTGTGGTATTCCTGGCAGCCGTTGGGGTAATTCTCACTCCGATTTATCTGCTGTCCAATCTCCGGGAGATTTTCTATGGCCCGGAAAACAAGGAATTGGTCGAACACGAAGTCTTGCAGGATGCCGAACCGCGAGAGGTATTCATTGTCGCCTGCTTGTTGGTGCCGATTATTGGATTTGGCTTTTATCCCAAGATGCTGACTCAAATCTACGACGCTACAACCCAGCAGTTGACAGCGCGGCTACGTGAATCAGTACCGACGCTAGCTCAACCGGCTGTGGCGAAGGGAGATAATCGGTTCCTATCCGTAACAGCACCAGCAATCGATAAGCGTTAGTGCTTGACATTGCGATTCAATTTTTTCGAGTGTAGGGGTACAGCCCCTACACTTTTTTATAGCTGTCACCATCAAGGTTAGACAGATTTAACAGCCCAAACAACTACATATAGCAACGGACATATCGGTTAGGACATTATATTTTGCTGTAAAGGGAACAGAGAACGGGGAACCGGCAACAAAAAAATGTCCTAACAATTGCGGCGACTGGTATACCAGTAATAATCCTTCTGCCTTGTGCCTTTTAATATAATTCCTACTATTTGGCAGTTCTCTTCTCAAAGACTCGTTGGAGTATCCGTATCAGTTTTACGCTTATGCTGAGAAGCAATTCGCTCAGCTCGCGTTTGCCGAGCTCTCAGCAGCAATCCCAGCGTCACCTGCTTCATCACCCAGTACAATACCGCAAGGATCGCAAACGTAATTGCCATCACGAGTACTGGGCGCTTGGACGTTAAGTTATCCAGCGTCAATTTTGCTACGGCATCGGGTTGAGTGATGAAGTCCCAGCTATTGAGTCGTGGAAATCGACCTAAATAAACACCAACAGCGCACAGAGCATGAGTTATCAACTCAACAGGCAGGATAAACCGACTGAGTCCTTGTCGATGCAAGTAGTAGCCTAGATTGATTAACGATAGGACGTAGGCTTCAAACCCAGCCACAATCGCTAGCAGGTGTGGGGGAAGAACCACCAGGGTAATAACCCAGGCTGAGTAGTCGGCACGAATTGCATCGATTAGGTGAATGATATCGGTCAACAGATAAGGTGCATTGGGTAAAAAGGCAATGAAAACCAAAAATGCTACCCACCATAAGACAGAACGCGAGCTAGATTGTCTGCGGAATAACCACACACTCAAAGCTAGAGGGATAAAAGCTAGAAACAGATTCCAAACTATCCAGCCACTGTGGTGCTTTAAAGCTGTTAGGGCATGAACGAATCGCTCTTCCATAGATATTTTTTAAGCGCGAATCTAATGTTGTCAGTCCCTTAAGTGGGTTGCAACCACTAGTATAACCATCCCAGAAAAGGTAGCTTGGCGAGTCGATGTAACGATGCATTTAATAATTGTGTAGGGCTATTGCAGCGCAATGCCGTACTCAGGAAAGCAATGCAGTTATATGCAGAATTGATAAGGAACCTAAATTTTAGGTTAATTCTTCAAAGAACTAATTTAAAAGTTATTGAATTAACAGGAATTTTAATCAGAGAATCGAGTGAAAAAAATTGTTTGGCTCAGCTTGATTTTCATCAGTATGGCAGGAATTCTGCTGCTATCTATTCACCACGAGCAACCACCGAATGCACGTTCTTCGGTAGTTCTACCGTCGCCAAAACCGGTTATTCGATATCAGGCTTACGCAATCGAGCAAAGCGTAGTCCATACCCTCTTCATTCCAGTGAGCGATCGCTTTTTAGTGACTCCTGCTATCCTGCCACAGCTTGGCACTTTAGAAACATTTGCCAATAAGTATCAGGCAGTAGCCGCAATCAACGGAGGCTTTTTCGATCCAGAAAACCGTAAATCTACTTCAATGGTGGTGAAAAACGGATTGGTAGTGGCTAATCCTAGGCAGAATGCCCGATTGATGAATAATCCTCAGTTAGCCCCTTACTTGAGTAAAGTTTTGAACCGAACAGAATTTCGACGATATCGTTGCGGTCAAACGATCCGCTATGATATTACCCTGCACTCAACACCAGCTCCTCCGGATTGCCAATTAGTGGATGCCTTAGGTGGCGGGCCTCGCTTATTACCCGAACAAACTTTGATTCAAGAGGGTTTTTTGGATTTTGCTAATGGGCGAATCATCCGCGATTCGCTGGCTAGCCGCCAACCCAATGCTCGCAGTGCTGTCGGCATTACCCAAGATGGCACTATTGTTTTGGCGATGGTTGCTCAAAAGCCAGAAGCTAACACCACATCAGGGATGTCGTTACAAGCGTTAGCCACCTTTCTGAACACTCTAGGTGTAGAAAAAGCGATGAATCTGGATGGAGGCAGCTCCTCTGCTTTTTATTACAAGGGTGAGACGTTTTACGGGAAGGTAAATGAAAAGGGAAATCTTGTCAAGCGGCAGGTTTTGTCAGTTTTATTGATTTTAGAAAAGTGAACCTCGAACTCGTTGAATAGTCCAAGCCAGACAAGAAAAACAGGAAGGCTACAAGTGTTGTAGCCTTCCTGTTTTGTTAAAATTTCATGACATTCTAGAAATTGAAGCGTCCTAGATGTCAAACTAAATCGAGCAATTAAAGTTAGTCCAACTGGAGATAGCTTGCTTCTGCTTCGAGCTGGCGAATCAAGGCTTCGTCGCCTTTTGCTCTTGCTACTTCTAGACGATGTTCCAAGTTTTTTTGAAGACTAGCGCGATGAGCAGCGGCAGCGTCTTGTGCTTTTTTAACCCGGTTTCTGTTCATGGTAAACATTCCTTTTTTCTTCGTTCAGGTATCATCTCATATTCCTAAAATAACATAGAAGGAATGCTCTTGAATAGCTAAACCGTATTGTCTGATACAGAAATTTGCGAACAAATAGCAGTAAAAACCGAACTAACAGATTTATGCGCGATCGCAGCAATGTCTGAAAATAAAGTGGTTAAGGGGTTAAACGATGGTTGGAGGAAACCTTCAACCCCCTCAATCAGTCAGAAAAAAGCTGTTCAACTTTAATAAAAAGAGACAACTCTTACCTCAATAACGTCAGATGCCTGCCAACCCGATCGTCACTCTGCTTAGCGATTTTGGATTGAGTGATGTGTATGTGGGAGTGATGAAAGGTACGATCGCTCAAATCAATCCTGCTTTAACCATCATCGATCTCACGCACCTGATTCCCCCCCAAGATATTGCAGCAGCCAGGTTTAACTTGATGGAGGCTTATCCCTATTTTCCCGATGGGACGGTACACGTTGCAGTTGTCGATCCGGGAGTGGGGAGTTATCGGAGAGCGATAGCCCTCCAACTCGATACAGGTTTCCTGGTTGGGCCGGATAATGGACTCTTCAGTGGTGTCTTGAGCCAAACGAACATCATTACAGCCGTTGAGTTAACCAACTCCCATTACTGGCGCACCGCAACCCCTAGCACCACGTTTCATGGTCGAGATATCTTTGCTCCTGTAGGGGCGCATCTGGCCAGTGGTGTCCCGATAGAATCACTAGGAGATGCGATCGCGCCTGAAACATTGGTGCAATTCCAGCTTCCCGAACGGATACCCACAGATCGAGATATAGTCGGTTGCATCCAATATAGCGATCGCTTCGGCAACTTAGTCACTAATATTCCGGCTGCTGATGTGCGGGGAAAAACTTGGTCAGTTGCAGTCCCTGAATCTCCTCCTCAGATGCTACACCAACGTATTATTCCCAGCAGTCAAACTTATAGCGATCGCCCATTGGGAGAAGCGGTTGCCCTGATTGGCAGTCACGGCTGGGTGGAAATTGCGGTAAATGGCGGCAGCGCTCAATCTCAGTTGCAGATGGCTGTAGGAGCAAGAGTGACGGTTCTACTCGCTTGACAGTGAGCAGTGAGCAATTTACCAAGGACTACCAACAATCGTGAAACCAGCCCAAAAATACGGATGGGAAAAATCTTTGTTCGCCAGCTTAGCCAGTTCAGGCGGTAAAGGAATTGATTTGTTGTCGGTAACTAAGTTACCTGCCTTGAGCTGCACTTGGCCTTTAATCATGGCAATTTGAGCTTGGCGTAGTGCTTCTGCTTTAATTGGCGATCGCTTCAGTTGCTGGTATAACTGACTCATCAGCCCTAACGTTCCTTCATCGCTGATCGACCACAGGGATGCGATCGCGGATTTCACCCCAGCTTGCACGGCAAGCCCCGCAAAACCTAACTCAGCTTGCTGGTTTCCCAATGCCGTTCTACAAGCGCTTAGCACCAATAGTTCTACAGGTGGCTTGTTCCAGCCAAGCCCGGATAATTGATCGAGCCGCAGCTTAGTGTCCCAAAGCTCGATGTAAGAATTGCTGGGTGCGCCTGCCTGGAAATTCGCATGGGTTGCTAGGTGAATTATCCCAAATGGATGTTGCTGTCGCTGTGCCTTGAGATTTTCTAGAGTGAAGGCATCGTTCAAGAAAGACTTACCCTGCCATAGAGATGGTGTAATGGTCGATAACTCAACAGGTACAGCAGGTAGCGGTGGGCGATCGGAAAATTTCTCTGCCCCCATCGCCAGAACCTGCATGTTTCTAATATCCCGATAGTGAGTATCTGTGAGTGTCAGACTCGGCATCAAGCCAATACTATATTTTTCTACCAAAAACTCTCGACCATCGTAAAGCGCCGCGATCGGGAGAGAACGCAAGCCAGTATCCATAATAAATGTTAAATTCTGGATGCCTCGCGCTTTTAAATCGGCTTCCAACGGTGCAACCATCCATTGATACAGTTGCCGCGCAGGAGAAAGGTATTCGAGTCCACTGCGGGCATTCGTCACGTTTGAGAGAAATTGATTGGCAAATTTGAGAACTTGCTGGCGCGTGGTTCTAGCTACCCGCACGCGAATCGGCGAACCTTTAGAGGTGACTAGCACCAGTTCTAACTGATCTTGAGGAGTTTGGGATTGGGAGTCAGGGCTGTCAACCGTAGATAATGAGCCATTAGCCTCGTCAGATACGCTTAGGGGCGGGACAAACGTGACATAGATGAGTGCTGGTTTCACTCCCGTTGATTCTTCGATGTTTTGCAGCGTATCGCGGGCATCCGCCAACGTTACAGCCGCACTCTGCGTTGCTCGCCCCAGATATTTCTCGAATTGACGAGTGAAAGACTCCTCCAGTTTGGCAACCCCATTAAATTCAGCGGACTCTGAAGATGAGTTTTCAAACTGTTGTTGCGACGAGCTGGCGGACGTTAGAGAGGCTGCTATATCAAGATGCGATCGCTTAGTTGTGTCATCATCTGATATCTGAACCGTATCGTTATCACTCGATGGTGTAAAATTAGTGCCGCCTTGCGAGGAGGCACTGCTACGGTCATCATAATTTGATGGGTTGGCACTACTGCCACTACCTGATGATTTAGTACTGTCAGTAGGAGAATTGGTAGTATCGTCGCGGGGTGAATTAGTGGCACCACTGGGTCTTGAGGAATGAGAAGTGCTGCTGTTAGGCGGATTAGTTATGCCACTCCCGCCCGATGACTGAGTGGTGTCGCTGTTGGATGGGTTGGTTGTACTACCACTCGATTGGTTATTGCTACTGCCATTCGATGAGCTAAC
>DATNPT010000404.1:0-14343 GCA_036703075.1 Chroococcales cyanobacterium
CACGCCAGAGATAGAAGACCAGGAAAAGCTTTAGCCGATATAGTGAAAGATACCGATCCCAGCTGCTCTAAACCTTGTTTTAAAAACACATTAATTTGAGGTATCTTTATGTCCTTAAAACTCAATGTTCCAACCCTTGCAGATTCTAAAGAAGCCAAAAAGCTGACTGAAGCTATTGCAACCGTCGATCCAACAGCCAAGGTAAAAGTAGATATAGAATCTAAGACAGTCACAGTCGATGCAGCTGACCCTAGTACGCCAGTCGCGTCTGAAGAGTCCATTAAACAAGCGATCGCTGCCACTGGTCATTCCATCCAAGAATAAGTTTCATAGACCTCTCAAACACCCCGCCCCTGCCTGCCCAGCTAACTCAGTTGCATACACTACAGGGTAGGGGAAAGGCATGCCTCTCCCCTACCGACGACCTGTGTTCAACTCATTCGAGAACTGCTACATATAGAATGCAGCGTCATTCCTCAATCAGCCTTTTTCAATTGCCTGAGAAATGGAATACTAGGCGCGAAAAAGAATTCACCACCTTTCATCGTTACGAATTGCCCAAAATCAAAAGCTGTTTTATTGGGCTGTCCCCATTGCTGCGGCCACTGCTGAGGTGAGGGAGGTTCGCCAGGGAGTTTGTGTCCAATCACCGGATCGACTCCAGTTGCAGGTTGCACGAAGTTCACATTATTCGCCCAACTCTTCTGCAAAAAGCCGAATTGTCGAGCAATATTGCTTTGGAAGCACATAAACAGCAAACCTACCCCACCTGTTGGTAACTGGTTAATGGTAGAGTCGTCACCGGGATCGACCACCTGTTTACCGAAGGGAATGCCGCGCCGAACAATTCGATGGCTGAGTTCCTCTTCACGCAATTGTTGCTTGTCCTGTTCAGTTCGTCCAAAAAAGTTCGGGATGTCACCTCGTGGGTTCATCTTCCGAATGTGGGCGTGAAATGGGCATTTGCTGCCTTGAGTATCACTGTTATAGGTGAAATTGTTGGGAACTGGCGAGTCGAGTCCCTCATTCGGCTGAAGGACTACAGGCGTACCATCCTCAAAGCGCCCTACAACCATAGCGCCTGCTCGTTCTGCATCCTCCTCAGTTAATCCCAAAGCTTGAGCAAGTTGCCGTTCGCGCTGCTTAAATCCTCGGACATTTTGTTCGAGTTTCCTGAACACGACATAACTACCCAAACAATCGTCTTCTTGACCGAAGGGATCGGGTGCTAGGGCAAGTTCTAGAGGTGCTGAGGGATTCCATTGGTCGATCCCATCCTTATTATTTTCTGCTGCAATATCGCTATTGAGAAACAGGGGTTGGCTTCGTCCATCGACATAGCCGAAGTGTTCGATCCCGTCTCCTTTCTCGTTTCTCAACGCAGCGCCATACTCCACAGCCACTACTGTTGCAGGCAGCTTCTTGTCCTGGATAATTGCCGTTGCCTCGCGATGCAGCACTTGCTCGTTTTCATCAGCTAACAGAATTACTGCGTCAATTGGAACTCGGTACCCCTGCTCCCAACTTGCCACGGATGGGTCTTTCAGTTCGCTTTGGGCGGCTGCCATCCCTTTGGTAAATTTCACATCAACTTTATCCCCGAAGAGTACATCCTCTTCAACAAACGCTGATTGAATTTCCTGTTTCGTGAAACCTAGGGCTTCATACCCTTTAGCTGACAAAAAGAAATTGCCAAAAAGACCACCAGGTTTTTTAGTTTTCTTGTAATTTTCCGTGTCACGCAGCTGTTGTTCGGCGGAAGTTACATACTTTTGAGCAAACGACTCAATCCATTTTCTCACAGCTTTTGTGTCAGCGGTGAATTTTAGGAAAATGTGAACGGAATGCTCTCGCCCATGACCTTTGAGAATGTTGCCTTGAAGATTTTTGAGCATTCTCTGATACTCTGGGCCGTGCGGATCGATTTGAGTAGCTTTCAGGTTGACGGTAATGACGTTTGGCTTTTTACCAGGTTTACCGGGTTTATCGTCTCTATCGTCATCGTCGTGCTTACCGGGTTTATCGGGTTTACCAGGTTTGCCAGGTCGATCGGAATCGTCGTAGTTGTCGTGCTTACCGGGTTTATCGGGCTTACCAGGTTTTTCAGGTTTGTATTGATTCATTACAATTTACTAGCAACAACAAGTGTAACGGCTTGATTGATTCAATTCCTTGCAAGCATCCTAATGGTTGCGTTTTATCGCAGTACGGGAGTAATACACTGTCGAGTTGCTGGATTCCGGATACTTTGGGGAATCTGGGTGAAGCTTTCCCCGTCCTTCAAAGGGATAGTAGAATGCAACCTTTTGGAGAAATTGGTTATTGAATTTGTTCAAAATAAAAAATATAGCGGTTATCTTGTGGATGAGGTACAAAAACATGGGTTTTCGGGAATTGGGAATTTGAAATAGGCAAGAAAGTTAGATGTACCTCATTGATACGAGAATCGCTATAAACTGTTAGTTTTTATTTGAAAAACCAAGCCGACTGGTAGAGAATACTTAGTAGCGATCGCTAAATTGGGAGTGAATGAACTAACTGCTGATGTTTTAGTTGTGGGAGGTGGTACGGGCGGTACGGCAGCGGCTCTCCAAGCGGCGCGTCGAGGTGTCCGAACCATCCTGGTAAGCGAGTTTCCGTGGTTAGGTGGAATGCTCACCTCGGCTGGCGTCTCGGCACCTGATGGCAATGAACTCGTTGCCTTTCAAACGGGTTTGTGGGGTGCCTTCCTTAAGGAATTGCAGTGTCGGCAGACAGGAGGGTTGGATAATTGCTGGGTTAGTCTGTTTTCGTTCGACCCTCGCATTGGAGCAAAGGTGTTTGCAGATTGGGTGCAGCAGCTACCTAATCTTAAGTGGATTGCAGGACAAACTCCCGTAGAGGTTTTGCAACAAGGGAACTGCATTACGGGCGTTCGGTTTGTAGATTTTACAGTCCACGCCAAGATTACTCTCGATGCCACGGAACTCGGAGACTTGTTGGCATTAGCCGAGGTGCCACACCGTTGGGGTTGGGAATTGCGATCGCATTTTGGAGAACCTAGCGCCCCAATCGCAGCTAACGAACTGACACAACGATATCCAGTGCAGGCTCCAACGTGGGTCGTCCTGCTCAAAGATTTTGGCACGACTGGAGATGCGCCAGCAATTCCGATGCCACCTCATTACGAGCCAGAACAGTTTGCTGGTGCTTGGGCAGACTATGGTGCCGAGCAGTTTCTCAATTACGGACGCCTACCTGGACATCTATGGATGCTCAACTGGCCTATCCGTGGGAATGACTACGGTGAAGGTGTGGGGCGCTTAGTAGACTCCCCGCAGTTGCAGCAGCAGTTTCTTCAGGAAGCTCGCTGGCACACCCAAGGTTTTGCCCATTTCATTCAATCTCAACTTGGGCGACGTTATGGTTTAGCCGAGCAAGTTTTTCCTCACTCCCCACTCTCCACTCCTCACTCGCCATTCGGTGGAGGTGCCTATGCCCTGCATCCTTACTACCGAGAAAGCCGACGCCTCCAAGGACTCGTCACGCTACGAGAACAGGATATTTTACCGGTTGCTGGGGGACAGGTGGCAGCTTTACCGATGGATGTGGCTGGAAGGGAGAATGCGGTACAGTCGATCGCAGTCGGCAACTACCCGAACGATCATCACTATCCCCGCGTCAATTTCCCCTTACAACCCAAATCAATTCGCTGGGGTGGACGTTGGACGGGAACACCCTTTACCATTCCCTACGGTTGCTTGGTGCCAATCTCAACCGATGGTCTTTTGGTCTGCGAGAAAAATATATCGGTGTCTCACATCGCCAACGGTGCGACTCGCTTACAACCTCTAGTCATGAATATTGGTCAGGCAGCAGGCATAGCAGCAGCCTTATGTATTGAACTGAGGTGTCAACCCAGAGATTTACCCGTAAGGTCGATGCAGGACGCTTTACTGCAAGACCCAGTAGCACCAGCCGCAATGATTCCTCTATTCAACGTGCCATCTCACCATCCCGATTGGCTGTACTGGCAACGCTACTACTTGGATAATCCCGATGACTATCCAGCAACAGGCGAAGTCAGCTTTCCAACGCGGACGGTTGGGCAATCTCTAGCACAGCAGGGTATCGCCCTCTGGGCAAATACCAAACGCTCTGCTAAAGAGCAATCTCAAGCCTTCTCTGGCATTTTCCAGCGACGCAACGAGCAAGATTATGCGATCGCGATCGCCAAGCCAAATACCTATGCAGGCTTTAGCTGTATACTAATCACTTTGCAATCAGAGATAAACGAGCAACTACAAAACTACTTCGACCAGCAGCCGCTCACAGTTCGGGGGCGTCTTAACCAATCGGGGGGTTGGCTTGTAGTAGAAGAGATAGATGGGGTGTAATACGCATGTCTGCCCAGCAAATATAGCATCGATCTTGCGCGCAAGCAACTAAACTCTAGCGAAAGTTTTTCCTGACGCCTTAGTCAGAACTGCGTATCTGGAACTAGAAACCTGATACGGACATCTGCTATGCGCATTTACACTTCTATCTCCAATCAACTGCCATCCGTTGGTGCCAAGCAAGAGAACGACAAGTCTCCGCATCGTGGCAGCGGACGCTGAAATCTAGACAACGTTCGCTTAACCGTCAAGACAATTGAGTGTAATAGTCGGTCAGCCAAAACTCGCTCTTGGGTAAGTACCTCTTGCCATGGTGAAGACATCATGTCTCACCAATCAAGTGGCAAAAGATAGCATATGCTCGGGTATGAGGATGCAAAGCCTATTGATGTAAAAGAGAATGACGCTCTGCGCTCACTCCTAGGAGCGATAACACTCAACCAGTAATTAATCTACCGACTGACTCGCGAGTCAGTCAGCCCATAACTTGTCAAAGGCTTCCTTGCTTTCCCTGTAATCTTACAACAGGATTTTTTTCTGAGGCAGTTACAGGCGTTCCGTATCAGCGACTACAAACCCTGACACGGACTTCGGCTATGCACGCTTATACCTCTATCCTCTTGCTGAGCCTCAGCATCATCTCGCTACCCACTAGTTCTCGGCTTTTGGCTGACTACTCAACTGTTCAGCTTCAACCAGGCGCTTATAGCCAGCTGTTAGCAGCTAAAACTCAGGAGGATGGCCCGCTGCGTCCGAGACCGGGTCGTAAAGAACCGAAGCGGTTTAACGCCCATCACTGGGAAATTTAACGTCCAAAGGTTATGATATAGACCCTGCTGGAAGAATTCAACCCCTTTTTCTCAAATGGGAGGTTCTTCCAGTTTTCGATTTGCCCTTTAGTTTTCTATAATTAAAGAAATTCAGAGAGAAATCAGCATTTGACATTGGGGTGCTTTAAGTAAGCGCATGTTCTACTTTGTGAGTTGAACTCACTCCAGAATAAGTGAATCAGTGAGGCAAATCACTCGGGAAAAAAGTTTGGTACCCATGCGATATGACCCCCCTAACATGATTAACCACATCGATCTGATCAAAAGCCTTAGCCCCAGTGCAATGGATCAGATTATGCTATACCTGGCTTTCAGCGCGATGAGAACCAGCGGTCACCGACACGGGGCTTTTCTGGATGCAGCCGCAACTGCCGCCAAATGTGCGATTTACACGACCTATTTGGAGCAGGGTGAGAATACCCGGATGACGGGGCATCTACACCATATTGAGCCAAAACGGGTCAAGGTAATCGTTGAGGAAGTCAGGCAGGCATTGACACAAGGGAAACTATTGAAGATGCTGGGTTCTCAGGAACCTCGCTATCTGATTCAATTTCCCTATGTCTGGATGGAACATTATCCCTGGCAACCAGGGCGATCGCGAATTACCGGGACAAGCCTCAGCGCTGAAGAAAAGCGATACATTGAGGACAAACTCCCAGGTAACCTGCCAGATGCCCAAGTTGTTAATTCCCTTCAGTTTTTGGAATTAATCGAATTTCTCCACGCTCGCTCTCAAGAAGATTTGTCGCAAGATCGACGCCTGCCTCTTAGTGAGGCAATGGCCGAACACATCAAGCGACGTTTAATCTATTCGGGGACAGTCACGCGACTTGATTGTCCTTGGGGGCTACCGTACTATGCACTCACCCGTGCCTCTTATTCCCCAGCAGATGGGAAAGAACGCACTTACACGATGGTAGAGGATACAGCGCGGTACTTCCGATTGATGCGAGACTGGGCCGATCGCGAGCCGAATGTGATGCGGGTGTTGGAAGAATTGGATATTCCTCCCGAAAACCTTGACCAAGCGATGACAGAGCTCGATGAGGTTATCCGCGCTTGGGCCGATAAGTATCACCGTGCGGATGGTAAACCATTCGTTCTGCAAATGGTTTTTGGACCGCAAGCGGAGTAGAGGGGTAAAAAAGGGTTACAGGTTAGAAGGCATAGAAATCATGAATTACGAATAATGAAAGATAACGGACTCTTTTCATCATTCACAATTCATAATTCAACCTTCCAACCTTCAACCCCAACCCAACCCGTGCCATGCCAAGACCAACAGCACTGATGAGAGCGCGCCAATCAGGGTGTTAATAATATTCACAACTTCATTCGTCATCCAGTCAAATTTAGATTGCAGCGTTGCGCCAATTACACTTTCCAAGTTAGTCGCAATAAAAGCGGAAACGATACACAGCATTACAGCAGTCAAGTTAATCAGACCAACGCCCCACCCCACTAATGCGATCGCGGCTGATGCCACAATACCTGCTAGCGTTCCTTCTAAACTGACAGCACCTTCCGTTCCTCGCGCCACAGGCTGTAAGGTCGTAATCAGAAACGTTCGCTTGCCGTAAGCTTTGCCCACTTCACTAGCCGTAGTATCGGCCAGCTTAGTCGAGAAACTGGCGACATAGGCTAGTTGCAACAATTCCTGATAAAAAGGTCCAACAAATAGTGTTCCCAACGCACATAATGCCCCAGTCAGGGCTGAACCCCAAACATTCTCTGGCCCCCTAGCACCCGATCGCTTCTCTGCAATGCCTTCTGCTTCCTTTTGCGCCATCCCAATGCGCGTAACGCCAGAACCTACTAGAAAGTAAAACATGACCACCACGTAGCCTTGCCAACCCAGCGTTCCCCAAATTAGAACACCCAGCACCCAGGCATGGAATAGTCCTGCTGGCGTCAGTAACTGCTTAGGGGCAATCCACGCGATCGCGAGTAAAACTGTATTGAGTCCAACCCCCACTAGCCAGGGATTCAAAGAATCAATAGTAGAAACCATCACAAATTCCTTGAAAATAGGTTTACTGTGATTGTAGATTGTGGGAGGGTTAGCACATTCACCGATTGTCCAGTTGAATGAGTTAGTAGGTGTATGATGTTACACCTGCCTATCGATTAAAGACCACCAACAACTAACAACTAACCAATTCTGGTTGAATTGGCAGCAACTCTGCTAATCCCAAATAACGAATGCCCTCAGGCGTAATTTCAAAGCGGCAAGGTAACACCTCAACCCCTCGCGCAACGGATTCTCGCAAGAGTTGACCGTAAATTGGGTCAGCACTATCGCCAGGAGCAAAGTAAGAGCAGTCGCCGCGATTAATAAAATAGAGCATCACTGCCCGTGCATCGGGAAGAAGTGCCATAAGTTCTCGCAGATGTTTCTGTCCGCGAGTTGTGACGGTATCGGGAAATAAAGCCACATTGGGAATTGCTAAGGTAGCACTTTTGACTTCCAAATAGATCGGACGCTCGCTGTATGCATCGTTCTGCTTTGGTGCCTGAGATACTTCCGCTATGCGATCGCTTTTGAGTAAAAAATCTACCCGGCTTTTCAAGTCTTTCCCGTAGGGAACCTCGCGGCGAATTTCGTTATAGTGACTCGCTAACTCAGGCAGCAAGCGTTGTTGTAACATTAATGCGATCGCTTGATTGGGCAAACCTGTATTAACACCCACCCAGGTGGGTTGGGTGTCGTTGACTTGAATCATCTCCCAGGTATAGAGCAACTTCCGCTTCGGGTTATCGCTGCGGGAAACCTGAACCAAACTGCCGGGAGTTGAAACACCTGTCATTGGACCCGTATTGGGGCAGTGAGCCGTAATGACTTTCCCACATCTCAGCTCAATATCAGCAAAAAATCGCTTGTAACGCTTGAGTAAAATCCCAGCTTCCAGAGGTGGGTAGCGATAAATATAATCCAACATTATGCTCGTTAATTAATCAGTAGAATGCTATTTATTAATGATGAATTATGAATATTCAATCATGAATTAAGCATTCATCCATTTGGAGAGAGATAGAGATTTAGACTCCCCTACCCACTTCCAGGCGTCCGCTTCATTATCAAACGAATACCAATAAAAATTTTAATAGTGACTTCAAAATCATCTTGTATTTATTATTCCATGATTCATAATTTACACTCCATAATTTTTGTTTACTGCTGGTATAGGTACTGAACTCGCTGATTAGTAATTCGTTGCTTCATCACCTTGGCTGCTACCGCATAGCCCCCATCAGCACCATCAATAAAATGTACCTGCCTTCCATTGCGCTCGAACACTAAACAGGTCATCAGTGCGCGATCGGAAATATGTAAACCATATACTAACTTACCGGTTTTATAATTCTCTTCTAAATATTCAGCTAATTTTATTCTTTGCCTCTTATTTCCAGCAATAATCGTGCGTAACATATCATCAAATTTTTTATAATCTGTTGCTGTCATTACAGTTTCTTTGTAAACTCCCCAATCAGTTCCTGCTAATTTAAGGTTGAAGGTTATAAACAGCCAGCCTAATATATTTTCTACCAAAATTTGGCTAAAATAAAAACTCTTATTCCAAAAACTACTTGACCTTGCTCGTAGTTTAGTTTCTGATTTTAAGTATCTATAGCTAAATGCTAGCTTAAGATATTCTTTAGCGATCGGATGTACGTATTCATCATTACCATAAATTGACTGAATTTTTAGAAGTATTTCTCGATACACTTTGTTATTAATTTCAGGATTTTTAGAAGTAGCTTTCACAATCAGGCTAACTATCTCGCCATGTTTACTAGGGATGTCTTGCCAACGACACTCCAAGCCTGAAAGATCTACTTTTACGTCAGGTGCAGAAGTTTGATAATCGTCATAGAATTTATAGAGCTTAGCTGTATCGGGGTTCTTAATGAGTTGTGTGGCATAGCTCAAACCGCCACCAGTAAAGACAGCCTGGTAATAGTTGTCGGAAACCCGAAGCTTAGCTATTTTAACATCGTACCGAGCTGCTGTTAGATCAGAAATTGGTACCGCCCCTACCCGCAAATTCATGCCAAATTCTCTGCTAGCTCGCTGATGAGTTGCTAACAAGGCTTTCCTCGCTTTTGTAAAAAGGGAAGGGGGAATTAAGATTGCAGCACCATCTCCCCCAAACACAAATGGAATTTCTCGTTTATCAGCTATATTCAGTACCGCAACGATCGAACAAGCTCCTAAAAGATTGACATCTTTATATCGTCCTGCTTCTATCGCTTTAGTAGAGCCAACTAGGTCGGTAATGATAACATACCAATCACTAGGTACAGCGGTAAAACTTCTAGAATCAGTAATATCTATAAATTGGTGGATAATGGGTAAATCTGCATAGAATGATTCTGTATGCATCGTTTTGCACTAGGTTAAAAAACCTTATTCACTGGTATTTAAATAGCAAAACTCCTGAAATACACCGAATTAAATGAATCTCAAATTCAGGATATAAAATTGAAGGATAGATGCTCAGTTCTAGCTACTCGCTATCTGAATTTGACTTGTATAAGAAAAAACTAACAGGTTTTGATAGACACCCCTGAAAAATAATTCCCAATTTGCCGATTGCAATCAACCTCAGCACCCTCAATGCCAGCCCTCACTAGCTAATTGACTGAACTGAGTGCGATCGCAGCGAGATAGCCTGTATCTGATGGGGATTGCGCTAAAAGAGATCTAAGATTTTAAGCGGGCTAGGGGGTTAAGTTCTCAATCTACAATAAGATTATCGAATTTAGAGTAATGGCAAGTCAGATTAAGTACTTCTTAACCTACAGCCGTCGCAAGACGCAACTCTGAGAGCTTTTGCAACGGTTCGCGAGTCCCACCGCGGGTTAGAGCGGAGTTAGATGCCTTGGATCTGATTCACTCCGACGGGGCTTGTGAAGGGAGATGCAACAGAGAAATATTAATCCAAGCTCCGGTAAAGCTCCCTGCATTTGGTTAAATGTTAGGAGGTCACTCTAAGTAATAATTAACGATTTGTGTCGAATAGACAGAAGGCCGCTCGTTCCTTAACTGGAATTGCTGGAATCGTGGCTGTTGCCACGTTGATTAGTAAGATTTTTGGATTAGTGCGTCAGCAAGCGATCGCGGCTGCGTTTGGTGTTGGGCCAGCCGTTGATGCCTACAGTTACGCTTATGTCGTCCCTGGCTTTTTGTTGGTATTGCTAGGGGGAATCAATGGCCCATTTCACAGCGCGATTGTCAGCGTGCTTGCCAAGCGCGATAAGTCTGAGGCTGCACCCATTGTCGAAACGATCACAACCTTAGTAGGAGTGCTGTTACTCCTAGTCACTGTGGTTTTGATTGTGTTTGCGGGATTCTTCATCGACTTGGTTGGACCAGGATTGAGCCATCATGTGCGAGCGATCGCAATTCAACAACTTCAGATTATGGCACCGATGGCCGTCCTTGCTGGATTGATCGGCATTGGTTTTGGCACCCTCAATGCCGCTGATATGTACTGGCTTCCCTCGGTCAGTCCCTTATTCTCCAGTATTACCCTGATCGGTGGACTCTTCGTTTTAGCGTTCTACCTGGGTGACCAAATCAACGCCCCGAAGTACGTCATGCTCGGTGGAATGGTTTTAGCTTGGGGTACCTTAAGCGGCGCACTCTTGCAATGGCTAGTGCAATTAGCAGCACAGTGGCGTGCAGGCTTAGGGACGTTACGTCTGCGATTTAACTGGAAGCAGCCTGGAGTCAGCGATGTTCTGAAGGTGATGGGGCCGGCTACCCTGTCCTCTGGGATGTTGCAGATTAATGTCTACACGGACTTATTTTTCGCCTCTACCATTCCCCAAGCAGCAGCAGCGATGAACTACGCAGGGCTATTAGTCCAGACTCCACTTGGAATTATTTCCAATGTCATTTTAGTCCCCCTACTCCCGGTATTTTCTCGACTGGCTGCTCCCGAAAACTGGCCGGAACTCAAGGTCCGAATTCGTCAGGGATTACTGCTTACGGCTCTAACCATGCTGCCCCTCAGTGCTTTGATGATCGCCTTAGCTATCCCAATTGTCAAAGTAATTTACCAGCGCGGCGCTTTCCAAAACCAAGCATCTCAACTGGTTGCCTCGTTGCTGGTTGTTTACGGTTTGGGAATGTTTGTCTACTTGGCACGCGATGTCTTAGTGCGAGTCTTTTATGCCTTGGGAGATGGCGAGACACCCTTTCGCATCAGTATTTTCAATATCTTTCTCAACGGCTTACTCGACTATTTTTTCGTCGAGCCGTTAGGTGCGCCTGGTCTTGTCTTGGCAACCGTAAGCGTCAACTTAACCTCAACAGTAGCGTTGCTTTGGTGTTTGAATCGCAAAATTAATGGTTTACCTTGGCGAGAATGGGGCTTACCATTTTTAGGTTTAGCAGTTGGCAGTGCTGTGGCTGGGTTAGCCGGTTGGGGGGTTAGTTGGGGGTTTGAGCAGGTTTGGAATGCTCAGGGACTGTTAGTCCATCTGCTGCAATTGTGCTTAGCTGGGATAGTCGGTCTAGGTATTTTCGCTCTATTTGCTACACGGCTCAATTTGCCAGAGGTCGATATTTTTGTCTCGCGGATTCGTCAGAAGTTCGGTCGATAGGATTAACCAGATGATTGTGTTGTAGGGGCTTTCAACAGTGCGCCCCTACGAAGGTTGAAGGAGACTCCCAGAATTACCGTTTGGGTGCAGTATTCTCCGTTTTGGGCGGCGACGCTGCACCAGAACTAGGTGCTGTGGCATTACCGGGTGCCGCGGTATTGGTTTTTGGAGATACAGCACCTGGACTCGGTACGCTGGCATTTCCGGGCGCAGCACTATTCGTTTTGGGAGAAACCGTAGCACCAGGACTCGGCACGGTTGTACCATTGGGATAACTAGGTACTTGACCGGGTAACCCTTGGGGAATGTTGGGGTTAGTTCCGGGTAATCCTGGTTGGAGCTGCTGTCCGGGATTGACTGGCACTTGTGGCTGAGCGGGATTGAGGGAGTTTGGGAGATTGGGCGTACCATAAGGATTTGCTCCTGGGTAGGGCGTATAGCCAGGAACACCAGTTGGCGCAGGCGGTGGTAGTGTAGGTTCCGATTCTTTAGTCGAGCTTCCATCTCCCGGTAAAGTGGCTAGCGCTACGCGATCGCCTCCCACTTCTCGCAGCAAATCCAAAACTTGTACAACGTCGTTGTAACTAGAATTGGTGGACGCATACAGTGCCATCACCCCATTCGGGTTCTGTTGGCGATAGGTTTGCAATCTTTGCAAGAATTCCTTTTTCGTCGCAACAGGCTGCTGTTCTACGTAGACTTGACCGAGTTCGTTGAGACTGACGACTAAGAGTTCTCGTCCTTGTGCTGTTCCAGTACCGGCCTTAGGCAAATCGACACTAATTGCCTGCTGACGAGAAAAACTCACTGCCGCCAAGATGAAAAAAATCAAAATACAAAAAATGACATCAATCAGAGGGATGAGTTCAACCCGGACTTCTTCAACTGGATGATCCATCTGAAATCTCAGAGGCCGAGGGGTTGAAAGAGAAGTCGTTGAACTAACTTTTTTGTCCATAAACCTCAATTAATAGGGCGGTTCTGCCATACTAACGACCTGCGTCCCGTCAGGACACCCAAAAGCGATTTTATTTTTCGGTGAATTCAGAAACTTCTGTATTATTCTCGGTTAGGTCGCGATGGCGATGAGTATCTGTGTCTTTGCCCTGTATCCAATCTTGTCGATAGAGCAGTTCCATCTCACTTCCGACTTTGCGGAAAATTTTCACTTGGTTAAACCAAAGCGCTTGAAAGAATCGGTAGAAAGCTAAACTAACAATTGCGACAATCATCCCTGTCGCCGTACTAATCAGCGATTCCGCGATACCCAGCGTTACCCCGGCCGTTGAAGCTGTTCCGAGATCGCTAATGCGAATTGAGCCTAACGAGCGGATTAACCCCAAAACTGTACCTAGCAATCCTAGTAAAGGTGCTAGAGAAATCACAGCTTCGAGAAGCTTGTCTCCCCGTCGCATTGATGCTAGCTCATCATCAGCCGCTGACTCTAGTGCCAGTCGGAACAATTCTGGGTCAGGATTCTTCAGCCGTAACGGAGCATAGAGATAACGTCCGATTGGTTGTCGCCGCGCCTCAAGAGCTAGCTCTCTGGCCGCGTACCAGTCGCGAGTGGCCGCATCTAGCACGCGATTGACAGTCTCTCTTTCCCGGAATGAAAGGCTTGTCCAAAACCAAATACGTTCCAAGATTGTGCCCAAAGCGAGGATCGATAAGACCAACAGTGGCCACATCGCTGGCCCGCCTTTTTGAATGATTTCCCTTATATCCACGGTTTGTTCTTACCTCCCTTGATTGCCAAGCACCAATTATTCCTCTGAAGCACAAGCCATTCCAATTCTAGGGTTTCGAGCCGCTAGCAACGAAAAATAATGTCATTTTCTCTTGTCAGTGTGTTCGTGCGGGAAAGCGAGAGTGGCAATTTGACGAGCGTCATAGTTCAGCCATGCTGAATGTACAGGAAAAGCTACAGGCTGAGTGCAAGAAGGCAGAAGGCTCTTATACAGAAGGCAAAAAAGCTTGTTCCGTAAGCTGTTTACCCTTTTTCAACTGGATAGTTATTTCTGCTACGCTGCACTGAGCGTTTATGGGTTGGTGCGATCGCGAGTTTGACGCAACAGTACAGATGTACTTTTACCCCGATGGATGCTCCATCCGTCACTCATTCTGCCAGATTGGGGAAGCCACAGGGATGCCAATACTGAGAATCTCCCTCTTATGACTGTTGGCTGCTCACTCTCTGAACTTTATTAATAGCAATAAATACGCCATAACTCGACAAAACTATGGGGGTTATCCACACCGGAAGTTAGTGTGAGAATTTGGCAGGATTAATAATAGATAGAGGTCAGGCACATGAATAATTTTTCTATTCAATCAATTTACAACTGGTATCGCAACACCATCCGCAATCCAAAGTACCGTTGGTGGATGGTTTTAGGGTCACTGCTCTACATTTTTAGCCCGATTGATATTGCTCCAGACTTCATTCCTGTAATTGGGCAAATTGATGATGTTCTAGTTTTAACAATTCTCGTTTCCGAGGTTTCTCAATTGCTGATTGAGGG
>DATNPT010000524.1:0-23584 GCA_036703075.1 Chroococcales cyanobacterium
GAGCTAGCGAAAAGCGATCGCTCACCGCAACCCGATGAAATTTTATTCTTGAGGTGCTATCTTTAGCATGAGCTTCATAGAACATTTCTGGTTATATTCTTTCGTAAGCAATTTTGAAGACTCTGAAAAGAATAGGCGCAAGATGAGTTCAACCGCATAGAATGGGTTCAAGGGATGCATGGGATACAGTATCACGCTAGGCTGCGAGTGCGCTGAACTCGCCAGATGAAGCCGGACGTACCTCGATACGACTTCTCCAGCAACAGCGCAGTTAACGGGTTCGGCTGATAGAACTGAGATTTTAAGTTCTTCTGTTTTGTGTCTTATTGCTCCTACTCGTTCAAGTTGGTCACTAACAACCGTTGGTGTAAGAACCATCAAGCTTCTTGCGTCGATGGGTTAATCCACATCAGTGGAGTCAGATGATGGAACTGTCGCCACCGCTTAATTCTGTAGAATCGCTAGGCTAAAGCACTAAATCAAATCATGCTGTAGCTAACGCGATCGCTTGGTCGCGCAAAATCTCCTGGATTCATCCGGAAGGAAATACCAGGCGATCGATTATGAGTAGAGGGTACTGGCAAATCCTGACATTACTTGCTGCCGGAAGACTCGATTCAGCGATAGGAGTTGGTGAATTGCGCCACTGACAGATGTGCTAGGACTAAAAGTTAAGGTAGCCCTCATCCGTTACTCAAGTGCATTAGGGAGAAGCCATGAGTGAACTGTTAAGAGCCGTTCTTGACGGTGATGAAAAAGCAGATTTGCACCAGTTGCTAAATCAGCTAAGCACCGACCGAGAGCGGTACTTCCTGAGAAACCAAATTTTACAAGCTTTTGAAGACTACTGCAAGAACTCCAACAAACCAGCCTACTTTTACCGGACTTCTGCTCTGGGCGAACTCATTCACTACACCCATGAGATTATTATCGAAGATGGGAACGTATGGTTTATTATTCGACCCAAAGTTGCCTCTCAAGAAGTCTGTCGGTTGCCAATAGACCTCAGTGGCGTTGACTCGATGCCAGTGCAGGCATTGCTAGACTTACAAGATCGCTTTGTTTCTGGTGGCACAGGTTACTCCCCATACTCGGGCGGTCTATTAGAAATTGATTTACATCCCTTCTACGAATCTTTTCCCACGATTCGCGACCCCAGAAATATTGGGAAAGGGATAGAGTTTCTCCACCGTTATCTATCCAGCCAGCTATTTACCGATAGCAAACGGGACATGGGGAACGTTCCTTCTCAGCACTGGCTGGAGGCGTTTCTAAACATTTTGCACGCCTCAAAGTATGAAGACCAGCCGTTGCTGATTAACGAGCGAATTCGCACAACCACCGAACTCTCGAAACAGCTTAAGCTTGCGTTAAAATTTGTCAACGAACGCCCAGGGGACGAACCCTATACAGAGTTTCGTTCTAAACTCCATGTTTTGGGCTTTGAACCGGGATGGGGCAATACCGCTAGTCGGGTGCGGGAAACGTTAGAACTGCTCGATCGCTTGATTGATTCACCCGATCACGCTGTCTTGGAAGCCTTCATTTCCCACATTCCACTCGTCTTCCGGATCGTCCTAGTTTCCGTCCACGGTTGGTTTGGTCAAGAACAAGTGGCGGGTCGTCCTCAAGCCGCCGGTCACGTCCTCTACGTTCTCGATCAAGCTCGGAGTTTAGAGAATCAGCTAAAAGAAGATATTAAGCTGGCTGGACTAGATGTGCTAGGCGTGCAGCCCAAGGTCATTATCCTGACACGGCTGATTCCGAATAGTGAGGGAACCAAATCAGACCAACGCCTGGAAAAAATAGAGGGAACCGAAAACGCTTGGATTTTGCGAGTTCCCTTCCCGGACTTTAATCCCAAAGTTACTGAACATAGGATTTCGCGGTTTGAGATTTGGCCGTATCTCGAAAGCTTTGCCGAGAAGGCTGAAAAAGAGCTATTGGAGGTGTTTAAGGGACGCCCCAATCTAGTGGTCGGTAACTATTCCGATGGTGGATTAGTCGCGTTCCTCTTGGCCAAACGTTTCAAGGTAACCCAGTGCCATATTGCTCACGTTTTGGAAAAGCCGAGATATCTATTTAGTAACCTCTATTGGAAAGACTTAGAGGAGCAATACCACTTTTCGCTGCAATTCACGGCCGATTTGATCGGAATGAATGCAGCAGACTTCATCATCACTAGCACCTATCAAGAAATTGTAGGAACGCCCGATCAGTTGGGGCAGTACGAGTCTTATAAATTCTTCACAATGCCCAATCTGTATCATGTGGTCGATGGGATCGATCTATTCAGTCCCAAATTCAACGTGGTACCGCCTGGGGTGAATGAAAGGCATTTCTTCCCGCATACGGACCTCTCACAACGAGATAAGAGCGAATGCGAACGCATTAAAGAGATGCTCTTTACCCGTGAAGACTCGCAAATCGTGGGCTATCTCGATGACCCAGGCAAGCGGCCCCTATTGGCTCTCGCTCCCCTCTTCCCCAGCAAGAACCTCACGGGTTTAGCGGAATGCTTTGGCAAGAGTCAAGAGTTGCAGGAGTATTGCAACTTAATCCTCGTCACCGGCAAAGTACGTCCTGAGGATGCAACAGACCCGGAAGAACGAGATGAAATCGCCAAGCTTCATCACCTGATCGACCAATACAATTTACAAGGACATATTCGTTGGTTGAGCCTGCCTCTAAGCACGATCGATACGGGTGAAGTCTATCGAGTCATTGCCGATTGTGGCGGTATTTTTGTCCAACCGGCTCGCTTTGAAGCGTTTGGTCTGACAATTTTGGAGGCCATGATTTCTGGTCTGCCCACCTTTGCGACTCAGTTTGGTGGGCCGTTAGAAATCATTCAGGAAGGAGAAAGTGGTTTCCACATTAATCCGACTGATTCAGCGGGAATGGCCCAAAAAATTCTCGATTTTATCTCTAAGTGCGACGAAGAACCTGACTACTGGCACAAGATTTCTCAATCGTCAGTAAAGCGAATCCGAGACAAATACAACTGGAAAAGCCACACTAAGCAACTGCTTGGCTTGGCGAAAATCTACGGCTTCTGGAACTATGCGTCTCCGGAAAGCCGCAAAGCGCTGCTCCGTTATCTCGAAGCGTTGTTTTATTTAAGTTTCAAGCCCAAAGCCGAACAATTGTTACACCAGCACATGCAGCAGTAGGACGTTTTCTTCAGTACCCCAAGCGGTAGATCGGCACTCGATCTACTGCCAGCAGCCCTTGCGAGTGGTTAGCGCTCTATCGATTAGCACTATTTGTAGCGAACACCCCACAACTGAACAAAGGACAAATGACCAAATCTAAAGAACCAACTTGTCATCATACCTATACTGACTGGGACGTTATTGAGACTCAGTTTGACCCAACCCAGTTGCATTATAAGGAAACTGTTTTCACTGTAGGTAATGGCTACCTCGGAACGCGGGGCAGTTTCGAGGAAGGGTATCCTGGTGCGATGGGAGCGACCTTGATTCACGGTGTTTACGATGACGTTCCCGTCGTTCATACAGAACTCGCGAACTGCCCTGACTGGCTACCACTCGTGGTGATTATTAATGGCGATCGCTTTCGCCTCGATCACGGTGAAATTCTCAGCTACAGGCGTCAACTTGACGTGCGTCGAGGTGTCTTAATCCGCGATGTTCGCTGGCGTAGTGGCTCGGGTTACACGGTAGATCTCCACTTCGAGCGCTTTGCGAGCTTAGCCGATCGGCACGTATTAGCACTGCGCTGTCAGGTGACGCCTCTAGATTTTGAGGGAACGGTCGAGGTGCAAGCCAGCATCAACGGCTATCCAGATAACCAAGGCGTAATGCACTGGGAATGGGTGAACCAAGGAGATATCCTCACCGATGAGGGCGCTCATGCTGCTTGGATGCACGTTCGCACGCGAAGCTCTGGCATCGAACTGGGCATGGCAACTCGCTTAACTGCCTCCGACGCGAATGCCACCGTGCGCGTGACGGGGTGTCAGGGTTATCCTAATTTGGCAGTAACCCTCCCCGTTCAGTCCGGACAGACGGTGACGCTAGAGAAGGTGGTTACTCTCTTCACCTCACGGGAAGAGAAGGTTCCAGCCCAAGCTGCCCAAGACAAGTTGCGGCAGCAGCCGAACTACGCTACTTTACTATCCGCTCACGAAGCGGCTTGGGATGAGCAGTGGCAATCGAGCGACGTGGTGATTGAGGGCGACATTAAAGCTCAGTTGGCGATTCGCTATAACCTTTTCCAGGTACTCATTGCCGCACCGCGCCATGACGATACTGTCAGCATTCCAGCGAAAACACTCTCTGGTTTTGCCTATCGCGGTCATGTGTTCTGGGATACTGAAATTTTTGTCCTTCCTTTCCTGATTTATACGCAACCAGAGATAGCGCGTAATTTGCTGACCTACCGTTACCATACCCTTGAAGGGGCGCGGCGTAAGGCACGAGAGTCTGGCTATAAGGGAGCAATGTTTGCTTGGGAAAGTGCTGGCACGGGAGATGAGGTGACTCCCCGTTGGGTACCCCCGGCAGACAACAGCGAGGAACTGGTGCGGATTTGGTGTGGCGATCGCGAACTCCATATTAATACCGATGTTGCCTATGCTGTCTGGCAATACTGGCAGGCGACCAATGACGATGCGTGGATGCGCGACTACGGTGCCGAACTCATTCTGGACACAGCTGTTTACTGGGGTAGCCGCGTTGAGTGGAACGCCAAGCAGGAACAGTACGAAATCCGCGAAGTTATTGGCACGGACGAGTATCACGAACACGTCAGCAACAATGCTTTCACCAACCGGATGGTGCAATGGCATTTGGACAAGGCCCTCCTCGTCCTGGAATGGTTGCGGAATGACTATCCCGAGCGAGCCGCAAAGCTTGAGGAGAGACTGCATATTTCCCTAGAGCGGCAAGCTCGTTGGCGCGACATTATCAGCAATATCTGGCTGCTCTACAACCCGGAAACCCGGATTATCGAGCAGTTTGAGGGATTTTTCAACCTTGAAGATTTAAACTTGGCCGATTACGAGCCGAGAACGCGATCGATGCAGGCTATCCTGGGTATCGAAGGAGCTAGCAAGCGCCAGGTGCTCAAGCAACCGGACGTATTGATGCTCCTCTATTTGCTACGCGAATCCGGTGGTTTCTACTCCGAGCTAGAGACGCTGCAAACGAACTGGGATTATTACGCGCCGCGCACGGATATCACCTACGGTTCATCCCTTGGTCCAGCCATCCATGCGGCTTTAGCCTCGTACCTCGGTCAATCCGGCGAAGCTTACGATCGCTTTATGCAAGCTGCCTTGGTGGATCTAGAAGACACGCGGCGCAACGCTAAAGAAGGGATTCATGCCGCCTCCGCGGGCGGCGTGTGGCAGGCGATTGTCTTCGGTTTCGCCGGGATTCGGATCACCGAGAATGGCCCTGTCCCTCAGCCCCACTTCCCTGCGAGCTGGACGCGGGTTAAGTTTAAGCTACACTGGCGCGACCAGTGGTACGAATTCGATCTGCACTCCAAAAAACCCATAGAACTCTCAGGAACAATGGTAGAAAGCGAGAATGGAACAACCGGGACTTCTCCCGCTAACGTCCCCGATATCCGAGGTTTCATCTTCGACCTCGATGGCGTACTGACGGAGACGGCTGAATATCACTATCGAGGCTGGCAACGGTTAGCTGATGAAGAAGGTATTCCCTTCAACCGACAAGCGAACGAGGCCATGCGGGGACTCTCACGTCGGGATTCGTTGCTACACCTATTGGGAGGTCGCCCGAGAACGGATGAACAAATCCAGGAGATGATGGAGCGCAAGAACCGTTACTATCTGGAATCGATCAAAGATATCAGTCGCGACGACTTGCTACCTGGCGCTTTAGAGCTATTGGATGAACTGCGGGCTGCGGGGATAAAAGTAGGACTCGGTTCAGCTAGCAAGAATGCCAAGGAAGTCATCGAACGCTTGGGTATTGCCGATCGAGTTGATACTATCTCCGATGGCTACAGCGTAGCACGCTCCAAGCCGGCACCCGATTTGTTCTTGCACGCGGCTGCTCAACTGGGTCTTGCACCAGAGCATTGTGTTGTTGTGGAAGACGCCGCTTCTGGTGTTGAGGCAGCCTTAGCCGCTGGCATGCGAGCAGTGGGACTCGGTCCCGTTGAGCGCGTTGGTGCAGCTCATGTTGTTCTGCCTAGCTTAGAAGGAGTCAACTGGGATACCCTAAAGGCTAAATTGAGCCAAGCTAAGCCCTCTCTCCAAGCCCAGGTGAGGTAAACCGACGCATCAATAGTGCTCAGTGCAGCTTCGCAGAAATAACTAAGCAGTTACTCAAGGCTGACGATTTCACTCGGCAAGGAGTTCAACCGCTTAAAAACTTCTGCGGAGCTGTACTAGTGCTGTGGTTTAGTATCAAAAAAGGCATGGAGTATTACAGCGATCGCTTGCGACTCAGTTAGATTGTTCGCTGCCATGAATTCCTTGAGCTTGATATGGTCGTCAGGATCGAGCAGAGCGGTTGCTTCAATCGGAGAAGACTGAGACAGAACTCCCTCAAGTTGGTCAGTAATTCGATTGAGTCTCTGCTTCACCTTTTTGAAGTCAAGGTTTTGCCAAATCGTTACATTAGCGACTTTTGCTTCTTTTGTACCAGACATAGTCTCTATCCAAAGGCGTATATCCGAATCAGTACCCTGCTAGTTCTTTTATTTAGATTTTGACGATTTCTCTATCTAAAGGCGTCTTTCCGAATGGTGATGAATAAAGATGCTCGTTAATGTTTAAATTAAAAGTTTTACGGATAGGATGTCACAGGAACTATTCTAGGAAAGACAGCAATTAATGCGTTCTGATATTCAACTACTCCCTCGTTCCAGTTCCAAACAGTTGCGGGAAAATGGGAAGCAATATTACATAGACAATCGCGGCAGAAGACTGCCAAGCGTCACAACAATTCTCAATGCTACTAAACCCCAAGAGGATCGAGACAGGCTGCTCAATTGGCGGCAGCGAGTTGGAGTAGCTGAAGCCAACCGAATTTCTGGAACTGCCTCCCGTCGCGGCACGGGAACCCATAAGCAAATTCAGCGCTACCTTGAAGGGAAGGATTCCCCTTGCCCTGATGCCATCCAACCCTACTGGCAGAGCATCGAGCCAATCTTGCAAGATATTGGTACTATTAGGCTGCTAGAGGGTACGGTGTTTAACGATGAGTTAAGATATGCCGGACGAGTGGACTGTATTGCTAGCTTTAAAGGTGTTCCCTGTATCTGTGAGTGGAAAACAGCAGACAAACCGAAAGGTTCAATCGAACGTCTGTACGACTATCCACTCCAACTTGCTGCTTACTGTAGTGCCGTGAATCAGCATTACAAAGAACATGGAGTTAACCTAGAACACACTCTGCTGGCTGTGGCAATTCCGGATATGCCTGCTGAAGTATTCTGGTTTGAGCCGGAGGCAATGCAGGCTCTTCAGCAACAATGGGAGGCACGAGTTGCTGCCTTTTGGAAGCTCAACAACTCGACGATCGATTTCTAGTTTGATTATGTACCTGTAGACAAAGCTCCCCCGGACATTTGAAGAGTATCGTTGTCCGAGGGAGATGCGATCGCATTTGAACTTCATTTTTCGCGATCGCTTTTTAACTGAAGAATTACCAATTAGGCAGGCTTGACGTGGCTTCTTTGCTCAAGGAGGCGAATAATCGCAGTCTTTTCCAAAAGTCCCACTAACACGCCATTTTCGCGAACCACAGGCAGTTGAGTTAGCTGCTCTTTTTCCAACAGCACTACAACATCTAATAGCGATTGATCGGATTGCACGATAGTCGAAAGGTCAACAGACTGCATGAGTTCGCTAACTTCGATCGCAGGCCAATCAGAAGTGGGTACGTTTTTCAAGTCATCGACGATGAGTGCGCCGAGTAATCGTCCTTCTTCATTAGTAACTAAGAACTTGCTCGATGTCTCTTTACCAATAATGTAGTTATTCACAAACTCTCTCAAGGAGAGGTCTGCCGATACGATTGGACTATTGGGGGTTACGGCGTCTTCTGCTTTCAACGTCGTTAGCATATCTTGAATTGAAGCCGATTGAGCCGATCGTCCTGCGTTTTGCAGCAGGAACCAACCGATTAACAGCGTCCAGACGCTACCAATAGGGCTGATTCCCAAGATCGAGAGCAATCCTACACCAATGCCAATCCAACCCAGAACCTGACCGACTCGACTGGCGAAAACCACACCTTTGTAGGGATTACCAGTAATTTTCCAAACCAGTGATTTGAGGATATTGCCCCCATCCAACGGTAAACCAGGAATCAGGTTGAACAAAGCCAAAATCAAGTTAATGTAGGCAATCAGACTGACCATGGCTGCCAATGGGCCAGAAATTCCGGTACCGATGCCGATCGCGGTGAATAGACCAAATATCAGCAAACTAACGGCTGGCCCTGCGATCGCAACCCAGAAGGCTTGTGCTGGAGTCTCGGACTCTTTCTCTAAACTTGCTAAGCCACCAAACAGAAATAGGGTAATCGATCTAACCTGAATACCCTGACTTTTCGCAACAAAGCTGTGGCCCAACTCATGAGCTAAGACAGAGGAAAATAATAACAGTGCAGCGACAAGTCCCAAAAGCCAAGGTAATCCCACACCTAATCCTGGGAAGAGGGCTGCCAGTTCACCCCCGTAAGTGAAAGTGACTAAGCCTAGTACTAAAAACCAAGACGGATGCACATAAAACGGAATTCCAAATAAACTACCAACACGAATACTGCCATTCATATGGGCTACCTCAAATCTTTACCTTTAAGACGTATTTTTAAATTGTCCTCTGTCTATCTATCCATCGTAACGATATGTAAAACATATCTTCATCTATCGGCTGTCGTAAGATCCGCCCGTAGAAGTTCGGATGTAGGGATACTTTGGGAATAAGATCGGTTTGCACTACTCCGGTTGAAATCGTCATAATAAAATAAGGTCGCTCTTCGTACCTTGAGCAGGATCAGGGGTCTAGAGCACAGAGGCGTTTCGATATTAATAATGAGCTAGACCATGACTGTATTTAATAGCAAAATTACCCGCTCTTATCACCAAGAAGATATCCAGCAAATCCTCAATATTGCCATTGCTCGTCAGTCAGATGGCGGAGAGTTATCTCGCGAGCAGTTGATGGAAATTGCTGATGAATTAGGTATATCTGCTGAAAACCTTTTAGAGGCAGAACAAGAGTGGCTCATTCAGCAAGACCAGCGACAAAAACATCGTGAATTTAATCTTTATCGGCATAGTCAATTAAAGAAACGTTTTGGTAAATATTTAATTGTCAATAGCTTTTTAGTCGGTTTGAACGTACTGACGACTGGCGAACTATCCTGGTCTTTATATATTCTGTTGTTTTGGGGGTTAGGGCTGGGATTGAATGCTTGGAATACTTACCAGTTAGAGGGTGAAGAGTACGAAAGAGCCTTTCAAACCTGGTATCGCAAGCACCAGCTTTCAAAAATTGCGCGATCGCTCTACAGTCGAGTCAACACTTGGATTAAGTCGGCTGGCTAATTGGAAAATGGGAAGTGGAAAGTACGAGCGTATTGCCATACGCTCGTACAGAAGCAGGGAAACAGACGAGCATTGCTTAGAGTGCCTGTAGTGTTCTAGGCTAGCTCAAATTCATGCGGTATCGTATTTTAACGAGTTGATCCGAGTCGAGCGATGAACCGCCGGTATTAAAGTCTACTCTGTTTATCAAGTTTAAAAGACTTGCTGGAACTTGAACCAACGAGACTTCTGTCTCACGACCTAATACAATCGGTTCCTGTTCAGGTTGCGGTCTCGTGTCTGGAAAGGTTGCTAAGTAGTCTTTAGCACTGTTTCGATTATCAATTCCTCGCAGCGACTCACCCGATAAGGTACTGAAATCACCATTGGATTGAAAAATTACGTTGGAGTTAGCAGCCAATCCAGGCTTCTGTACTCCAGTAACTAGACTGCTAACTCCAAGAGTAGCTAGCATCGCATGAAACATAAGCTTTCTCATCCGGGAGAAAACATTTCTCGCTGAGGCTGAGACATACCTGTCCTTAGTCCTCTTCTGGCTATTGGTCATACCAAGCAATCTCCAACTGTTGATGCTTTAACAATAGAAGCCACTAGCAACAGGTATGGACAATAGTATGCAACTGGCTGAAGTGACTATTCCCTGGTTGAGGAATATCGCTCCAAATCGAGAGTAGACAACTATCTTTACTGGACAATTTGCTAATTGACACGCTGGCGCGGAGCTTGAGTCCCGCCATAAAAATCTGTTTCATACAGGTGAGATGTATGCATTGTTATCAATCTACTTCTGCTAATTTGCTTAAGCATCTCCACCTTTACGGCGCTTTTTACGACCTTTAAATGGTGCGATTACTGGGTTAAGGAAAAATGCATCTCTAGGCAGCGTTAACATAGACAGGATACATTCCGCGACTCGATCGGGTGGCAAGGTATGGGGTGCCCGAATTGACTGGGGTCCGTTCTGGTTCCATAACGGAGTATCAACGGCATCCGGTAAAAGGGTTTGCACTCGAATTCCATAGGAAGAAACTTCTTCTGCCAAGGATTCCGACAGACCGATAATGCCAAACTTGGAAGCACAGTAAGCCGCATCAAACGCACGCCCCTGACGCCCGGAAACGGAGGAAATGTTAATGATATCTCCCTGTTTTTGAGCAATCATTGTGGGTAGAACCGCGCGATCGCTTAAAAAAGTTCCTGTTAAATTGGTTTGAATGACCTTTTGCCAGTCTTCTAGAGAGGTTTCTACTGTAGTCTTCAAAACTCCATCAACCCGTAATATCCCAGCGGATGCGACAAGATGGTCAATACGCTCAAAGCGATCGACTGTTTGACTTGCCATCTGAGCCATATCGCTTTCACTGCACACGTTGAGTGGCAGACTCAGAATGTCGTTGGCGTCTCCAATATCCTTGAGTTCGGCGGCAAGGTGCGCTAGGTTATCCGGGTTAATATCGACCAGCACGACCTTACTTTTCTTGCTAAATAATAACTTGGCGCAGGCACGACCAATGCCGCTCCCGGCTCCAGTAATAATACTAACTTTCCCTTCTAGCACCGCTTCGTTTTCAGTACCCACTTCAAGACCTACAATTTCTGTTTTTTCCTATTACTAGCCACCAAACGGAAGGATATGGGGATGAATCATCATGGCATCAGGTGGCTGTTGAACCAAATGGACAATTGTTTGAGCAATAGTAGCAGTATTAATATACCGTCCACCGAAGCGACGAACCAATGCCGTTTTCTCGACTAATGGCGTTTTCACCGGGCCTGGAAACAGCGCTTGGACGCGAATCCCATAAGCACCAACTTCCTCAGCCAAAGCTTCAGTAAACCCAACCATGCCAAACTTAGAAGCACAGTAAGCAGGAGCATAAGCCTGTCCGCGCAGACCATGTATTGTCGTCGAAGAGCAGATATTGACGATATGACCTACCCCTTGCTGCATCATCACAGGCACTACGGCACGATTGCTCAAGAATACCCCTGTGAGATTAACGTTGAGGACTTCATTCCATTCCTCTAGGGGAAGTGAAGCCGTTGGATGGGGCATCAGCCGCTCAGAGCCAGACTGCTTTCCCCGTGCGGCACTAGCTACCAACACGTCAATCCTACCGAATCGCTCTACTGTCTTCACCACCATTTCCTGCATGTCGTCCTCATGGGTGACATTGAGTGTCAATCCCAGGTGAGGCAGTGCGAGTGGATTGTTGACAGAGTTGTCGAGTAAATTCAGTGTCTCATTAATGCGATCGCGCCTAGTGCCAATGACTACCACATGAAAGCCTGCATTGGCTAAGGCAATACAAGCAGCTTGTCCAATGCCACTGCTGCCACCCGTAACGATCGCAACTTTCCCCTCAGCACTCATTTACAAGGAAGCACGCTCAACTACTACATCCTGTCGATGTTCTACCAAGCTCGCGTTCAAATCCGGTCGATCGGCTTTAAATGGATGAGCTTGCAGGAATTGCATTAGAGTCTCAACAAACATTTTAGGTCTGACGATCGGGTGAAAGTGACCTACTTTAGGCTGAAGGACGACTTGACAATCCTGCATCAGTTCTTTCAAGTTATCGCAAGAGGGTATGCAGTGTGAATACTCTCCGTAAACTGCCAAGGTTGGCATGGCAATTGTTTGAAAATCGGCTTGCGTTAACTGTTCGCCATCATCCAGTTCCTGCTTGGCTGTAGTAGTCTCCATCAACTGTTCCCAACGTGCCGCTCCCTTTTGTCCCATATCCCGACTTTTCAAGGACGGACCGCGTTTCCTTCTACCTGAGTAGCTTTGCATCAATTCAACAGAAGCCTGATGCAACTGTTTGAGCAAACGAAAGCTAATAAACTCCCGATCAGAAGGCAGTGGAATACCCTTTTGTTCGAGTTCTTGTTTCCAGATTTTCCAATAAGACCACTCGCACAACCGAGTTCTAGGTTGCAAGCATCTGAACTGAGTATCTGCCACGGTTAGGGTTGCAACTTGGTGGGGGTAGAGAAGAGCATAATGCACGGCTACTCTAGCCCCAAAACTGTGTCCAACAACATGAAGACGTGTCACTCCCAGATGTTCCAGCAAGACATGCAGGTCGCGTATCATGTGGGTCATCGTATAGCCAGAGAAGGGCATAGCGCTTTTACCATGTCCTCTAATGTCGTACAGGATGACCCGGTAATGCTGGGACAACTCAGAGGCAACGCCGGGATACCAGCAAGCCAGGTTTGCTCCTAAACCGTGGATGAGTACTAAGTCCTCACCTTCACCAAAACATTGATAATGCAGAGCGACATCATCGACTACAAGTTCGGGCATAACTGTTTCAATTAATCCATGTAGCCGAGTAATTTTAGCTGTGCCATCAAGGCATCTTTCTCTTCGTCCGAGGCATCTTCCCTCGGCGTTTCACCATCATCATTTAAGGATTTAGTGACACCTTGGCACTCAACGGGATGGGACATTAATGTTTCGGTACGTAGAATTTCTGTTGGCACTCTACCTTCTAAATCTGTGGGAATTGGTAGCCCCAGAAAATATAACAACAGAGGTGTAATATCGAGAATCGACAATGGTTCAATCTGTTGACCTGCCTCAATATCTGGGCCTCTGGCGATAAAAATACCATTCGGACGGTGCGTTCCTTCGGCTTTTTCGCGAGGTATGACGACCTCTGTCGATTTGAGAATAGACACAAATCCACTGTCACGCAGCTTGATATTGATATCGGGTAAGGTTTGGCTATCGGAAGAACCGTCTAACTTATTCAGCTCTACTTCAACAAAAATTTGTCCGCCATCGGCCGGATTTCTATACTCCAGCAACTGCTGCTGTAGTTTGGTGCAGAATTCTACATAGTCTTCGTCTTTGACGCCCTTACCAGAACCATTAGCTTTTTTCACGAAAATGGCATTACTGCTGGGCGTTGGGCAATAAGCAAGGGTATTTTTCCAGTCAATCATCATGAGATGCTCTTTCATGCGATCGGGTGTAAGCCTACCACTAGGATCTAATTCTGCATGTTCAGACCAGGTTAAATAACCATTTCGAGCCAGCCATTCATTGATGTAAACAACTTCAGTCGTTGGACCAAATCCATGATCGGACGTCATGATTACATTTGTTTCTGGGCCTGCTAAGGAAACAAGCCGCTCGATGATTGAATCTAACTCTCGATAGTGGTTTAGGCAAAGTTCGCGGATATGGGCATCATGAGGGCTGGGGTTGCTCTCGACCAACGCGGGGTCGAGATGACGCCAAAATAGATGTTGTATTTTGTCAGGGCCATCAAAGACAACAGCACTTAAATCGCTTGGGTCAGTTTCCAAAAGATAAGAGAGTAAATCACCCCACGCTTTCCCCCGTGCTGAGTGAACTATCACCCAATTTTCTTGGTCTTTTTCATTTAAGCCCTGAAAGCACTTCTTTTCTTCTGTCAGATCCATGCCCAAGTTCTTGTAGTTGAAATCAGGCAAGCTTTTTAACGTATCAAATAGCGAGGAAGGATAAGTAGCACTCCGCAGATGCTTCCAAGGCACAAACCCAGAAATCAGATAACCATTCACTGGAATAGGTGGTGACATCCCATAAAAGTTCAGGGATGTTACCCGTTTTCCCTGACGGCTTGCCATAGACCATACTGTCTCGCAGCGAATGTCCCGCGAATCGTTGATTTTGAGGAATACATCACCGTTGGACGCCTCAGGCCGGAGAAAGTCATGCACGCCATGAGCATTCGGGCTTTTCCCGGTGTACATGGATATCCAGGCTGGTGGTGTCAAAGGATTAGGCGTTGACATCAAATCCCCGTGGACACCTTCAGAGACAAATTTTTTCAAAAACGGCATTGTGCCATCGTCCATCAATGGCTTGAGTAGCGAGAAGGTGGCACCGTCAAGCCCAATCATTAAAACTTTATTCATAATCACTTTGTTGTTTTGCTAAGTAATTGAACGAACACAAAAGTTTAAGGGACTACCTCGGTAGGTTTCCTAACAGAGGAGGAAATTTACCAATCTAGTGCGCCAGCAAATTCAGAAAAATCAAACAAATGCTGGTCATTAGGTAAAGGCAATGATTCACCGAGATAACGGTAAGTACTTACGGCGAATTTGCCTTCAGGAGTCACTTCAAAGCTAACTTCCTCAAATGCAGATTCAGCTAGGAGGTTTTGGATAGTGTTGGTGTGGAGGTTACTTTCGCGATCGTTACAGCGACGAGTCCAAATGAAAAATCCACCTGAGTTACACAGAAAAGAAAGGTTGTGAATCAGTCGAACTGTTTGGCTAGCACTGACATGACCAAAAACACCACATCCTACTACAAGATCGGCAGGAACCATCCCCTCATAGGCAGATGAGAGCGTGGCATCGCCCTCCACAAACTCTAGTCGATCTGCCAATCCTGCCCCTTCTGCAGCGGCACGTCCACATTCGACTAATCGCCCTTCGAGTTCTACGAGTCGTGCGTTCACATCCCCGGTTCGAGGGTGATTCATTAAGGCTCCGAGTAAATCCCGCCCGTCACCTGCACAGAGACTCACGACATGAATTTTTCCACTTGGGCATGCATTCAAGCAGTCGGAAATTTGTTGGCGGACAAGACTCAGCCGTGCCTTCAGGGCTGGAGATTTCCTGTAGCCTTTGTGCCACTCGAACCAATCCATTGTCTTTTTTAGCTCCTTCCTGATGATAGTTGGGTAGTCGAGTCCACCACTAAAACATCACTTACTTCTGCATCTTCAAGGATTGAGGTTAGCTTCACTCGATCGACCCATTATTCATCAGGTTAGTACTATTTCAGATTCTCCATTAGAAAATCAACCACTTCTTTGACTAAGATTTCATCAACGTAATCTCCCTCATGCATGAATAATCTCTCAAACGGCAATCCTTTGCGGTTAAATTCTTTTTCAATTGCCACTACCAATTGCACAACATCAATCGATTCAAATGCCAAATCTTCCATCAGTCGGGTTTCTGGTTCGATTCCTTCTGTAGAATCAAGCTCCCAATCAGCCGTCATATCTTCTAAGACAGCAATTACTCTCGACTGAATTTCCTCGCGACTGAGGACTGATGTTTTTTCAGGAGTAGACATGAATAAATCCCCTTTTAATTGCTAGCGTTGACTGGTTCGTAGGTTGAAATCTGTCGCGAAAGACAATACCCCTTACTGCAAGCTGTGCTGACAGATAGCAAGCATCTCTTCCTCCATGCAATACAGATGGATCTGAAAAGATTTGCCAGCATGGATAATAACAACTTGTTGGTCACTTGGCGAATAGTGACTAACTTGCCATTGCCGAGGATCGCCCATTAGCCCCATACCTGCTGCTTTAGCGGCTGCTTCTTTGGCACACCAAAGCCCGATAATGCTCCTCGCTCTATCCAGTTGAGGCAGTTGTGCTAGCAAGTCTAGCTCTTGCTGGGTAAAGGCTCCGCTGAGCAAATCATCAACACGAATGCCTTCAATGCGTTGGACATCGATGCCAATAAAGCTACCGGGTGACGCTAGTGCTGCAACGATGTAACCTCGACTGTGGCTAATTGAAAGATCGGGTACTTGAGCCAGTCTTTCTAATTCTGGACAATGCACTGAGGGTTTACCCGATTGTGTAGAAAGAATTTGAATATCTACGGGTGCAAGTTCCAGTTGAAACGTTTGTTTAGCCCACTGACGTAATGCATCTTTAGCGGCAATTCGACCTAACAACCACTCACGGCGTCGATGCCCTTTTTCAGGTAATCCATACCAATACTCTCGTTCTTTGGCATTGAGCATTAAATGAGCAACAATGTGCTTCATCACGCCACCCAATGCTTCAAGAAAGCGTTCTGACTGAGGTAATATGCGTCGGCTTACTAGCCCAGTTTCCATTTGAAGCCAGGGTTGGGACCAGTCGGTCTTTAGTGGATTTTGACGGCAGTAATGATAATCTTGCGGTAACGTTAGGTAGATTTCTTGCAAACCCTCCAGACGGGCGATTACCTGACCTGTTTCATCAATAAAATCAAAGTTTGACTCGATTTGTTGTTCGCTAGTAAAGCGCATCAGTCCCCGACATAGCACCTTACTTCCAGCAGATAGTTGCGCCTGATACTGGTGAAATGCCCGGATCTGGAAGGGGAAGGTATGGAACATCGTTGTACGGAATTTATCCACTACCCAATAGGCAACGAGTTGCGTGGCAGCGTCAAGTAGGGGCGCATCAATTTGAAAAACAGGACGCTGGGTATGACTGAAGAAGTTAGCGATCGATATTACCTGTAAATCGGCTTCAATCCCTTGCTCGGCAACGTCACGGATATGTTTAACGCTCTGAAAACATTCTCCATGGAACATTCCCGTGGTATATAACTCTGCATCTGACCATATATGGGGTTTAGGGTTTTCTAGGGCAGAGGTTATGGGAGATAGAGAGGGCTGGAGTCGATCGCATAATCTAACGTAACCTTCAAAAACTAAAACGCGATCGCTTGCCTCTGTCGAGTTGCACTGGAACAGTTGCACCTGAACATCCCAAGTCTGTTCGTCTTGTTTGGGTAGCATTTGAGCCAGTATACCCACGTCAAGGTATCCTTGCTCCAAAGCTAGCCAGCGATAGCTACGGATGTTGTAGATTCCGATGACTTGTTTATCCCCACCTACCCAGTAAGCTGCTGCCTCGGCAAGGATTTCCATGCTCATGGTAAACGGGATTACCGGGAGGGCTAGGAGTTCTGGATGGCGTTGAGATGGTTTACTCCCAAGCGTGTGATCGTGCAGAAAACTATCGTGTTCCAGGTCAAAGCGACGTTCGCAGTACAAATGTTGGAAGTCTCTTTCAATAATTTGACCCAAGAGAGGCCAAGCTTCTTCATGAGTTAGGGGCGCTGGAGCTAAGGCAATCGGTGAGTAACCATTTGTATTATGGTTCGAGTTAGACAAAGTATTGTGCAAACTTGTCATTACCCGCCCCTGACTTTCAAGAAATTCTTGCATCAAATCAAAGTGAGCGCAGAGTAAGGATAGGCGGGAATCTGTTGTTGGCTGTTGGTTGTTGGTTGTTTGAACAGTAGGTTGCAGTTGGGTTACTGGTTGCAGGTTAGAAGGGGGTGTTGGTTGTAGTTGGGTTATAGGTTGTAGGTTGGCTGGTTGCAGGTTAGAAGAGGTTGCAGGTTGTAGGTTAGCAGGTTGCAGCTGATCTTCTAACCTTCCAGCATTCCAACCCTCAACCCCTCTATCATTCCAATTTTCCAAACCTTCAACGTTCAACTTTTCAGCCTTCAAACCTTCTATGTTCCTCTCTTTGCTGACAGCAGCAATAACAGGTTCTGGGATGGCTTGAGGTGGAGAGAGTTTGTCCTGTATCGTTTCGATGAACTCTGGCTTGAGGTGCATCACTGGCATTGTCAGTTCTAAAACAGGACTAACTTTGCGATCGCCTTTTTCCTTCAAGATGGCAGAATCGAGATTCACTTGGGTAACTTGTCGATACCTGTACAAAGGAGTCATATCGATCGCAGTACCATTTACCCAGAGTCGAGCTAGCAACTGTTCGAGGTGTTCGAGACTCGATCGCCTTTGATTATTGCTAGATATGGCAAGATAGTCTCGACCCCGAAGAATGTCATCAACGAAATTTGTGAGATTGCTACTCGGCCCAACTTCAATAAAGGTTCTAATGTTCTGGTTGTAGAGTTTTTCAATCGTTTCTCGAAACCGTACCTGCGAAGACCATTGTTTAGCTGCCAAAGTACGAATCGCGTCCGGTTCGGTTGGAAACGCCTCAGCCGTAGCGCAACTGTAGAGACAAGTCGAGCCAGTGCCTACGTCTAACGTATCGTAGTACTTCTGAAAAGCAGTTGCTACTCCTTCAAACAGGGGAGTATGATAGGCGCGATCGAACGGCAGGCGGGTACAGATGCCACCCGCAGCTTTCAATTGCTCAGTCGCTGCCTCGATATCGCTTTCATTCCCAAACAGGACTGCCTGATTCGGGCAGTTATCCATCGCTAGATATAGACGCCCTTGGGTTCTATCAACTATTTGTTGCACCACTGTTGGGTCAACAGCACCTACGGTGAGAAGCACTCCTCTAGGAATGCTATCTGCGGCTTCTAAATCGCAGTAAATTTGATTGAGGTAGCGTATTTTCTCCATCAGTTGTGCGCCCTCAAGCTTGCTTACCGTACCGGAAGCAATTAGGGCTGCACTTTCCCCAGTACTATGACCCAGCATGACATCACCCTTGATGCCAAAATCGCTTAGGAGGTCGTACAACGCCATGCTGGCGGTGAACACGGTTTCTGAACCGACATCCATGCTGAATAACTGCTCTTTTACCAGGCGGCGTTCTTCATCCGTTAAGCCAGTGGGGGGAGGAAAAATAAAGCGGCTGGGTGGATGTTCCCTAGTGTCGGCAAACGTTTCATCTAATAAGTCGAACCATTCCCGAACTTTGGGGAAATACAGGCAGAGGTCGGCTAGCATGTTGGGATATTGCGAACCCTCTCCTGGAAACAGAAATGCTATTTTCTCAGGTTCAGCAGTTCGAGCAATTTCCGCATAGTAAATTCCACTTCTGACTTGCAGCCGTTTGCGTTTAGTATCCTGAAGTTTCTCCAGTGATAGATTGAGTTTGCTCTCTAAATCTGAGGCATCCTTGGCAATAATTGCTAGGCGATGGCTACCAACAGACTGAGTGGAAAGGCTGTAAGCTAAGTTCCCCAAAGCGATATTTGGATTAACTTGGAGAATTTGTTGGACGTTTCTAATTGCATCAATAACCGCTGTACGGCTATCACCTGAGAAAATCAACAGTTCTGTAGGCAACTGCTGATGGAGTAGCTTGGCATCTTTGGTCTGTTGCCCTGTATACTCTTCTAACACTGCATGAGCATTCACTCCACCAAATCCAAAGGCATTGATACCAGCACGGCGAGGTACTTTCCCATTCCCCTGAATCCAGGGCCGGGTTTCATTATTGATATAAAAGGGCGTCTTCTCAATTTCTAGGTCTGGATTAACCTCGTCACAAAGCGTCGGCGGCAATGTTTTGTGGTACAGCGCCAAAGCCGTTTTGATCAGACTGGCAGCTCCGGCAGCAAGCGTGGAGTGACCAATCATGGATTTCACAGAACCCAAAGCCCGATGGGGAAGCATCCCTCGTCGCTGACCAAAGATTTTAGTTAGAGACTTGATTTCGGTCTTGTCTCCTAAGGGTATGCCCGTGCCGTGGGCTTCAACTAAGGTCACAGTATCTGGATCGATGCCACTCTCGGTGTAGGCTCGTTGCATTGCCAGGACTTCGCCTTCGAGACGGGGTGCTAATAACCCAAGTGCTTTGCCATCACTGGAGCTACCGATTCCCTTGATGACGGCGTAAATGCGATCGCCATCTCGCTCGGCATCAGCCAGACGTTTGAGTGCTACAATCCCCAATCCTTCGCCCAGTAGCGTCCCATCGCCTGACTTGTCAAATGGTCGGATATTGGAGCGTGACAAAGCACCAATTTGGCAGAACATCATGTGCAGGGGGGGGGCTGACGGAGCGTGTACTCCTCCCGCTAGCATCATGTCGCAGCGATTGCTCAATAATTCTTTAATGGCTAACTCGATCGCAACTAAAGACGAGGAACAGGCGGCATCGATAATGTAATTCGGCCCCATCAATCCCAGGCGGTTAGCAATGCGCCCAGTCACTACATTCGGCACGATTCCCGGTGCCATCTCAGCATTGAACGGCAGTAAACTGGCTTTGAGTTCTTTGCGGATTTCGCTTAAGGTGTCTCGATCGAGTCTGGGTTGAAGTTGGCGCAGCAAGTCCAGAGTTTGGTCTACAATCGTGCCGTGTTGCAGGAGATTCGTCCAACCCCGGTTGATATAGGTACCCCGCCCAACAATGACGCCGGTTTTTTCTCGATCGAATGGCTTTTCTATGTAACCAGCATCGGCAAGCGCATCTCGTGCCACTTTCAACGCGAGAAATTGGTCGGGGTCGGAACCTTCCACAGAATTCGGCATCACACCGAATTCAATCGCATTGAATTCAGCTAACTTGTCGAGAAACCCACCTTTACGGGTGTAGATGCGATCGTTTTCCTGAGAATTTGGATCGAAATAGGGCATCGCCCAGTTATCCGGTGCCTCTCGGACGGCATCTACTTTATTCAGAATATTTTGCCAGTAGGTTGGCAAATCTTTCGCGCCTGGGAATAAAGCCGACATGCCGATAATCGCGATATCGGTAGATGCAGTGTCTAAATTCATCGTTGGATTTTCCCCTTTTCAGCTTCTTCGGCTTCCCATGGCGCTTCACCAGCAATCACTTCAGTTTCACCTTTGCGGGCAAAACACAGTTCCTCAACAAAAAATTGGCGACCGGCTGGCAAGGGGATGGGAATAATACCCCGTTGTCTAAACTGGCGTTTGACCTCTTCGGACGCCATACCCGTGGTGTCCCACGGCCCCCAGTTGATAGCGACAACTCGTGTCGTCGTCCAACGTTCGTCAAGCAACCATGCAAGGCGGTTCATCACCTCATTAGCCGCCGCATAGTCAGATTGACCGCGATTACCGCAGCGTCCTGCTACTGAGCTAAATAAGATGAGTGCTTTCAGGGTGTCAGGACGCAAATAACGACTGAGGATAAAGGTACTGTCTACCTTGGTATCAAATACGCGATCGAATGACGCTAAGGTTTTGTCTGCCAGAAGCTTATCTTCGATAATGCCAGCACCATGGATGACAACATCTAGACGACCGTAGCGAGAGTAAGTTCCCTCAATCAGCGAGCCAACTTCTTCAGCGTTTCTGACATCAATCGACCAATACTCAACCTTAGCACCGGCTTGCCGGAAGCGTTGGAGGTTGTTGCGAATGGCTCGATCGCGAAATACTTTCTTGATTTGACTTTCAATCTGTACAGGTGTCGGTGATAATCCTTGCGTTCGTGCCTGTTGGAGTAAGACTTGGCGCATCTGACCAATCTCAGTAATCCCTACTGTTGCCGGGGACTCCTCAATTGGCTCTGGTGAACGACCAACGACAATCAGCCTCATTCCTGGGACAAGAATTTCGCTGACAACTTCAGCCGTGATACCCTGGCCTCCACCCGTGACCAAGACAACCCAATCAGCAGAGGGTGTTAACCGGGAAGACGTTGCTGTTGTTACAGGTGCAGGAACGAACTGGAAAATCGTGCGATTCCCTTGGGGATAACCAACTTCTACCCGACCTCCTGGCAACAATAGCTCCTGAATAATGCACTGTGCCATGTCAGCAGGAGATAGGCTGGTGTCAAAGTCTAAAGCTTTGGCATGGACACCTGACCATTCATTAATCAGGCTTTTTAATAAACCCGTGCTACTCCCTCCAGTTGGCAAACCGAGACCAAAGCGACCATTACGCCCAAAGTGACCCCCAAACAGCGAAGCGGCAACCACCCGACCTTGCTGTTTTTGCCCAGCTTGTTGCAAATCGGCAGCACATAGCTGTAGCAACTGGAACAAGCTTTTGCAGTGAAGCTGAGTATAGTTCCGCCAATCGGATAAGTTCTCTGGTAAAGGGATAGCCGCAAGCGGTGCTAAATGGACGATTCCAGTCACAGAACCGTAAGTTTGGCGCAGTTGGGTAACTACGTTAGCTAGCTGTTCTGGCGAGCGCAACGTGGCAGTTGGGATAATCGCTGTGTAAGCTCCCCTTTGCTGCAAGGCATCTGCAACGTAAGGAGCAATTGATAGCTCATCTTCAGTAATCAGGAACAGTCCGGTAGGTGAGAGCAACTCGACTTTAGGTAAAGGTTCAGTCTGCGCCTGCATTACATAGCGCGGGCTGCTTTCCCTCCGGACAGATGCTTTCCCAAGCCATTTTTCTCCTCAAGCGCAGGTACTGGCGCGATTGTTGCCAGTAACTTTTCAACGATACCGTTGAGGGACTTGACGCGGGTCAAGCTGTCCATATCGGATTGAATACTGGCAGCTAACGGTTTTGGCAGACTTTTCTGGAGTGCTCCTAAAATTTCCACTCGCTTGATCGAGTCAATTCCTAGTTCGGCTTCTAGGTCTTGGTCTAGCCCTAGCATTTCAGTTGGGTAGCCCGTGCGATCGCTTACCAACGTTAGGAGAGTTTGGGTCAGTGTTATTTTATCCGGTAGGGGCGTAAGGCTTTGCGCTCCTACCGAGGTTGGCGTCTGTACTGTTGGTGCAGGTGTAGGGGCAACCGTTGACAGGCTTGACAAAACTTGCTCAACCATGCTGTTGAGCGATTTAACACGAGTCAAGCTTTCCATCCGCTCTTGAATACTGGCAGCTAAGGGGGATGGCAGCGTTTTTTGCAACGCCCCCAAGATTTCCACTCGCTTAATCGAGTCAATTCCTAGTTCGGCTTCTAAGTCTTGGTCTAATCCCAACATTTCTACTGGGTAGCCCGTGCGATCGCTAACTAGCCGCAATAAAATTTGCATTAATTCCGAGCGATTGGGCATAGCAGATTGAGCCGGAGTTGGTGGCGCTGAAGGGAGTACAGGCTCAACTATAGGCTCAGGTGTAAACGATGAAGTCGGAATTTCTGGGCTGGAGTCAGCGCCTCTCACCACCTTGGGAACTAAAAATTCAGGTGTAGAGGAAAAAGCTAATGGTTCTTTTTCCTCTTGTATCCTTGACACTGCATCTTGTTTAATGGGACGCCGTACACCATTGCCGTTATAGTTGCCATTGAACCCATTGGCTTGAGCAGCAGGAATCTGCGGAGTAGGAGTGGCGGCTGGGGTTGAGGGGATAGTTTGACCCATGTGAGACCCACTCAAAAACTGCTGCATGACCTGTTCTTGAAGCGTCAAGAATTGACGCATTGTTTGTTGATAGGCTTGGTAAGCGGCTAAAGCGGCATCTTGTGCAACGGGAACGCGAACGCGATCGCTCTTAGGTGAGACTGAGGGGACTTGGGGTTGAGAAGCACCGTTTGAAGTTGGCATTGACATCGGTAGCGCACTTACAGGTTGAATAACAGGGTTGACAGAAATAGGTCTTGAGTGCTGGTCTTTAGAGA
>DATNPT010000536.1:0-5937 GCA_036703075.1 Chroococcales cyanobacterium
GATACGGGTGTCCTCCTACGACTGCCTGTAAACGTGCAAGCCCTTGTTCTCCCATCTGAACTTGCCAATTGAGTTGATGACGCTGCGCTAAATTTTCTACTTGCTCGTTTGTAAACTCGGTTAACTCGATTGGCAACCCAACATTAAACGGCGATTGATTGATATCTAAGGGTCCATAATCTTCTGTAGAATGCACCACAATTAGCCGTAGTTGTTCCCAGATATCTAGAGTCTTTGCTTCCTCATGCCAGCTTCGCAGCATTGGAAAAAAACCTTGAGCGATTTCAGAGGACTGGAACACCCGATCCACTTCATCCAATGCTAAGACCAGAGGAGCGTTGAGTTGCTGCAATAGATGCGCTTCAAAGTAAGTCGTGCAATTGACGAGGCTACCCCTATCTTTATCCCAATAATCATTAAGCTGAGCGGGTAGCTTGAGCTTGTGACTAACCCAGGCGCAGAATCGACGTAGGAAAGTATCGAGGTTGATGAAATCTGTAGCCTCTGCTTGCAGCAAGTTCAGACGAACTGTTTGATAATCTTGCTTGCTAGCGCGATCGAGAATTCTGTCGAGCAGAGAGGTTTTGCCCATCTGCCTCGGTGCTTTAATACGGATTAGCGCCCCCGCTTGAGTAATCGTCTCGTAACAACGAGATTCGGTAGGAGGTCGCTCGACGTAAAAGGTAGAATTCAGAGGCACTGGCCCTTCCGGTACTTCGGGCGCGATCGCTGAGTTGGAAGGAAAATTGTAAGAGACTCGTTCTTCTGAGTGTATTTCTGACACTGTTTCTAAGGGTTCCTCACCTGTCACTTGTCTAGATTTTTGCGATCTCCGACTCTCCCACTCCACATCAAACCGCCTTAAGTTTGCTTGTTTATCGTGCCGCTTGTACCAAAGCTTCAACTTGAAGTGCCAGTCTTCTGAACCTTGAGTTTTAGTGCGACAGTCTTCCAAAATCTCCAAGAACTCTTTGAGATAGTGAAGCGCATCTTTAATATGCTCTTTCTTTAACTTGCCATTAAGTCGGCTTTTGGCAGTCAACTCTTCGAGAATTCTGACCTTTGTCTTGACAACTAGCGTTTTGGCATCGGGTTCTGGTCGTATCTCAATCTCTAGGCGATCGCAGTTATCCAACTCATGATTGGCATAATCCAACAATGCCTCTAGAAGGCGTCTGGTGCGCTGTTTGGGTATAGGGCCGTAGCCCCAATGTTTCCCCTTTGTCTCCATTAATGCCGCCTAAACTTTACAAAAAGTTTGGGAATTCCCCTAAGTTTGGCAACTTCCCTTAATTGCTTATGTCTGATTTTAGAGGACTTCTAGAGTGTTGACTCTGCGGCTGACGTGAGGGAAATTCCCCTAATTACACTCAATTTAACTGCACATCGATCGCATTTGTTGACAAGTTGAGCAGTTTTGAATCTGACAGGCAACGGCATTGATCCACTGTCGCAATTTCCGCTCAGTGATGAATTGTCCGCCTTTATCCCCGCGATGGACAAAGACGACGTATGCCCAGTCTTTGGGCTGCTCATTGCGGGGCAAGCACGAGGGATTGCCCCTACCATTACTGGCCTGGCGCTCTAGGGGATTGGAATAAGGATGTACTGCATTATTTGTGAGTGTTGAGTTATAACATTCTTCAATTCAAAAGTCATAACTCATAATTCATAACTCCGCATCAAGGCTTAACAATGTACTGGGAGGAAATCGGTTGCATCTTACCCGCTTTCACTAAGGCTTGGTAAACCATCGCCGCCACCTCAGCTCGATTGGCATTGCGATTGGGATTTAGTACCTTAGGGTTCGGGTAATTCGCCACTAAACCCGCCTGCGTAGCTGCTGCTACTGCTTCCTGTGCATAGTTGGGTACTTGAGCAGCATCTTGATACGTTTGTAAAACCTGTTGAGGATTACTGGCCTGAGGTAAACCTATCCCATTAGCCAACGACACAATGACTTGTACTCGGGGAATTTGTTGGTCAGGACGGAATACATTTCCAGGGTAGCCTTGCATAAAGCCACTCTTCGTCGCTTCCTGGATTGCTGGCAAGGCCCAAAAATTGGGCTTAACATCCGTAAAGGATGTAACTTGCTTTTGTTGTTTTTGCTCAAAAGCTTTCTTCAACAAGGCGGCATATTCGGCGCGAGTAATCGCATTGCCCGGTTTAAACGAACCATCGAGAAAACCACTGATTAGTCCCTGCGCTGCTAGTGCTTCGATATAAGGGCGTGCCCATAAATCTTTAGGCACGTCTGGGAAGCTGGAAACTTTAGCGGTTGCGGATTGTTTAGGCGCTCTCTGGGCTGGTGGGGCTTGCATGACCACGGGAGGGACGATTTTCACCCCTTCTTCGGCAGTGGGTAATGGGGATGCCGTTGCGATGGGTGACGGTGTTGCTGGGACAGGAGATGGTTCAATCTCCGTTGCTTGAGGGGAGGGACTCACCTCAGGTGTTGCTTCTACGATGGGAGCTACGGGCGTTGCTCCTTCTGTTGCCTCTGGCGTCGGTGTAATCGGTGATGAGGAGAGAATCCCACCGGGGTTAAAGCCTTTTGTTCGACCCAGAGTCAAAGCCAGAATGGTGCCGATAGTGGCGAAGGCAATGATGATGCCGACTAACTCATCAAAACCAAGTCGAGAGGAGCCTGGATCGGGTGGTGTATTCGTCATGTGCGCTTCACCTTACTAACGACTGCCAGATTTTAATTTTAAGGAACTGAGGTCAGTTTTGAGCTATTTTCTTCTGGTTTCAGTTTAGCGGTAAAGTGTCGATCGACGAGTATATTCACCCGTTCAGGTGTTACGCCAGTGTAACGAGATTTATCGGGCATAAAGACCATGCACGGACCTTGCTTGCACTGCTTCATGCAGCCCGTATCTTTGATTGCAACATGGTCTTCGAGTCCGCGATCGCATAATGTTTCTTGGACGGCTTGAGCTACCTCTGCTGCACCTCGCTTGCGGCAAGAGGACTTCTGACAAATCATTACGCAGGCTTTGGCTTTAGTCGTAACGCTGGGAGGGGAGGAGATGCCGGGGGGTTTAGCCAGAGCGATGGGTTTCACGGCAAATGCTTTTAGCTTCAGTTCGCCAGTTTTCTTGAGCTTCTGCTCGCCATCAATTTGTACCCAGTCCCCAGGCTGCAACACCTTGTGGATGGAACCGCGCAAGTATTTCGAGAGCTTGATAACGCGATCTCCTGTAGCGGTTGCTACCTGTAAACGCTTGGGATAGCGTTCCGCCTCATCCACAAAACCGATGAACCGTCCTTCCAGATTAAACCGTGAAACTTTCCCTTCCCTGTATGAGTTGCTCACGCCTGAATCCTAAATTCCTTTATAAAACTACCTAAGATTCAAGCTAACCTAATTGCAAAAAAATGTCATCTATAAAATTACAGAACTTGATGACTTCTGACCAAAAGGCTCATCCTCCCATGTCAAGGAAGTCTGTATCGCTCTCCTAGAAACGCTTTGGCAAAAAACTGCTCTAGTTTAACTTGGGTTCAATCCTATTAGGTCGGTGCAGTAGTTGCAATAAACTCTCTTTAGTTCTCAACATCCTGCTCGGCTTGCAGCTGAGTTAAGGCTTCAATCTGTTTCGTTAAACTCCGTAGCTGCTGGTTCAGAGCTGGCAGTGCCTCTAAGGGGATAGGATGGCGATAAGCGCGAAGGCAAATTTCGTTTAACTTTCGCTGTAACTGTTGCGCTAGCTTGAGCGCATCCTGACCGAGGGTTTCTAGTTGTTGGCGCTGGTAAAATTTCAAAGCAGCTCCTCGCAGTACCTGGAGGGTTGCCTCTTCTCCATGACCTCCTGGCATCACCCGCAATCGGAGCAACAGAGTTTCTTGCTGATAGCGTCGCTCGATTTCCACCTGTTTGGGTTGTTTAACCGGCAGTAGCGACAGGTCTCCAATCCGCTTGAGTTCGCTAATCACCCCTTTAAATACTGGCAACGTTAATCCTTCTAAGACGCATTGCAAGACACCGTCTTGGCTCCAGAGAATGCGACCTTGCTCGGCTTGCCGCTCGAAATAGAGCCGACCAATTCCACTAATTAACACTCGACCTAACAATTCTTGCAACATCTGTTGAGGTGCTAATGTGGCAATAAACTCCATCGGTCGAGATAGATGAAGAGCCTGAACTTCTAGTAGCGGCAGAGCTTCAATTGGCAGTGGAGCCTTGGCAGCTGGGGTGCCACTGGTTGTACCACTGAAGGCGACTTGCACATCGTTTTGCTCTGTTCTTGGTTCCAGTGTTGGCTCTAAAGCACAAGATTGATAGCTAGTGTCACTCGTGAACTGGGGCGAGGGGGGCGGGTTAGTTGAGGCGTTCTCGAACTTCCGTTCAGGTGCTGGGGTAATATCTGGTGTCTGCTCGGACGGCTCGCTGTGACTCGCGGTGTGGTCACTTTGAGCTGCTGGCTGGGAACTGGCAGAAGATGTGCGGGTATAGTTCAAGTATGCCGACAGCATGGCTTGATGGGTTTGGGCTGAAATCTGTTGCGTCTTGAGCGAACAGTTCAGGTAAGCCAAGATGTGACGGACATAATCTAAGGCAGAGGGGTCTTGAGGCGCTACCATCCCGAGCTTAAGGTATTTGCCTTCTAAAGCGAGGGGTAAAAATTGATAGTAGAGGCAGGCTTCAAACGGCAAAATACTGTCGATCAGCCGAAACATCTGTTCGGTGTCCATACCAAAAAGCTCTGAAGCCCGCTCGGAGACAGGCGTCTGTTGTACAGTAAGTTCAGAAAGGGTTTGATTGCGGGATAAGGGCACCATAAACATGACTCCAAGAGAGAGTATTAATTGGTGAGATGCCCCAATATCGAATTGGAGGAGAAGGCTTGGTTCGGGATTGGGGACGTCTCCAGACAACCCCCACTTCCATTATTGATTTAGATAGAGAGTTGTGGGCAAAAAAACTTGCTAGCGAAAATCGATCTGTTGGCGGGATTTGATGGTCAATCAGCGCTGCGTAGAGCTTGAGCGGCTAGGTAAAGCTTGCTCCATTCACCAATGACCTGGTTGGTTTTCAAGCTGAGCTCCTTAGCGATCGCAGATAGTGTTTTCCCGGCTTTCATCTGCTCGACTAACTGGCGCTGAAAGGGAGTGAGATTCTCCCAGAACGTCTGCCACTGAGTGGGCGTTAGTCCTAGATTGTGTTCCCTCAGAGATATTTCCAGCCAACTGGCGACTAGATCCGGTCGATCTTTGATGGAGAAAACCCGAATCGCGTGGTAACTGATTTTTTCCCGTAGCCGATAGACCTCCTTCACCGGCTTATTTAACGCCGTAGCGATCGCTTCTTGAGAACGGCCCTGGAGGTAAAGCTGAAGCCATCGCGCTGCGTCCGGGCCTAAATTTTCGCTGAGGTAAGCTTCAAATTCAGTGCGTACTGATTTGCGGAGAGCCTGTTGTTCTTCTGAGGCTTGGGTATCTTGATAATCCACCACCGCTTGATTGTCCAGCAAACTGACTGGAGAATCCGTTTCCTCCAACGTCAATTCCTCAGACACCAATCGCACCATGTCCCCTTCCGGAATGTGGGTCATACCGCCGCGTTGCGAACGTCGCAGGAAGTTGACAAATCGATAAACGAGCAAGGGTTGGTTGCGAATGGGACGCAGGCAATACTCTTCAATGCTGGTGAGCAATAAAGCATCGCGCATTCGAGTGTCATCGGTACACTGAGCAATCCAGGCGATTTGCTTTTGCATGTAGCGATCGCTATTTAACAACTCCTGAATGACTTCTTGTAAAACATCCACCACTGCCCGTTGGCGATCCCGACTTAATGACACCCAAGTGCGAATTTTGTTGCGTAGGGTAACCAAACCCGCCAACCGCGTCGTCAAATTACGATAAGCCCGCTCTGAACTGACCCCTAGATAACGCTGCCGTAAAATCCGGTAGCGATAATCCATTGCT
>DATNPT010000577.1:0-20462 GCA_036703075.1 Chroococcales cyanobacterium
TTTCCTTTTTTAAAAAGCCTAACAGCAGGAGCTGCTGCTAGGCTGTGGCTTGCTTGTAGCGATGCTTAAATTTAGTGGGAAAAAGGCGTTTTGTGCTTCTTTCAACCGTTAAGGGAGTCACTCGCAACTGCTCTGACACCGGATTGAACTAGGTCTAGGGCAAAAAGCGATCTAAAGCCGCCTTCAATTGTTCGATTTCCACCTCAATGTTGCCCTCTTCAGCGGCACGAGCAATGCACTGAGTTAGATGTTCATCTAAAATAATTCGCGCAACGCGATCGAGTGCGCCCCGAACAGCGGCAACTTGCACTAAAACGTCAGGACAGGGTCGGCTCTCTTGTACCATCGTCTTAATCCCTCGGATGTGCCCCTCGATTCGAGACAGCCGATTGACAATTCGCCGCAGAGATTCTTCATCGTGAACGTGGGCATGCGTAGATAGTCCCTCACCATGATGATGCTCAGTGTGGCTGTGATTCACATCCCGATCGTGGGAATGCTGGTCTTTCCCAGATACAGCAAAGGTTTCATTAATCAACGCTAGAGCTCCAATTATTCGGTTGGGAACATTTTTTGATTTGTCATACTCCCCATCCTAGTGTAGAACTCTATATGCTGGAATGTTGCTTTTGAGTCAGACTCGCTACTGTTGCCAGATACTCTCTTAACCTAAATGCGATCGCCAACACATCTTTTAGCTGTATTGATGTCAAGGCGTGATTGCTATACCAATGCGATCGAGGTCAATGTCACAGAACTGTAAAAATAGCTGTATGGATGCTTGCTGCAACGAATAAACAATTGCCAAAGATTTTCATGCAACATTTACTGAACTTAGATGTGATGCTATGCGACTGAGAACGTTTTTCCTCTTCCTAGGCAAAATTAGTACCTATCTCCTTGCTATCCTACTTGGTGCTCTCTTGACACTTGGTCTTTATCAAGTCTTGCCATCTCAAGCCGAACCAGCACCAACCACGGAGTCAGAAGCACCAGCACTACTTGCCCAACGACAATCGATAACGAGTACAGCGGCTGGGGGCAGTTTTGTCACGGCTGCAGTGAATCGAGTGGGACCTGCGGTTGTGCAAATTGATACTGAGCGCACGATTACGCGCCGTGCCGATCCCTTTTTTGACGACCCGAATTTCCGGCGCTTTTTCGGCGAGGATGCCTTCCCCCAGACACCCAGAGAAAGGCTGTTACGAGGTCAGGGTTCGGGGTTTATCATCGATCGCAGCGGAATTATTCTCACTAATGCCCATGTTGTCGATCGAGCAGATAAGGTCACTGTCATTCTCAAGGATGGACGAACCTTTGAAGGTAAAGTTCAGGGAACAGATGAAGTAACAGATTTAGCGGTTGTCAAAATTAATGGTAACAATTTGCCTGTTGCGCCACTGGGAGATTCCGGCACGGTTCAGGTGGGCGATTGGGCGATCGCTGTCGGTAATCCTTTAGGATTGGATAACACCGTCACCTTAGGAATTGTCAGCACCCTGCAACGCTCCAGTACCCAAGTCGGTATTCCTGACAAGCGCCTCGATTTTATTCAAACTGATGCCGCAATTAATCCAGGCAACTCAGGCGGACCGCTATTGAACGAGCGGGGAGAAGTCATTGGCATTAATACAGCGATTCGTCCCGATGCCATGGGAATTGGATTTGCGATTCCCGTCAACACTGCCAAAGCCATTTCATCTCAACTGGCACGCGGCGAACAAATTGCTCATCCCTTTCTTGGCATTCGTATGGCAACGTTGACAGCTCAGTTGGCGCAACAAAATAATCGCGATCCCAACTCACCTTTTATAGTGCCGGAGATCGATGGTGTCTTGGTTGTGCAAGTCATCCCGAACTCCCCAGCCGCGACCGCTGGACTACGTCGAGGAGATGTAGTCGTTGAAATTGATGGACGTTCGGTGACGACGGCTGACCAGTTACAGCGTATTGTTGAAAATAGCGGCGTGAATCAAGTCCTACAGATTAAGGTGCAGCGCGGTAAACAAACTGAAACATTATCTGTCCGTACTGGTGAACTGCCTAAAGCAACTTAGAGTTTAGGGATTAGTTTTCCTCAAAAGCAACAAAGGGCGACCTACGGGTCGCCCTTTCTCATATCGCTGATATCCGCTCTAGGACACTGGGTCAAAGGAAGACATCAACAGAGGTACTGTCTCCAGTCCACTACCTCTGTATATCAAGGCTAGTCCTCGTCGTCCTCGTCCTCGTCCAGGTAGTCGTCAAAATCGCTTTCCTCGTCCTCGTCATCTAGAACTGGAGAAAAGCCACCAGCACCGGCACCGAAACTCGGTCGTTCATCCAAACTGTAAGCACGAGCTGTCCGGTCATCTAGTACAACATCTAAAGGATCGTCTTGGTCTAATTCGGTATCGAGGCGTTCTCCATACCCATAAACTCCTGAGCTACCAGGATAATCAGTATCTACACTACTGAGTGTTGAGTCTTCATAGGCATTGTAGCCAGTTCCTGCTGGAATCAGGCGTCCAATAATGACGTTCTCCTTGAGACCCCGCAGCCAGTCAGATTTCCCTTCGATCGCAGCTTCCGTAAGTACCCGTGTGGTTTCCTGGAAGCTAGCCGCCGAGATGAAGCTGTCAGTGTTGAGAGATGCTTTGGTAATACCCAACAGTACTGGTGTGTACTGCGCTGGCGCACCACCCGTGATTGCCATCGCTTCATTGACCGTCTCAATCTGGCGCAACTCTACGAGTTCGCCCGGTAGCATGGTGGTATCGCCACCGTCGTCCACCCGTACTTTTGAGGTCATCTGCCGAACAATCACTTCGATGTGCTTGTCAGAAATATCAATTCCTTGCGATTGATAAACGGACTGCACCTCATTGACCAAGAACCGCTGCGCTTCCTGCAATCCAATGAGCGCTCCCTCATACAAACCCTTCTCTTCCAAAGTGGAATTAAAGAAGATCTCTAAGATCTCGTGAGGATTGGCTGGACCATCGGTGAGCGGTTGACCGACCAACACTTGCTGACCATCAGAAACAAGCGAATTCTGTCCGGGTCCAACCGGATAATCGGTCACAACACCGTCTGACTCAATGACCTTGATGTCAACGGTTTCATCTTCTTCGTAAATCACCTGAGCCTCACCAGGACGTCTGGCTAAAACGCAGGCTTCCTTGGGTTTGCGCGCCTCCAGGAGTTCCTCAATTCTGGGCAAACCTTGGATGATGTCACCCGTTTTCGCCCGTTCAAACACAAGTAGCACCAAGTTATCACCGCGTTGAACCAAGTCTCCGTTGTCGATCTGTAAAACTGCACCCGCAGAAACTCGGTAAGGACGCGCTAATCGTAATGTAATCGACTCATTGCTCACCTTCACCACTTGACCCGATTCTGGGGATGGTGTCTCAGCGGCCAGGAGATCGGTCGCTACGATTAAATCTCCAACTTTGACCTTAGGTGGATTACTGATGGGAATAGCAACTTGATCGGCATTACGAACGACTAGTACCCGGCGAATGGCTTCTGCCCCTTCTCGGATACCTCGGATTTCACCGGCGTCTTTGCACTGAATCTCTGTGCGTGCTACTACAGCTCCAGGGGAAATTTCATCCCCATCACTGACCAGAAGCCTTGTCGTCGTGCTTCCTCCTAAGGGATCGGCAGCAGTATCGCGACGAATCACCAATGATTCGAGGATGACGAGCTGCAATCGCATGTCCTCCGAGTCTTCCTCGCTGACCAACTCAATGTCAGCACTTAGCTGAGCTGCACCAGTATGTTCCTCCGCAGATTCCTGGGTCATTTCTAAGACCAACTGGGTGCGTAGCAACTCCAGTCCTTCTACAGATTTCACCCGCTCTCCATCTTTATAGGGAATCCGCTGAACTGCTCGCAGTTCGATCGCGGTTGAACCACGGGCAGCAGCGCCAGCTTCACCCTTACTATTAATGGACGCTTGGGAAGGTACGGGCGGCTCATCCGGCACCTTAAACTCGATCACGGGTCTCAAGAGCAGGGCTGAACCTTCTGGAGTTTCTACGGCTTCCCCATAACGCAGTTCTTGCAGACTAACCCCTGGTACGGCTTCTGTTCCGGGATAAACTAGCTGACCTTCTGGAATAAACGCTGCCGGGATTTCATCGACTAGGTGCAGTTCTCCTGGCTTAATCACAATCTCGCGCAGGATGTCATTTTTCTGTACCACCTCGACAATACCTGCTGATTGACAGAAGATGTCCTTCACTACTTCAGTTCCGGCTTCTACATATTGACCGTCTTCCACCAACAGCAGTGAGATGTCTTTATTGACCTCGTGGCATTCTTCCGGAATCCAGAGCAGCGTACCACCTTGGATTACTTCGTAACCCAGCTTGGCTTTCCCGCGCTTAGAAACTTCTACACCGGCATACTTGATGATACCGCCCGTCTGAGTGCGATACTGGTCGTCGATTAACTCGGCTACGACCTGGTTGTTCAGCACCTTCGTTCCTGGTGTTGCCTTGAGCAAGAAGCGCTGATTATTCGGGGTGTAAATCACGTATTGGTCGCGACCCCCAGTACTTTCGATCCGAACCAGTGCTTGGTCTAACAGCACAGATGCGGTAATGATTTCAATTTCTCGCTTACCTGGGGTTAGTCGGACGACACCACCGTTGGCTGTTACTAACTTGGTTTCTGCCAGCACGCTACCCTGCTCGACCGCATCACGGTTTTTCACAACCGGTTCTGCACCAGGAGGCAGGTTATAAACTTCTCCGGACAGCACCCAGAGCAAACCTCCCCGTTGAGCAATTCGGGTTGTATTGCCTTGCCGGTCAGTTTTTTCCTCTGGCACCAGATCGGCAAACAGTACTTCTCCGGCGAGGTCGGCAACCACGTCTTTAGCCGCTTTTTCAGTCGAGAGGCGAGATTTACCGATCGCTACTTCCGCCAGTAGCTGATTGGCTTTGACTTCTTCTCCACTAGTAACCAGGAGGATCGAACCCGGAGTCACCGGGAAGGTTTGTGGCTTCCCATTACCACTCTTGGGTTCCAAAATCAAGTCACCGGCTACTTCAACTTGCTCGCGCTCGTCTCCGTGGCGGGTGCGTACACCTCGGGTGCGTAAGCGTTTACCAAAGCGCACGACTCCATCCACGGGTGCCTGTACCAGACGTGCGGTTTCGCCCGTGAAGACACCGCCCGTGTGGAACGTCCGCATGGTCAGCTGGGTACCCGGTTCGCCGATCGATTGGGCAGCAATAATCCCAACTGCTTCACCTAAATCGACCATGTGACCGTGAGCTAAACTCCAACCGTAGCAGTGTTGGCAGACGGAGCGCGAGGCTTCGCAGGTCAGGGGCGAGCGCACGAACACTTCTTGGACACCAGCATTGCCAATTTCTCTAGCCAATTCATCAGAGATGTCTTGGTTGCGATCGGCGATGACTTCACCCGTTTTCGGATGAACCACCTCTTTGGCTAAGACGCGACCCAACAGGCGATCGGCCAGGGGAATTAAAATGCGATCGCCATCAGTCATTGCTCTGACGGTGACGCCGCGAGGCGTGCCGCAATCAATTTCCCGCACAATCACATCTTGAGCAACGTCCACTAGACGCCGAGTGAGATAACCGGAGTCAGCGGTTCTCAGTGCCGTATCAACTAAGCCTTTGCGCGCACCGTAGGACGAAATAATGTATTCCGTGACCGTTAAACCTTCCCGGAAGTTGGTCTTAATTGGCAAGCCAATAATCTCCCCTTGCGGGTTAGCCATCAGGCCCCGCATCCCTACTAGCTGCCGCACCTGAGATAAATTTCCCCGCGCCCCTGATGTAGACATCATGTATACCGAATTCAAGGGATCGGTAGTTTTGAAGTTACGGACTACTTCATCTTTTAACGCTTCAGAGGTACTGTTCCACGTATCGATGACTTTTTGGAACCGCTCGACTTCTGTAATTTCACCTCGCGTGTAACGGGCTTCTGCCGCACGAATTTGAGCCTCAGCCGCGTCTAGCATTTCACGTTTGACTGGCGGCACTTGCAGATCGTCTACACTGATCGAGACACCCGCTTTTGTCGCGTAGCGGAACCCCAAATCTTTAAGCTGGTCAGCAATCTGAGCGCTACGGGCACTGCCATACTTGGTATAGGCCCAGGCTACAAGCTTTTTCAGTTCGCTTTTACCTACAACCCGGTTGTAAAAAATTATTTCTTTTTGGTCTGCCATCTGCTTTGAGAATTACCAATAGGGTGATTGGGCATGCAGTCACGGGGAATGTGTAGTGGGGGAAGGGAATCGATAGAAGCGATTCCCCACTTACAACTCCCCGTGTCCAGTTCCTTAGCTAGTCAGCGCATCTTGAATCGCTTTGTTGTAGACAATTCGACCAACAGTAGTACGGACGTACTGAGAAAGGAGTTCTCCCTCTGCCGTTTCCCGCACTCGACGTTCTCTGTAAAGTTTTACGACAGTCCCGTCTGCTAAGCGTTCTGTGGAAATGACCTCTTTGTCGGGCACCTCGGTTTCTACAGGACCATCAAAACGCAGCCACACATAAGAGTGCAAATCGACTTGCTTTTGCTCAAAGGCTTTCAGCGCATCATCTAGGGACGCAAAATAACGCTCACTTTGTTTGTCATAAACTGGGTTTTCAGCGGTTAAGTAATAGCATCCCAAAACCATATCTTGGCTAGGAGCGACAATCGGGCGGCCTGTTGCTGGGGAGAGGATATTGTGAGAAGCAAGCATCAACAGCCGCGCTTCTGCCTGCGATTCCAAAGACAGGGGAACGTGAACCGCCATCTGGTCACCATCAAAGTCAGCGTTAAAGGCAGGACATACTAAGGGGTGCAGTTGAATCGCCCGACCTTCAACCAAAATCGGTTCAAACGATTGAATCCCCAGACGGTGTAGCGTTGGTGCCCGGTTGAGTAGCACGGGGTGACCGGCAATCACTTCCTCTAGCACATCCCACACGCTGGGATCGCCTCGCTGAATCAACTTTTTAGCCGCCTTGATGTTATTGACTAAACCTTGGCGGATTAATCGGTGAATGACGAAGGGTTGAAACAGTTCGATCGCCATTTCGCGGGGCAGGCCGCACTGGTGAATTTTCAGCTTGGGACCGACGACAATGACGGAACGTCCGGAATAATCCACCCGCTTACCAAGCAGGTTTTGCCGGAAACGACCTTGTTTTCCTTCAATAATGTCTGATAAGGACTTGAGAGGTCGATTGTTAGCTCCAACGACAGTTCGTCCCCGGCGTCCGTTATCGATTAGGGCGTCCACCGCTTCTTGGAGCATCCGCTTCTCGTTACGGACAATGATTTCTGGGGCGAGGATTTCCTGCAAGCGAGCGAGTCGGTTGTTACGGTTAATCACTCGCCGATAGAGGTCGTTAAGGTCAGATGTGGCAAAACGTCCTCCATCCAGCTGCACCATCGGGCGCAAATCTGGGGGAATGACAGGAATCACACTCAGCACCATCCAGTCGGGCTGTGAGCCAGTTGCGATAAAGTTATCAATCACTCGTAAGCGTTTGATCAGCTTTGCTCGCTTTTGACCTTTGGCGTGAGCGATTTCTTCGCGGAGCTTTTCGGCTTCAGAATCTAAATCGACGTCCTGCAAAAGTCGTTGTAGTGCTTCAGCACCAATGCCCACCTCAACGCCAGTTAGTTGAGAGTCTTCGCTGTAAAGCTGCTCTTCAATTTCCAGCCATTGATCTTCGGTCAACAGTTGTTTGTAGCTGAGGTTCTCGGCATTGCCTGGGCTGAGAACAACGTAGGCATTGAAGTAGACAATTTGTTCGACATCCCGTAAGGGCATATCGAGCAAAATACTCAGGTAGCTGGGAATACCCTTGAGATACCAGACATGGGCCACTGGGGCTGCCAGTTTGATGTACCCCATTCGATGACGTCGCACCCGTGACTCGGTGACTTCTACACCACAGCGCTCGCAAACAATACCCCGGTGACGTACCCGCTTATACTTTCCGCAATGACATTCCCAGTCTTTAGCTGGACCAAAGATCCGCTCGCAAAACAGCCCGTCCATTTCGGGTTTGAGCGTGCGGTAATTAATAGTTTCTGGCTTAGTGACTTCACCAACCACTTGACCGTTAGGGAGGGTTCTTTCTCCCCACTGACGAACGCGCTCCGGAGAGGCAATGCCAATTTTGACGTAGTCAAATCGCTGTTCTAGCTGATGTCTCATCAGTTTTCTGTTGTTTGTTATTTGTTATTTGTTGTTTGTTGTTTGTTGTTTGAATAACTTGTTGGCTTTATCGCCTGAAAGTTGCTAGTTGCCAAACTATTCATTCTGTTAGCAACTAACAACTAACAACCAACACCCAACAACTAATTAGACTTCATCCTCTTCGAGTTCCTCGCGACTTAGAGATTCATAGGTCGGTCGGCTTGGTGCGCGTCGGCGATCGGCATCGGCCATCAGATCGACTTCCATATCGCGACTGCTGCCATCCTCTGCGTTTTCTACTTTGTGAACCGCAATATCAAGTCCGAGGGATTGGAGTTCTCGCATCAAGACCTTGAAGGATTCAGGAGTACCCGGTCGGGGAATAGCTTTACCTTTAACGATCGCATTAAGTGCCTCGTTCCGACCCTGCATGTCGTCTGACTTCACTGTCAGCAACTCTTGGAGCGTGTAGGCAGCACCAAAGGCTTCTAATGCCCACACTTCCATTTCTCCAAATCGCTGACCGCCCTGCTGTGCCTTACCGCCCAACGGCTGCTGGGTGACCAGAGAGTACGGACCCGTGGAGCGAGCGTGAATCTTATCGTCTACTAGGTGAACCAGCTTCAGCATGTAAGCTTTTCCTATGGTCACCGGGCGATCGAACGGTTCGCCTGTGCGGCCGTCATAGACTGTGATTTTTCCTGGATTCTCTGGGTCAAACACCCAGTCGTTCCCGGTTTCCTCCTGTGCTTGCTTCAGTTTGCCGTGAACGGTGCTGCGAGATGACTCTTCTCCATACATCTCATCAAACGGCGTCAGCTTAAAGCGAAAACCTAGGTTTTCACCAGCCCATCCGAGTAAACACTCAAACACCTGACCGACATTCATCCGGCTCGGCACGCCCAGAGGGTTAAGCACGATATCGATCGCTGTGCCATCGGGCAAGTAGGGCATATCTTCCAGTGGCAAAATCCGGGAAATAATCCCCTTATTACCGTGGCGTCCTGCCATCTTGTCGCCTACCTGAATTTTGCGCTTTTGGGCTACGTAAACGCGGACAACCATGTTAGCGCCAGGAGGAAGTTCATCTCCCTGTTCGCGAGTAAATACTCGCACATCAACAACCCGTCCTTTCTCTCCGTTTGGCACTCTTAGGGAGTTGTCTCGAACGTCTCTGGCTTTTTCCCCGAAGATCGCCCTCAATAGTTTTTCTTCCGGCGGCTGATCGGATTCCCCTTTTGGCGTCACTTTTCCAACCAAAATATCACCCGCTTCTACCCAAGCCCCAATCCGGATAATCCCAGTTTCATCCAACTGACGAAGAGCATCTTCGCCGACGTTAGGAATCTCACGAGTGATTTCCTCTGGACCTAGCTTCGTCTGGCGAGCCTCAATCTCGTACTTCTCAATGTGAATGCTGGTATAGACATCATCGATCACCAGCCGTTCGCTGATCAGAATGGCGTCTTCATAGTTGTAACCTTCCCAGGGCATGTAAGCCACGAGGATATTTTGTCCCAGCGCCAATTCTCCGCCTTCTGTAGCCGATCCGTCTGCCAGCACTTGACCAGCAATCACCTCGTCACCGACATAAACCAAAGGTCGCTGGTTCAAACAGGTGTCTTGGTTGGAGCGCTGATACTTCTGAAGCTCGTGAGTAATCTCGCGTCCGCTGGTATTATCCTTGACGCGAATGGAGCGAGCATCCACATACGTTACCTCGCCATCGGCCCGTGAGACGATCACCATACCTGAGTCTCTGGCCGCTTGAGCTTCCAGTCCAGTTCCCACTAAAGGTCGTTCAGGTCGCAATAGCGGCACAGCCTGACGCTGCATGTTCGATCCCATTAGCGCTCGGTTGGCATCATCGTGTTCCAAGAAGGGAATCAAGGAGGTTGCTACCGAGATAATTTGGACGGGCGAAACCGCGACAAAGTCCACTTGGTCTGGCGTGGTAGTCGTGAAGTCTTGCCGGTAGCGTACTGGCACTGAGTCACCCAGGATGTATCCCTCTTCATCCATGGGGATATCACCTGGTGCCACCTGTAGGTCATCTTCCTCATCCGCCGTCATGTAGTTTGGAGGACGGTCTTTGAGTACTCGACCATTTTCTACCGAATAGAATGGCGTCTCAATAAACCCATAGCTATTAACCCGCGCATGAGTTGCCAAAGAGCCAATTAACCCCGCATTCGGACCTTCTGGTGTTTCAATGGGACAAATCCGTCCGTAGTGCGAGGGGTGAATATCCCGCACGGCAAAGCCTGCACGTTCTCGCGTTAAACCTCCAGGCCCTAGAGCCGAAAGACGCCGTTTATGCGTCAGCTCTGCCAAGGGGTTCGTCTGGTCCATGAACTGGGACAACTGAGAGGAACCGAAAAATTCTTTAATGGCAGCGACTAGCGGCTTGGGGTTGACCAGGGAGGCTGGGGTCAAGGTATCAGCATCGGAAACCGTCATCCGCTCCCGGATAATCCGCTCCAATCGATTGAGTCCGACTCGCACTTGATTTTGCAGCAGTTCGCCCACCGATCGCACCCGGCGATTGCCTAAGTGGTCGATGTCGTCGGTGTTGCCAATGTCAAATTCCAGATTGATCAGATAATCAATTGCCGCCAGAATATCTTGCGGAGTCAGCACCCGCACGTTATCTACCACATTGAGTCGTAGCTTTTTATTGATTTTGTAGCGACCAACTCGACCTAAGTCGTAGCGTTTTGGGTCGAAAAAGCGTGAATCCAGTAGCTGCTGACCGCCCGATACAGTTGGAGGTTCGCCCGGTCGTAATTTGCGGTACAGCTCTAGCAGGGCTTCCTCTTCGCTGGGATTCCCTTCTTTATCTAGGGTTTTCTGATAATAGTCTGGATGGCGCATCGCATCCATAATCTCACCATCAGAAAGACCTAGCGCTTTTAGTAGAACTTGAGCCGACAGTTTACGGGTTTTGTCAATGCGTACCCACACCAAGTCGTTTTTGTCCGTTTCAAACTTCAGCCACGCGCCTCGGTTTGGAATCAGCGAGGCACTGTAGGTACGACGTCCGTTTTTATCGGTTTCGGACTTGTAATACACTCCAGGGCTACGCACGATTTGGTTGACAATGACTCGCTCGGCACCGTTAATGATAAATGTGCCTCGATCGGTCATCAGAGGAAGGTCACCGATGAAGACTTCCTGTTCCTTAATCTCGCCAGTTTCTTTGTTGATCAGGCGAGTTGGAACGTACATTTGTACGGCATAGGTGCTGTCTCGCCGCTTCGCTTCATCAACGTCATACTTGGGTCGCTTGAGCTTGTAGTTTTTGCCCAAAAAATGCAACTCCAACTTTCCCGTGTAGTCGGTAATCGGTGAGAAGCTGTTCAGTTCTTCGATAAGTCCTTCTTCCAGGAACCAGCGGAAGCTGGAACGCTGGATCTCAACTAAGTCGGGCAACATGTAGTTGAGAGCTGTTTGAGCCTGGGCAGGGGCTGTGTAAATCTGATTAGTCATGCGTCTTCTCTTACAGGGTGAGTCAGCGTCTGGCTAGCTCTCTAGTCAAAAGTACTGTCCCGCTGCAACAGCGAGATGGCATCCGTTCGGATGAGTAAGGTTTATTCAAAGCATAGATGTTGCTAGATTGTCCCATCAATAGAGACAAGGGTTTTCTAGCAACAGAGAATTTTAGTCTTTCACTAGTGGCTGAGATTGGGTGTTTCTGGAGAATGGCTACTGTCTCAAACGTTGAATTGCGTTGAATTGGCGCGTTTTCAAGGTGGAACGCTCCTAGCTGCGCGATTAATTATGCCTCTAAAACGTGGGCAATGAGCACTGAAGGTCTTCTCTAGAGATAGGTAACAGCACTGGGGTAGGTGCAGGGGAAATATTACTCATAGTAACTCTTCTTAATATTATTATGGCGCACAGCAACTCGATCGCAGAAAACGATCCTCTTCAGCATCGAGCTAGGATGTTGGAACAGTAGCAACAACAGATTCAGTTGGCAAGGAAAGACTAAACAGCCGACAGGCATTTTGTGTTGTTTGAATGGCAAGGGTTTCTAACGAGACATTTCTCAAATGGGCGAGGTACTCGGCTACATGCCGAACATATGAGGGTTCGTTCCGCTTACCGCGTCTGGGAACTGGCGCGAGAAAGGGACAATCCGTTTCAATCAGAAGACGAGCGCTCGGCACCAGCACAGCAGACTCCTGGATTGACGTGGCGTTTTTAAACGTGACAATGCCGCTGAAGCTGATGTAGAATCCTAAGTCCAAAAACCATTGAGTTTCTTCCGGCGTGCCTCCCCAACAATGCATAACCCCAGTAACTGAACCGTGGCGTTCCCAGAACTCCTCAATCAGCTCTCTCATGGCGAGAGCCGCATCTCGGCAGTGGATAATGACAGGCAAGCCTAGCTCCTTGGCGATCGTTAACTGTGTTCTGAAGACCGCTTTTTGCTCCTGGTGATTCTCAGCTTTAAAGAAATCCAACCCCGTTTCCCCAATCGCTACAACTCTGCTATCAGAGCGAGCTAATGACAAAATCTGGTCAGCCATCTGCGACGTCCACTTGTCAGCATCCAGGGGATGCAATCCTACTGCAAACGCCAGTTCGGGAAATTGGTCAGCTAGCGAGCGGATTTCTGTAAATTCATCTGGTTCAACACAAGAATGCACGAGCCGGACAACTCCAGCTTCGCGCCAGCGATTTCGCACTTCCTCCAGATCTGACTGGAAAACATCAAAGTTGATATGGACGTGGGTGTCTACCAACTGCATCAGCACAGTCTATTTCACAGTATAGCTAATTTTTACCTGGGAGGGGAGTGAGTAGCCGAGAGCAATTTCTCGTCTCCTACCGAAACCCAGGTTTTTCAAAACACCGGCTCTTGGCGCGTAAGGGGAAAGGCTAGCTTGCCTTAGCGCTGGGGGTTTTCTCTAGGAAGCAACGGGTTGTTCAGACGAGGGAGGATTGACCCGTTTTAGGGCTCTCGCCAAACGAGATTTCTTCCGAGCACCATTATTGGCATGTAGCACCCCTTGCTTTACCGCTTTGTCGATCTTGCTGTAGGCTACTGCCATTCGGTCGTTGACGTCTTGCAATGATTCCGAACTCGGTTGACTGGAGTACCTGTCTACAGCGGTCAGAAAGTTTTTCATCAGCGTTCTCACCGCTGACTTGTAGGTTTTATTACGAACCCGGTTGCGTTCGGCAATTTTTATACGTTTGAGAGCAGACTTAGTATTGGCCACAGCAGTCTTTTTTGGGAGAACTTACTTTGATAACAAACAAAATACCAGAATGACTAATATAACATCTATTCCGAAAGGATCGCGAGCCTTGAAAAATCCAGGTTAAGCTATAGGAGAGAGTCCTAGTGGGAAACGTTTCTCCGAAAGGAGTTAAAAATCCAGTACTAGGTCTTTCGACGGGTAATACCTAATGATAGGCACTCCGACTCCATGCTGCGAATCATTACTCAGCAGGCTGAGGCTCAAACCGAACTGCGGCGGATCTGCGATCGCACTTCCCAAGACCAAATCGTTCATAAAGAATCAACGGTACGGGAAGTTTTACAGGCGGTCAAGCGCCACGGAGACAAAGCCCTCCTGCACTACACCGAGGAATTCGATCGTCAAACCTTAAGTCCCGAACAACTGCGCGTTAGTGGGTCAGAACTGGATGCGGCCTACCAACAGGTATCCAAGGAGTTGCTCAATGCCATTCAGTTGGCGACGCGACAAATCGAGGCATTTCATCGGCAGCGTATCCCCAAATCGTGGGTACACTTTGGCGATGATGAAGTGGTCTTAGGCAAGCGATACACCCCAGTAGACCGGGCAGGAATTTACGTCCCTGGTGGGCGAGCGTCCTACCCCAGCACTGTGCTGATGAACGCCATCCCAGCGAAAGTCGCTCAGGTGCCTCGAATTGTCATGGTGACGCCACCAGGACCGGAGGGCACAATTAATCCGGCTGTCTTGGTAGCGGCCCAAGAAGCTGGGGTTCAGGAGATTTACCGAGTAGGCGGGGCTCAAGCGATCGCGGCTTTAGCTTACGGTACAGAAACCATTCCTAAAGTCGATGTCATTACGGGTCCAGGGAACATTTACGTCACCTTGGCGAAGAAATTAGTCTACGGCACGGTAGGAATTGACTCCTTAGCGGGTCCTTCAGAGGTGCTAATTATTGCTGATGAAGACGCTAACCCAGTTTATGTTGCCGCCGATCTTCTGGCGCAAGCCGAACACGACCCGATGGCCGCGGCGGTTCTTCTGACTACCGACACTCAACTGGCTAAACAAGTCCAAGCCGAAGTGCAGCGACAACTCAAAGACCATCCGCGACGCATACTTACAGAAAAAGCGATCGCCCACTACGGTCTAATTGTCGTTGTTGATTCTTTGGATATGGCAGCCGAACTTTCCAACGAGTTCGCCCCCGAACACTTGGAACTAGAAATTGCCGAACCCTGGGACTTACTCGAAAAAATCCGCCATGCTGGCGCAATTTTTTTGGGAAATTCAACCCCAGAAGCTGTGGGAGATTATCTAGCTGGTCCTAACCACACGCTGCCCACATCGGGGGCTGCCCGCTACGCCTCCGCTCTCAGTGTCGAAACCTTCATGAAACACTCCAGCTTAATTCAGTATTCGCCAACAGCGCTTTACAAAGTTTCGGGCGCAATCCAGGCACTCGCGCAAGCTGAGGGGTTACCGTCTCACGCTGACTCGGTGCGCTTACGCACGCAAGGAAAACTGGACGATTAGAACTCTTGGCAAGAGAAGACAACAGTCTCTACAACCTTAATTCAATCAAATGCATCACGAAGACGAAAGGAAGTAAGGCTTTGAGGAGTTGAGGCTAGGTGACCATTCATTCGCATCACTGATTCGAGCATGCCTTGGCTAATGCCCTGCTACTCTGTTGGAAAGAAGGGGAAGAATTCCACAACAGCAGAGGAACGACCCTCCGCTCGATCGCAGCCTACTGATGCCCTTACCCCTTCTTCTTGGGTCACTGAGGTAGACAAATGCTCCGATTGAGGGGGAAAATCCCAATAGCTGAAAGCTCATCGCTCGAAGCTGATAGCTCATAGGAGACATTTTGGTGCTAAAGACGATTCTTGTAGCCCTTGACAGTTCAGAACTGTCACAACGCTTGATTCAAAACCTCAATGACCTTCAAATACAGTCAGCAACCAAAATAATCCTTTCCCATGTCATTCCCTCAGAGGGGTCGGACATGGAAATGGCGGTTGACCGACCTCATAGTTCAGAGGACCTTCTTTATCGACACATTGAAAAACAACTGCAAGCTTATCAAGGAGAACTTCCCTGTGACAGTGAACTTGAAATCGTTACTGGCGACCCAGCGGCGGAAATCATCCGCTTAGCCCATATCCATCAGGCTGATTTAATTGTAATTGGGAATCGCGGTCTGACGGGACTTAAACGAATTCTCGAAGGCTCTGTCAGTAGTCAGGTAGTCGCCGAAGCTCCCTGTTCTGTGCTAGTAGTCAAATCCGACTAGCAATTAACCTGGCGAGGACTAATAAATCCTGGCACTCAGTAGTTTGGGCATCTTACCTGACCCGGACAGCCCAGATGGCTATGCCACATTTTAAACCCGCGACCCAGTAGTTCAGTTCCTATGGCTTGAATGCCTACCCACACGCAGCCGAGTAGGAAGGATTAAGGCTTTAAGCCGCTGCTCTACGGTCAGCTGTGATAAATTGGCGCAGCTGTAGCAAGCTAACGGTTTGACCGAGATTTAGTGGCAGCAAAGACACGCCTTCTAGGCGCGATTGCACCCAACCTTCTCCCCAATACCACTCGTGATACCCGTCAATTCCCTGGCTCAAGAGCATACGCAAACAATTGGGCTGAACCACCTCAACATAGTGTTGAACGGCTACAGGTCCCGTCCAAGTCGTGAAGGTCAGTCCTTGGTGTAACTGCTCTGGTAACCCTGAGGGAAAGCGCTGAGTCCAAAACCACTGGCGCAAATTGGCGGTTTGTAGCAAACAGTCGCGAATGAGGATCTGAGCCGCTTCTAGTTCAATACGGATATGGCTCTGTTGAAAATTTCCTAGCATAGTATTCTGAGGGTGTTTAATGTAAAACTTCAATAAGAGTGCTTTTAGACTTTAAGACTACTTCTTCCTCTGTTGGTTGCTTATTTAAAAATTATCGGCTTAATAATCAATCCTTTGATAGCAAAAGCGGGTAGTCTAAGAGATAAGTTTTTGGTCATAATTCTACTGATTAAAATCTTTATTAATAATTAATACTAATCTTAATAGAAAGTCGAATCACCTGTTTGTTTTTGCCAAAAATTTGCTGTAAGGCGGGAAAATCAACGAGGCGCACAGACCTGGCGATATTAAATCTGCGCGTGAAACAATTGGTTCAGTACACTAGCTCATTTTGCCAAATTGATACCAACTTTACTGCCTAAGCGTGACAATCATCGATAAGATAAAACAGTTAAGGTTTATACCAACATAACCATAGTCAATACCTATAGAATCTATGGATTTTGCCAATATTGCTGCCCAGCTAAACGCCGGGATAATTTTGCCGGAGGGAATTGTACTGATTACCCTCTTGTTGGTTGTAGGGATTGACCTGATTTCTGGTAGAAGCGCTGCCTCAAAACTGCCCTATGTGGCAATTGGTGGCCTTCTGACTGCTGTGGTCGCCCTGTATTACGAATGGGATGTTGCCGACCCCATAGCTTTTTTGGGGGCTTTCAATGGTGACGCTCTGAGTATAGCTTTTCGTGGCATTGTTGCCCTGTCAACTGCTGTAACAATTTTGATGTCCATTCGCTACGTACAGCAGTCTGGCACGTCTCTAGCTGAATTCATAGGCATTCTGCTCACCGCGACTTTGGGGGGAATGTTCCTATCTGGTGCGAACGAGCTAGTGGCGATTTTTGTCTCGCTGGAAACCTTGAGTATTTCATCTTACCTACTGACGGGTTACATGAAGCGAGACCCTCGGTCTAATGAGGCAGCGCTGAAATATTTGCTAATCGGAGCATCGAGTTCGGCGGTCTTTCTGTACGGCGTCTCTTTGTTGTACGGTCTATCTGGGGGAGAGACGCAGTTAAATGCGATCGCGAATAACATAGCGGTGCTAGAAACAGGTCAATCTCTGGGGATTTTGATTGCGTTGGTTTTTGCGATCGCGGGTATTGCCTTTAAAATCTCAGCGGTTCCCTTCCACCAGTGGACGCCTGACGTTTACGAGGGTTCGCCGACTCCCGTAGTAGCCTTCCTCTCTGTCGGTTCTAAAGCGGCGGGCTTTGCTCTGGCGATTCGGCTAATGACGACCGCCTTCCCGTTAGTGACCGAGCAATGGCATTTTGTCTTCACCGCCCTTGCCATTTTGAGCTTGATTTTGGGTAATGTCGTCGCCTTGACTCAAACCAGCATGAAACGGCTCCTAGCCTATTCTTCCATTGCTCAAGCTGGGTTTGTCATGATCGGGTTGATTGCCGGAACTGACGCCGGTTACGCCAGTACGATCTTTTACCTGTTGATTTATTTATTCATGAACCTGGGCGGCTTTGCCTGTGTCATTCTCTTCACCCTACGCACGGGAACTGACCAGATTAGCGAGTACGCTGGACTCTATCAGAAAGACCCTCTGCTCACTTTGTGCTTAAGCATTTGCTTACTCTCGCTGGGGGGCATTCCGCCTCTAGCTGGCTTCTTCGGCAAAATCTATCTATTCTGGGCCGGTTGGCAGGCGGGACTCTATGGATTGATCTTGCTCGGTCTGGTGGCCAGTGTAGTCTCGATTTACTACTACATCCGCGTCGTCAAGATGATGGTGGTCAAAGAACCCCAAGAAATGTCCGACGCTGTGAAGAATTACCCAGAAATTCGCTGGAATCTGCCAGGTTTGCGTCCTTTGCAAGTGACTTTAGTCCTGACTTTGATCGCTACCTCTTTAGCCGGGATTCTGTCGAACCCTCTGTTTGCTTTGGCGAATGATTCCGTCACCCGCACTCCTATGCTGCAACAGGCGGTGCTGAGTACTCAGCAAAGAGCTGTTAGCGTTCAGCCTATCTCTAATGTAGAAGCAGGCAGCTAGAAACTCTCGCGATTGTTACAAGACGCCTGACTCTGAGGGTTGGGCGTTTTTTGGTTGGAGAAATGTCCGATCGCAGATGGTCCAGAGGTTACCCTTATAGTTCCAATGGCTCGCCGTAACTTTCTCCGAAGCAAACGCGATCGCGTCCGAAACGTCCACCATACTGTTTAAAAGGTTCATCCGCATAGCCCAACGCGAGCAGACAACACACATCCACCTCCTCCGGGATTTGGAAGGCTTCTTTCACTTGAGTCGTGACAAACCCTTCCATGGGGCAACTATCAACGCCATAGCTTTTTGCCACAATCATCAGGTGAGCGACAGCTAGCATGGTGTGGCGATTCGTCCACGCTTCAATATTGTCAAAGCAGGGATGGTGCTCAAACAAGCCTGGAATAGCTGAACGCATAACATCGGCATAGGCATCATTCATTGCCCCCGCTTCTTTAGCCAGTTCAATTACCGATTCCACATATTCCGGGTTTCCTACACGCCGATCCCCACAGCAAATCAATACCACGGGCGCTTCTCCCACTTGGCGCTGGTTAAAGGCACAAGCTTTCAGCTTCTCCTTGTTTTCTGGCGCTCTCACAACAATAAAGCGCCAAGGCTGGAGATTATAGCCCGATGGAGCCCGAACACCCAACCGAAAAATTTCTTCTAAAATCGCATCGGGAATAGGATCGCTTTTGAACGATCTTGCCGCACGGCGCTGCTCGATCGCATCCTTCAATCCCACGGTTGGATGCATTTCAATGACCATCGATTCTCCTTTGAATAGTGAACAGTTAACCAGTGACTAGCGAACAGTTTGTCGTTGCTGACTTAGGCGTGAGCGTCCTTAATCCCCACCTAAGATGAGACTCAAAGCCACCAGTCATGCTTTGCACGACTGGTAGTTGCTCATCCTAAACCGAGTTCGCGTTTGAGTAAATTAATCGACTTGGTACCGATGTAATTTTCACTCCGAATCAGCTTGGGCGGACGGATTAAGTCATCTCTAGCCGCTGAGATAGCTGCTTTGACCCTGTCATAACTGGCATGATCGCAGATGATCGTCTGAGCGGCGCGAACTAGAGCATTTAGCTTATAGGTATCGTCAACTTGAGCTGTCATCAATAACAACTCATCTCCCCGCAGACTGTGGATGATAATTGATGCTACGCCCAAAGTACCAGCGCTGAGGCTCACCACCCCAAGACAATTGTCCTTCGGTAAGTCTTTGACGATTTCGAGTTCTTGAGCGTAGTCGTGGATATCAACAGGGATGACGCGAACTGATTTGGGGGCGGCAGCTTCCAAAACTTCCCCAATGAAGTATCTGCTAGTTACTACTGTACCGGAGTTGGTTTGATCTAAAGCGGTAGAGAGTTCCTCTAGCGGTACCAACTCTACTGGGATGCCCAGGGACTGCTCAATTTCTCTAATCATTAACTTACCCGCTTCCAGATCCCTACTCGGAACAGTGACGAGTACTCGCGCACTACAGCGCAACCGCCAGTCAATTTCTGATAAGAATAGTTCTCTGGCTTCCCGGAGAGAGCATCCTTGAGATAAAAGTTCATCAAGGCTTTTTTGTATTATTTTGTAAGCTTCGGGATACTGTTTGAGGATAGAAGCTTGACCTTGGGGTCCTCCCTCATGTCCCTGTTCCTTGACATAAATCCCTGACCCTGCCTGGGACTCCACCAAGCCAGTCTCTTCTAATTGCCGATATACCTTACTAATCGTGTTACGGTGCAAACCCGTGAGCATTGCCAGCTGGCGTGTACTGGGCAGTCGATGACCGGGAGGATATTGCCGGGAGGCGATCGCAAACTGAATCTGGTCAAATAGCTGCTTTGAAGCTGGGATTTCACTATCGGGTTGAATATGATACTGAACCATTACTCAATCTCCCAAGCGTTCCGATCGACCAACAAGAGGAGTTTTGCCATAGGCACCATTAACAATAAGGTTTTATCCAGGCATTGAACCTGTTATTCCTCAGTACCGCATTTCTTGGAACATCAGTACCAGGAACATTAACTCTCTGACTAGGCATCATAGCCGAAGTTAAAAACAAGTGAATCACTCAGGTGGGTGTAAATAAGCCTATACCTATCTGTTGGGCAGTCGGCAAAGGCTGTAGGCAGGAGACGGACATTAAAGCTTCCAGCTACCAACAATCAAGTGGGACACTTGTGGTAAAGGGTAATAGGGAA
>DATNPT010000583.1:0-14602 GCA_036703075.1 Chroococcales cyanobacterium
GTGTTGCTTCTACCCATGATCCCAGTGTTCTTTCACGCGCTGGCGCCGCGATGGTGATTCCTGATTTCCAGGAACAGATGCTATGGCAACTATTGAACTCGCTTGTGGGGATGGACTCCTGATTCCTATTGTCCTAGGAAAAGTTAGCATCAAATCAAAACTTCCTACTTCCTCTTTAAAATGCAGCTGAGTTTACCCCTCAAAGCACTCCAAACGCATTTTCTCAAAAAATTTCAGATTGATTCCCCTGCCGCCGACTATAAAAAGTGGCGGCATCGCTTTCTATTGGAACGACTGCATCTAACCGTCTGGATTGCTGTGATTGCTTACCCGACATTTTTCTTAGTGGGTTTGTTTATCATGGCAGCTCTTAATGCTACAGGCGATCCCACCAAAGCCGTCAGCCAGGAACGAATTCTGCTGGAGTTTATTCAATTCACCGCGATCGAGTTATGCCTGGTATTGTGCCTGCTGCTGCTGAGAACATCTTGGGCACGTCGTTACCCAGCATTACTTTTTTTAAGTTTTTCCTGGTCTGTTACTATACTTCCACAAATCCAGGCAACGCTTCGAGAAGAGGCACAAATCGATTTTCTCGGTTGGATGATGGTGTTTTTAATTCAAGGCACTTTAATACCTGTTCGTTGGCGTCTCCATTTCATTTCACAACTTGGCGTTTTTGTCTACTACTTTGGCGTCAACTCATTACTGGGACTAAGTAACCCAGCGATTAAAGAGCTGAGTGAATTGGTTTATGCTCAATTGGGTGTCATCTTTTTCTGGGTTTGCTTTATTTGTAACCTTGGAGTCTACCTATACGGACGCCTACAGCAGAGTGAGTTTGAATCTCGGACTCAGTTGAGAGTGTTTCTTCATGCCGTTTCTCACGACCTACGCAATCCCGTGCTGGGAACATTAATGGTATTGAAGAATTTACTCAAACAACCGGGTGAAAAGGTGCAGGTTTCTCGTTCAATCTTAGAGCGAATTACCGATAGTAGCGATCGCCAACTGGAATTGATCAACTCCCTGATTGATACCCATGATGCTGAAATTCGAGGTGTTGTCTTGCACTGCCAACCACTGCAACTCAGTCCCTTAGTTCAGTCGGCACTCTCCGATTTACAGCCTATGCTCACAAAAGAGCAAGCCCACTTAACCAATCTGATTCAAGCCGACCTTCCGTTGGTCAATGCCGACCCCCTACAACTATCTCGCGTTTACCAAAACCTAATTGCCAATGCGCTCAAGCACAATCCGCCTAAAATAACTATAACCCTTGAGGCCCAGCCAGCAGGTGACTGGGTGCGTTGTAGCGTTAGCGATAATGGCGTGGGGATGGGTAAACAGCAGCGTGAGAAACTGTTTGACCTCTACTTTCGAGGCTATCAGCAACGTCAATCTGTAGGCTTGGGTTTAGGACTTTATATGTGTCGTCAGATCATCACTGCCCACGGTGGCGAAATTGGGGTGAATAGCTCTCCTGGAGAAGGAGCAACATTCTGGTTCACTCTACCTCTAGCTATATCACCCAATCCAAATTCGCCCTGATGTGCGCCTTGATACTGAAATAAATATTCCTATCGGCCTATTACTTTCGGTAGTTGGTATTACTTATGTATTACGGAGAGAAAGGTATATGAACATACCAAAGCTTTATAATTTAAAATTTTTTAAAATGGGTTCTCCGTGGCAAAATTCTCTTCCTTTAGGAGAGTGTACAAGAAGTCAAGTTGTAGTCTTCTTTTACAGCGATAGATGGATTCCAATTCCCTATTTTTGCTTGAGCGAAGCAATCGAACTCTACCATAAAGCATTGTATAAGGGTAAAAAAATCTTGGTATTTCCTACCGGATTAAAGCTTGAGACGAAAAACATTCTCTTAGATGCATCGTCGGCTTGGCTCCTAAACTCAGCTCAAAAATAGCTCAAAATTAGCGTGATGTCGCTGGTGTCAAATTTTGAGGTGTTCAGGTCAACTTGAAGTTTTACTCAAAGCGACTCGCCTAGAGTAATTCCCCTTCCCTACCGCCGTATACAGCAGTTTTCATTGAAATGAGGTACATAGCTTCCTGGTGTTAAGGAAAAAGGAAAAAAATCTACTTCACTAAGTTGCAAATTTCTGTAAACGTTCCCGCATCTACTCCCTCTCTGCTTTTAGGAGTAAATATATATTCTTCATCACCATCTTTCGGAGCCGAGATTATATATATTTCGGACAGATTTATGCAGAATTGGGGAAGGAGCAATGGCTGACGTAGTAATTGGCTTAGATCTGGGTACAGGAGGAGCGCGGGCGATCGCGGTTGACTTGCAAGGGCAAATTATCGCTCAGACGACGAGAAGCTATCCCCTGTTAACACCACAGCCCGGTTGGACGGAGCAGAACCCATCGGATTGGGTTGAAGCCAGTCTGGATGCCCTATCCGATATCACTCAACAGCTAGAGGAGTACCGAGCGATGTCTGGTGACAAGCCGCTGCGCGTCCAGGCGCTCGGTTTGTCTGGGCAAATGCATGGCATGGTTCCGCTGGATGCAGAAGGTAGAGTCATTAGACCAGCCATTTTGTGGAATGATCAGCGTACTGGGAAAGCGGTTGAGGAGATTGAAGCCGCCATTCCCCGTCACGAGTTGATTCAGCGCACTGGCAATCCTGCGATTACAGGCTTTCAACTGCCGAAGTTGGTGTGGCTGCGGACTGAAGAACCGCAAGCGTATGCTTTGCTCCGGCAGAGTCTACTGCCAAAAGATTATTTAGCATTCGTGCTGACTGGCGAACGAGTGACAGAGCCGTCTGATGCGTCTGGTATTGGATGTTTAAACCTGGCTAGTCGGCAATGGGACACGGATATTCTCAATGCTCTTAATATCAGCCCAGATTTGTTCCCTTCCGTGGTCGAGTCTACTGCGATCGCGGGCAAGTTGAAATCAGACATAGCCGCTCGTGTGGGACTCCCAGCCGGATTACCCATAGTTGCAGGAGGAGGCGACAATGCGGCAGCAGCAGTCGGCTTGGGCATTTCATCAAGTCACCTAAACCGAGGCAGTCTGAGTATCGGCACATCGGGTGTTATCTTTGCACCATGCGATCGCCCGATTCCCGATCCCGAAGGTCGGGTGCATTTGTTCTGTCATGTGGATGGGGGATATCATTTGCTGGGGGTGACATTGGCGGCAGGTGGCTCTCTACGTTGGTATCGAGACACCTTTGCACCGCAGATTGCCTACACCGAGCTGATGGATATGGCAGAAAATTCGCTGCCCGGTGCTCGTGGCATTCTATGTCTGCCCCATCTTGCAGGAGAACGCAGTCCCCACCTCGATCCAGATGCTCGTGGTGCCTGGGTGAATCTGTCATTGGCTCATACGCAAGCCGATCTGATTCGTGCCGTACTAGAGGGTGTTGCATTTAGCCTGCGGGCAGCGTTGGAGGTAATTAATGAGATTACTCCCGTTCATCAACTGTTGGCAACGGGTGGAGGGGCGCGATCGAGTATCTGGTTGCAAATTTTGGCAGATGTTTTGCAAACAGAACTCATCGCTCCTAGAGCAGAAGAAGGAGCGGCTTATGGAGCAGCAATTCTGGCAATGGTGGGGGTTGGTGCGTTCCCGAATTTAGAGGCTGCATTCAAGATGCTGCCAAAGGAGGGAAAGATAGTACAGCCACAAGTCAATGCTATGTACGACGCAGCGTTTCAGCGATACAAAATATTGTACGAAGCCCTTAAAGCCGTTCGCTAAGCTCTTGAAAGCCAACGGTTGTGAATTAATGGCAAGCCCCTAGATCTAGCGATCACTACGGGTCTAAATCCATCCGAGCTACTTTATGTGACAACGGCAACAAGTTGCTGTTACACAAGGTAGCTCATGCGGGAGATGAACGCGATTGTCATTACTACTAAAAGTGATGACAAGTCCCTGTGCGATGAATCGGATTTCAAGGTATTCCAGATGGATAAGTTTCTCGGAAGATACTCACCATACATCTACGCAATTTTGCGAATAGTTGCAGGTTTGATGTTCGCCATGCATGGTAGCCAGAAGTTATTCGGCATCCCAGGCAACAAACCTCCCCTGCCCGTCACCTCATTGTTGGGAGTCGGTGGCGCGATCGAACTTATTACCGGATTGATGATTGCTTTGGGGTTGCTGGCTGGCTATGCCGCTTTCATTGCCAGTGGCGAGATGGCGGGCAACGACCAAAGGAGGCAGGCAGTAGCCCGCCAGTTGCAGGTTGATTGCATTCCGTTGCTGTTCTCCAAGCCGCCCACAAGCGCAGCTCCGCACTCTGCCAATCACTAAGTAACTGGCTCACCTGGAGAACGAAAAGGAGTAAGACCCTATCAATCGTCCGTCGAGGCAATGGATGAACTCACTGGGGCGGCAGCCTTAACTGCCGCACAAGAGCGGTTTCGACCAATCGTTATGACCTCCAGCGCGTCACTGCTCGGATTTTTCCCCCTCGTAATCGCCACAGGAGCGGGTTCTGCCTCGCGCTGGTCGTTAGGAACGACGTTGTTTGGAGGGCTACTCGTGTCAACGATTTTGAGTTTGCTCATCGTTCCAGTGCTGTACGTAATTATCAAAAATTTGGAAGAACGCTTCTTAAAGCGCAAACCTTCTACTCGATCTGGGCCACCTTCCTCAGATGGACGCGAGGAAGACCAATCTCCAGCACTTGCTCAGCAAAGTTCGGCTGCGGTCGGGACACGCTCAGGCGATGGCAACGCGCCTAATGATTCAACCAAATGAATTGACCTTTTGCAAAAGTCGGAATTACCCCCCTTAGTCTCCCCTTGTTAAGGGGGATAATTAGCTCCCTCCCCTTGATAAGGAAGGGGAGGGTTGGGGTGGGGTCAGAGCTATATGTGAAGAGGTCTAATGAATGCAGTTGATATTACAGGAGGTAACAATTAAGCGGCGACTTTGGAAGACGCTAAGACAATAAAAATGTACCCTAACAATCTAACAGGGGTATTGAGCATTGGAGGAAAGCAAATGAACGCTAAGTTAATCGCTTTCTCTGGCATTGTAACCGCATTTCTGGGTGCAGGAATTGGCTTTGCTGCTGCTCAGTTATTTCCTTGTCCGTACACCAGTCAAATTTATAAAAATTTGGAGCAAAAATACGCTATCGTTGGTGCAGTTGCTGGCTTAATGATTGGTTCGAGTCAGGAAATGATTCGAGAACTAAAGCAAGAGCGTGATGCGGAAGAAGACTTGCTGCGGAAGCTGGACAAAGCGATTCGAGCACGTAAAGAAGAACGTAAAAGTTAGCAAAAATTGTATGCGACCTATAGCGAGTCTAAATGAATTGTGGAACTTCGTTATCGATGAATGGTAATGGGTAATGGGTCATCCGGAAGAAGTTCCAATTACTGAGCTCTTGCACCAGTACAGGTGAACTGATGTTTTTACCTCAATCCTTTGTCATCCAAACGCCGTGCCCTACACCCGCTCAGCTGCGATCGCGTTCGTGTTAAGATGCATGTCAATTCTGAAAATTGTGTTGGAAAGGTAGATAACAACATGGAAGCTGCACTGCTCTTAGCAAAATTGCCGGAAGCTTACTCCATCTTTGACCCTTTAGTGGATGTTCTTCCGGTTATCCCCGTCTTCTTCTTGCTGCTGGCCTTCGTGTGGCAAGCCGCTGTTGGTTTTAGGTAATATTGAATTCTTCTAAATTGCAGTAAGGGCACCACCAATCAGTGAGTGCCCTTTTTCTTCCACCATCCTCGGATTGAAGCAAGTAGCCTACAGGTTATCTCTCGCTCGCCCTATCCGCGTCCGCCAATCGTCTTCTGAAACGCTGGTCGCTCGCAAACGCGCTTGGTATACTCTACGACAGATGGATATTCGCTCAAATCAAGCTTCAACATGATGGGGATGTAAGCCAAAATTGACCCGACGGCTACATCTGCCGCTGTAAATTCATCTCCCAACAGAAACGGCTGCTTCTCTAGAATTTGATTGAGCGCCGTCATTAACTTAGGCATCTCCCGTTCTCGATTGGCCTCGACAAAAATTCCTGGCCCCAGGGTGGCATTACCGAATAGAATCCACTGATTGATTTTTGCTTGTGCTTCTGGAGAAGGTTCTAGGTTGCCGTACTTTTGAGCTAAGTACAGCACAATCGCCCCCGATTCCCAAAGCTGAAAGTCCCCATCCACAATTGCTGGAACTTTCCCTATTGGGTTAATCGATAAGTACTCGGGTTCACGATGTTCTCCAGCCTGCATATCTAGCAGGATAAATTCGTAGGGAACTCCCAGTTCTTCTAGGTACCACTGGACAATTGATGCCCGACTGCGGGCACCGCCATAAAGTTTCAGCATCCGGATATTTGTCTATAGAACTTTATGAGTATACTCGTGCTGTTTGACATCGTCTTCCCGGCGGACAACTCTGGTCTGATTCAGCACCCGCTTGCGCTCTGTAGAGTAGTTAAAGTCATTGCGAGTTGTACCCAGAGGAATATGAGACTGTGCTTCGGGGCGACTCTTGTAGGTGCGTGCTGCCGAGATGGCACGTTCGGCAAACTCATCACAAAACTGACCTTCAGTGGGAAAATCAGTCGGTTGTTGAAGCGTTTCTCCAGCCAGCAATTCACCGAGAGTGATGCCACAAGCCAATGAATAAGAAGTGGGAGTTCCTTTAAGCAGGGCTTCTAGGGCTGCTGAAGGAATGGGTTCGATGACTTTGACTTCATGAACTTCACCATCTTCTTTTAAAAAACAGGTGGCTAAACCAATAACCAGGTAGCTATCGGCTGAGACATCGGGAGCATCACTTAAAGTCGTTGCAACTGCCATAAGACGTATCCGGTGGTAAGGAGAAAAAACCAAGACGTATCAATCGCTTCGGTTGCATTCTACCAAACAAGGGGAGTTTCAATCAGTGACCAGTTATCTCCTGAGCAGTGAGATTAGTTGCGTTGTGAGTATTAATCCCTAAGACGCTACTGACTACATGACTTAGGTGAGGAATTAAGAGCAAGGATTGAGGCTTCAGCGCTCGATTGCTTGTGCCGATTTTTCAAGCCTCACACACTGACGCTGAGAACAAAACCACACACATGGGGGATGTAATCCTTCCTGTTAACGAGATAAGTTTCAGGAAATAGGCAACGTAGTGCTGTAGAGATCGTAAGGAACGTCCGAAACTTAAAGGACAGTCTAGGTGGTTGTGTTTGGAGTATCGAAGACGCATTTGCAAGTGACACAGCAAAACCACTAGCAGGGTGCTGCAAGCCATAACGTTGAATTTAGACAGGCCGCAGGGACTTTTGAGGTAGAGATATGAACGCTCATGCTTTTGTAAATTGGCAAGACCAGGATAGAAAATGGTTCCCAATGCCTCGTAAAGAGGATAGGCGTTTAGCTCCAGTCAAACTGACACCGAGAAAAAATCCCAGACAGTCAGAGCGAAGCCTACGCGCCTCAGCACACAGGAAAGCTAAGCAGGGAGATTATACTGGAGCGATCGCATTATTTGACCAGTTGATTCGCCGTAACCCGACTAGCGCGGTTGACTACAATAACCGGGGATTAATTCACTTCCAAAGCGGTCAACACGAAAAAGCGATCGCGGATTATAACAAAGCCATACAGCTCAATCCTGACTTAGACAGCGCTTATAATAATCGCGCTAATTACTATGCCGCTAACGGAAAATTAGCAGAAGCGCTTACCGACTACGAGCTGGCTCTTGACCTCAATCCCGGCAATATCCGCACCTGGATTAATCAAGCGATTACGTTCCGCGAATTAGGGCTTTACGATTTAGCCCTAGAAAACTTTGACATGGCGTTAATTCTAGGCTGCTTAGAAGAGCATATCTACGCTGAACGAGGTCGCACCTACCATCTACGCGGCGACTGGAACTGCGCGATTTCTGACTATCAACGCGCCCTCACTCAGTTAACGCGATCGGGTGCTTCCGGTCGTCTGCGTCAAAAAGTTGAGGGTTGGATGAACCAACTTCTGGAACCCCTGAGTGCTTGAAGGGTGACAGGTTGGTAGGTTTGTGAGAAGTGATGAATTATAAATTATAAAAAACGACCTAATTTCGTAATTCATCCTTCACTCTTCAACCCTCAAACCTTAGTTGTCATCCTTGGTACCCAAATCTTGCAAGACGATCTTACGCTGATTGGGGTCTATTCGGGGGCTTTGCTCTTGCATGATGCTTTTAGCTTGGCTTGGATCGAACGAGCGGCTGAAATCAGTCTGTAAGCGATCGACTCGTTCTTGAGTTCGCTTCACTTCCGATCGCACTTCTCGCAATTTTCCTTGCTGTGACAGGTGATAGGGCAATAACTGGATCAATCCGGCGATTGCGGCAGCAGAAACCACCAGATTGACAACCAACTTCGCTGTTGTTTCACCTACAACTGCATGGTAGGAGTGACGCCGCTGAGGGCGATGTGTCCGAGGAACCGTCCGGCGGTGTTCTAACGGTTGCCGAGTTGGTGTTGGATGTTGGATTGCGTTCATGGTGTAAGAATACTGTGCCAGCGCGCCAGCGCCGATAATTTTTTGGATAATCTTTAGAGCTTGACCAGGTACACCTGATGTGATAAATCAGCTTCGTATTCGACGAAAATCCAGCCAATAGACAGAGAGCCTATCTAAGGCAGTAGCATGCCGATGTTATCAGATAATTTACAGCGTGTTGCCGCGATTATCCGGAAAACTGAAGCGGCTTGCTCTGTGACGAGAGGCATGTCCTATTGCTGATTTTTCAGTTTTAACGGATTTCACGAAAGAAACCTAAAACTGAGAATTATGCACAGCCTCTCGTGCGCCTAGAGATAGGCTCTCTGTCGCTGCTCTAGATTGAACCTACTTGTAGAGTTCCGTCGCTAGCCGGAAGGCTAGGATACCGGGAACCAAGGCGATGACTAGAGCAACGAAAACTTGAGTATCTGATAAGGACATGGTTAAAACGTCTCCTTGTGTCTAGGTAATCACCCATTAATTTGCGCCAAAATTGACTCCGGGCGAAATATCTTGTTACAAGATGCAACATTAACGATCGGCGATTCAAGCAGTTTTGTCCAGTGGGGATCGGTCACTTTTCGGCAGAAATCGCTAATGAGAGGTTAAGCTTGGTTAATGTAGGTCTAATTTTTGGGCATCTTAACAGTTTGCGCCCGCTAACACCAGTAAAGGCTAACAACTTTCAGTTTTAATTAATTTTTAATGCTAGACCAAATTTTCAACTCCCCTTTAGATCTAGGAATTGAAGCACCAGTGGTGCTGCTGATTCTAGTTGCACTAGAAGCGGTGCTATCTGCTGATAATGCGATTGCCCTAGCAGCGATCGCGGCAGGCTTAGAAGGTAGCGACCTCCAGCGCCGTGCGCTGAACTTCGGCTTAGCGGCTGCCTATGTTTTGCGAATTACCCTGATTCTTACCGCTACTTGGGTGGTGAATTTCTGGCAATTTGAACTCCTGGGAGCGGCTTATTTGCTGTGGTTGGTCTTCGAGCACTTCACGTCCGAGGAAGATGAAGAACATCAGCATCACGGTCCTCGGTTTACTTCCCTCTGGCAAGCCATTCCCATCATAGCCGTAACTGATTTAGCGTTCTCTCTAGATAGCGTGACAACTGCGATCGCGATCTCCAATAACATCTGGCTCGTCATCGCTGGTGGCACGATTGGTGTCATTACCCTACGCTTTATGGCAGGACTGTTTATCCGCTGGCTGAAAGAATATGCTCATCTGGAGGATGCAGGCTACATTACAGTTGGTTTAGTAGGCTTGCGCCTTTTAGTCCGAGCGATCAGACCAGAATTAGTCCCGCCTGAATGGTTGATGATTGCTGCTATTGCCTTAGTGTTTGTTTGGGGATTCTCTAAGCGTACCGAAGTTGAGGTAACACTAGAAGATAAGGCGATCGAGTTACCCGCACAGAACCAGAGCAAGGAAGTTGAAGAAGTGGGTGAGGCGCGATAACTTTAGAGCTAAACATACCTCTACTGGAGCGATGCGTCCTGACTTCAGACCAGATTCAAGCCATTGATGAATTTGATGAATTTGAAGAGGGCATTAGGTAGGCTGCAATCGCCATGATTCATGGCGATCGCTTCTACCTTTCACACCGAGTCGAGAGCGTGTTGCTTGAGTTCATCAAGCGAAACGTATTCCACTGCGGATGCGTGAGTGGCTGACAAAACTATCGGTGGAGCAACGCCAGCATCGAGAGCTTCCTTCCATCGCAAGGCACATAAACACCAGCGATCCCCAGGTTTGAGTCCAGGAAAATTAAATGCTGGAACTGGCGTACTCAGGTCATTCCCTCTCGACTTAGTAAATGCCAGAAACTCTTCAGTCATTTTTGCACACACAACATGTGCGCCAAGGTCGCCAGCTCCAGTACTACATGTTCCGTCCCGATAAAATCCAGTCATTGGCGAAGTGCAGCAAGTCTCTAGCTCTCCTCCAATTACGTTTCTAGCACTGGTCATAACAACAACCTCTCAGATCGCAACTTTCGATCAGTAAAGTACACAGATCGGCTGGCGATCGGCAAGTAATATCATGTCCGCGAAGAAAACCACATTATACGGGATGTTTGTAGTGAGGAATGCGAGTCCTCTCAGAGTGGCGCTGAAGCGCTCGCTACAAACAAGCTTTTATTAAGGGTAATCAGCCGGACATGATATAAGCTGGCATCGAGCCATTTGCGATCGCTCACCATTGGCTCAATCGATCGCGATCGCCTGTTCGACCATGACAGCGAATGCAACACTAATCATAGGGTATTCAGACTACGGCATTAACTCTTCTTAAGCGCCTTTTTTACCAACTCTGGAATTTGAGAAGGGCGCTCTGCGACTGGCACTTTCGCTTGTTTTAAAGCCGCAACTTTGTGCTGAGCTGTGGTTGCATTAGTAACTGGCCCGGATAGTTGAGCAGCAATAATCGCACCGGCATTACCCACTTGCTTATCGACGGGAGTATAGCGTCCGGCAACGTAGGCAATGACGGGTTTATCAATTGCCTCGGCAATATAGTGTGCCGTTTCTTCCTCATTACTACCACCACTGCGATCGATCAAGACAATGGCTTGTGTCCGTTCATCATTGGACGCAATCTGTAGCCAGTGACGGAACGAAGAGCCAACGATGCCATTCGTACCCAAGTTAACGCCGATCGATTGACCCAGTTTTGCCTCAGCTAAAGCTAAAGCCACTTCATAGGTGAGGGCACCAGCACAGCTAATCAGTGCAACATGTCCGGGTGTGTAAAATTCGCTCTCCTGAGTCCCCAACAAGACTTTTCCTGGCACAATAATTCCAGAACTGCTAGGGCCAACAACGAGAGTGCCAGTATCTTGTGCTTTCCGCAGCAGGCGAACCACATCTAGGGGAGGCACCCCGCCCGTGACGAGAATCAGCTGCCGAATACCAGCGTCGATCGCTTCTAGTGCGGCATCCAGTACTTGGTAGGATGCCACAAAAATAATTGTCGTATCGATCGGTCCAACCTGCTGGTAGGCTTGCTCTACTAGGTCAAATACGGGAATACCATGTAATTCCTGTCCTCCCTGTCCAACACTAACTCCAGCCACCACATTCGTGCCATAGGCTTTCATTCGGGCTGCATAATAGGCCCCTAAGGGTTGTGTAATGCCCTGTACCAAGACTCTGATATCTGGCGTCAACTTCATAGTCGCTGAAGGCGTGCAAGCGCTATAGATGCTGGGTTGAGCTTAACAAAAACTGCCCGATCTTCCCAACTCTTGACAAGGCTTAGGACTTTTTAACTGCTTCTTTGGCAAGGGATACAGCTTGCGCGATCGCTTCATCTAATTCATCCATCCAGTGTACGGGCATCGCTGTCAAACGCTCTTTAACGGAGTCAAATTTCCCTCCTACCAGGCGAATCACAACAGGCGGAAGCTTTTTTCTCGACACGGAGTATCGATCGAGAGTACGACTACCGTTATTTCGCTCTAGGAGAGAACGCGAAACCATCTCTGTTGGTCTTTCCACCCGCTCTGCGGCCTTCGGTACTGCTGCCTCCTCAACTTGAGACAGCAAACTATTGGCAAGGACTTCTGCTACTTCTTCACTCGCCGAAGGACTACTCAAGATGTTGACCAAAACGACTTCAATGTCTCGTGCTTCTATCAGTTGCTGTAACGCACTTTGCAGTTGCTGTATGGGGGACGATACCGACTGCAAGTCCCAACTCGCAAATCCCTCGACAATGAGGCAAGTGCTTGGCTTGCCCTTGGCTCGATAGACTAAATCCAAGGTTGTCGCCGCTAAACAAGTGCTGTTACAAAGAATTCCGATGTTACCTTCAGTATCAGTCCAGTTCAGCTCAGTTAAGCGATCGCTCGCTCGTTTTTGGTTCCTGTAACCATTAGCTAAGGTTGAAACTAGATTCAATAACTCCCCATGGCGTCCTAGAGCATGATCGTTGGCTGTAATTTTCCCGTCTAGAGCCATCACCTCACCCGTGGCACTGATCCCAAGAGGATTAATTTCTACAATGTCCAAGTCTTTTTGCACAAAAAGCTGGTACATTTTCTCGACGATCCCACTCACGGACTCGATCAGCTTACCTTGCAGTCCCATTTTGAGCGCGAGACGCCGTGCATAAAAGGAAGAAAATTCTTGCTCGACGACAACCTTTTGCATATGCTCGATCACGGCTTCCACATTGACGCCGCCTTGAGACGCGCCTAGGAGTACGGGACGCTTCAGGTCATAATCCAGGATGACCGCCAGATAAAATTCCTGCTCGGCATCGTAGCGACATTCTGCTAATATCACTTGGGGATACTGACCGAGAATTGGGAGGTTAAAAATTGACCGCGCTGCCGCGATCGCATCAATGGTATTGCCCACAAATCGAATGCCACCCGCTCTACCCCGTCCTCCCGTAGGCACCTGAGACTTTAGCACGACCGGGTAGGGAATCTCCAAACGTTTGAGATCTCTGGGATGGTCAATCCGTTGAGATGGCAAAACCGGAATGCCAACCTCGCGAAATAATGATTTAGCTTGATATTCTAATAAGTCCATTAATCGGGTCTGATGAGGTCCATAAATTGGGTGTCATGTCAGGCGGGTGTGGAACTAGCTCGAACAGTGCCCCGATTATCCTCTTTCTGAACCACTGACTGCCTATAGTCAATTTCGTTAAAACGATCGCCAAAGGCAAATTCGACGTAGACCCTAACCCTAGCCTTACTCATTGCGCTCCCGTTAAGGAGCTAGCATGATTTAATTATGAAAAACTATGGAAGTGTTTTTTAGGAAAGTTGATGAAGTAAAAACATTCCCATAAGTCAAGATTAGTACTTGTTATACATTGTTATACATTCAGCCAGCTTCCTACTGTTCAAAATCATCTAGAGTTGAACGCTCGATTTGTGTTGGGGCTCGGCTGAATTGATGCAGCGACTTCTTGGTTCAACGATAGTCCATAGTCTGTGCTGGCTAAGATGAGCTACGTTCTGCCATCTGCTGTAGGCGGTTTTTCCAATCTTTTTCGACTTGGTCGATACTGTAGAACCGCTTCCAGAACCAATCGACAAATCGACGCGGCAGAAGCTTGGTCATAAAGAACAGCATGATTTCTCCGCCTGTGGCCGCCACGTAGCGATGACGGGGATGCCGAGCTTTGAGGACTCGAATAATCAGGCCTGCTAACCGTTCTGAACTCCACGCCATCCTGGCTGTTCGCTGTTCTATTTCTTTAATTGCTTCGATCGCGGGACGATAGATTGTTTTTCCGGGTTCCGGTGCATTCAGCGCCAGTTTATCGCCAGCCACCCCGAAAAAGTCCGTTGTTACCGGGCCTGGCTCAACGACGATAACTTTGATGTTGAACGCATCTAGTTCCATCCGCAACACATCGCTGAGCGCTTCCAAGGCAAACTTAGATGGACTGTACATACCGCCAGCCGGAAACGCAACCCGCCCCCCTAGGGATGATACATTGATGATGCGCCCGCCGCCGCGATCGCGCATTACTGGAATGAAGGCTTGGCTCAAGACTAATGGAGCGTGGAAATTGACAGCAAACTGGCGTTGAGCATCTTCGGGTGAGATCAGTTCAATCGGCCCCATCTGCCCGTAGCCTGCATTATTCACCAGAACATCAACGTGTCCAAACTGCTCTAAAGCAGCTCGTGCCAAAGCTTTGACCTGTTCGAGTTCAGCGAGGTCGGTCGGTACAACCAAAACCTCAGCCCCCGCTTTGCGGCACTCCGTTGCTACAGCTTCTAGTTTTTCCCGATTACGAGCCGCAAGCACTAAGCGAATACCCACCAATTCTGCTGCTAACCGTCGCGCTAAAGCAGCACCAATTCCCGTAGACGCACCAGTAATCAGGTAAACTTGTTCAGCTAAAGAGGAAGACTGAGTCATAATATGTTTTTAGTCTTGAGTTGGCTTGCTAGACGGATCTGCTTGCCCTAGGTAGAGAATCACACAAATCGCACAAACAGCAAAAAAACACTGCTGTTGTCTATCATTCCAGCGAAAACTGATATTATGCCTCTACCTGCAAGGAGAAACTAGTAGAACTAAACGTTCACAAAAAGCAAGCCAGATGCCGGTTGTGTTTGGTCGAT
>DATNPT010000413.1:0-8683 GCA_036703075.1 Chroococcales cyanobacterium
CAAAGACCGGATATTCTCTTAACCTTAATATGTAGGCTTGATATCCTAGATCTGTTCTGTTCTTCATCGAGAGGTAATACTATGGCACTTGAGGACATCTTTAAAGGATTTGAAGGATTTGAAGCCTTTGAAGGTAATCCAGCGGGACTTGTAGCAGGTATTGGCGCAGCCATTCTCGCTCCCATCCTCATCCCTGTTGTAACGCAGGCTGGTAAACCCTTGACTAAGGCTGCAATCAAACAAGGACTCTTAGCCTACGAGAAAGGAAAGGAATTCTTTGCTGAGGCGACAGAAGTCTTTGAAGATTTAGTGGCTGAAGCTAAAGCTGAACTGGCTCAAGACCAGAAAGAGAGCAAAGCACAGTCTGAACCGAACCAACCGGAAATCATCATTGTTAATGACTGAGCGCAAGCTAGTTTTCTTCTGTAGAAATGTCCACACCAAAACATACTCATGTTGTTAGCAGTACGCCAGAGCGGACACGATTGAGAGTCTCCAACAAGCGCCGTAATCCCAAGGAGATGGCACGAATTGCCAAAACTCTCAAAGCACACCCTGAAGTGCATGACGTGCGAACGAATGTGGAGACTGGCAGTATCGTTGTCCATCATGCTTACAACAACAACAGCCTCGATGAAATCTCTGCCGTGTTGCAGGATTTAGGCGTTATCCTTGGCAGCACGATTGATGTGGATTTGCCGTTTAGTGAAGGAAAGTCAGAGGTAGCGACAACCTTAACCGGTGCTATCTCCGATCTCAACGATCGAGTTGGAAAGGCAACAGATGGAGTTGTCGATCTCAGAATGCTTGTACCTGCCGGGTTCGCGGCACTGGCGCTACGACAGTTGCTGGAAAACGGAGCGGAAATTGAGACAATACCTTGGTATGCCTTAGCATGGTATGCCTTCGATAGCTTCATTAAGCTGCACTACACAACTGAGCCTGACGAAACGCCGACAAAAACTGAATAGCTAGACAAGCGATCGCTTTTCGCACAAACGAGCGATCGCTTTAGAGCATGGTACCGAATTGATTGCTTGAAGTTATCGTTTACCGTCGCTCTCACAAATCCAAAAAACAATTCAACCTGGGGGAGTTCAAGAGTTAATCGAAAGAAATTCCCCCTCAATTCTTATGACTATCCAGCAATCACCCAGAGGAACTTAGTAGTAAAGATGAAACAAACCACTGCACAAACCTTGGATGGCGGGTTCCAACTTGTTCATGCTGTTCCAGGTCGTGTGCGGCTACGTAGCACAGATAACAAAGCAATTTCCACCCTGGATAAAGTAGCCAAACAACTGCGACAGCAAGACGGTGTTTCTGAAGTACAGACGAATTCAGTAACGCATACTTTGGTGGTTACATTTGACCCCAACACTGTATCTTTGCCGCAGACTCTAGAGAGGCTTCAAATCAGTCCAAATCCATCCGACGTACTCAGCCAGAGTCAACCGTCACCTGAATTGACAATCGATTCGCTCTTGAAAGAGCTTCCTGAAGTGTCTCCAGGACAAGTAGCGAAATCCGTTGCTCCATTAGCGGCAGGACTTTTGGTGACAGGGGCGTTGGGAGTCGAGGGCGTCATAGCATTTCCAATTTATGCGATCGCAGCCAGTGCAACGCGGCACCTCATCAAGCAACTTGAGTCTCAACCCCTAGCTGAGCAACAGGGGAATCAAGCACAAGAGGAGCAAAAGAGTAATTTTCACCCACCCTCTTCAATCGAAAATCCCGAAGAGGTAGATTATCAGATAGTCCACGAAATCCCCGGACGGATTCGTTTTCGCGTTCCTCGACTGGCTAGCGATACTGAATACGCGACTAGGCTAACGGCCTTAGCTCAAGCCGATGCAACCGTTACAGATGTGCGCGTTAACGCGGCAGCCGCATCAATTGCGATGAGCTACAACATCGGTTCGCTTTCAGATGAAAAAATGCGATCGCATTTGAGCGAGCTGATTCAAAGAGCTAGCAATCCCAATAGTATGATTGCGTTCAAACCGACATCCCAAGAGCGGGACTCGCCCGAAGAATCTCCCCCTTGGACTGGACTTGCTTTACCCGTTCTCAGTGCTACGTTAGCTTTACTCGGTGGTCCTTTTGGGTTTCCCATTCCCCCTATTGTTATTGGGGGAACGATCGCGATTTCCGCTATTCCGGTTGCTCAACGAGCCTTTGATAGCATCCTTACTGACAAGCGGCTGAATATCGATTTTCTCGACTTGACGGCGATCGCTATCACAACGTTGCAAGGTCACTTCCTCAGTCCCTCCATCATGATCGTTCTGGTGGAAGTTGGCGAAGCGATTCGAGAACAAACCGCCAAGTCATCTAAACTGCAAACGCTCGATCTCCTGGATTCGTTAGAACAGTTCGTTTGGGTAGAACGCAACGGAGAAAAAGAGCAAATCTCCATCCACGAGGTGCAGCAAGGCGATATCGTTATCGTCTATCCCGGCAGCCAAATCCCCGTCGATGGTCGAATTATTCGCGGCAAGGCGCTGATTGACGAGCAGAAACTGACTGGCGAAGCCATGCCCGTGATGCGTAAAAAGGGACAATCGGTATATACCTCAACCCTCGTGCGGGAGGGACAACTGTATATCCTGACAGACAAGGTGGGTGCCGATACGCGGGCGGGACAGATTATTAAAGTCATGCAGGATGCACCCGTCCACGATACCCGCATCGAAAATTATGCGGCAAATATTGCGAATCAAGCGGTTGTTCCGACACTGTTGCTGTCCGGCGTTGTCTTTGCTTTAACAGGCAATTTTGCCCGTGCAGCCTCAGTGTTAACGCTCGATTTTGCTACCGGGATTCGCGTTGCCGTACCGACGACGGTTCTAGCCGCACTGACGTATGCGGCACGACGAGGGATTCTAATTCGCAGCGGACGAGCGTTAGAAAAACTAGCCCAAGTTAATGCCGTTGTCTTCGACAAAACAGGCACGCTCACCCAAGGCGAACCTACGGTTGTCCGCATAGAGACGGTGAACGAATCAGTCTCGCCCTTGCAGGTGATTACCCTAGCGGCAGCCGCCGAGCAACGTCTCACTCACCCAGTCGCGGCGGCAATTGTCCGCCACGCGCAAGAACAAGGTACCGAAATCTTGCCACGCGGGAAGTGGGATTACCAGATTGGTCTGGGTGTCCGAGCCGAAATTAACGGACAATCAGTTTTAGTCGGTAGCGATCGCTTCTTGCGTCAAGAAGGAATTCATGTAGATAGCTTGCAGGAACAACATCTGCCTCTCGTTCAAGCTGGATGTAACTCTATCATCTACGTCGCCAGTGATGGTCAATTGCTCGGTTTGATTGCCTATCGCGATCCCTTGCGCCGCGAAAGTCGAGCCGTGATCGAAGCTTTAGGGGCAGAAGGGCTAGAAATACATCTGTTGACGGGCGATAAGAAGCAGACAGCCCATGCCGTTGCCCAGGAACTGGGGATTGAGACAGCTTACACCCATGCGGAAGCCTTTCCCGAAGAAAAGGTAGCCGTCGTCAAACACTTACACGAACAAGGTCAAACGGTGGCCTTTGTCGGCGATGGGATTAATGATTCTCCGGCATTAGCTTATGCTGATGTTTCCGTCTCCTTTGCCAATGGCTCAGAAGTAGCGCGGGAAACGGCTGATGTCGTGTTGATGGAAAATCACTTGCGGGGTTTGCCAGAAGCGATCGCGATCGCGCAACAAGCCCTGCAACTCATCCATCAAAACACGGGAATTATTGCTGTTCCTAACTTGGCTGCGATGGTGTTAGCTGTAGCAGTTGGTCTCGATCCCCTAGCTGCAACCTTAGTCAACAATGGTACAACCGTTGTCGCCGGAGTCAATGGTTTACGACCTTTACTCTTAGATAGTGAGGAACTCAACCAGCTAGCCGCAAGCTTAGAGGTGGATAGCCAAGAGCAAGACAATGGTACTTTCCTAACTACAGAAGGGACTGAGCCTGCGAACTCTCATCAATCAATCCCTGAAATTCCATTGGATTTACAACAATCGCTAGAAACTAGCAGCGAATATGCTACTTCGGGGATGAATGGCTCGTTCAATGGCAACGGCAATGGAGCTAAAAAGCACCTTATGACGAACGGTTCCCGAAAAGCCAAAGACGAACCTCTAACAGCCATTGCCCTAGCGAATCGATTAAAGGTTAGTGCTACAACCATCAGCCGAAGAAAGACCAAACCCGACTTCTCGGAGTGGACTCGCAACCACGATCCAGAGGGGATTACCTGGGCTTACTCGCACAAATTTAAGCTCTTTATGGCCGGCTAGCTTGCGACACCTGTATCCTGAGGTAGGAGTAGGGGTAAGGCATGCCTTGCCCCTACATGGTGTCTGTTCTCTATCCCAGCGCAGGGCAAACGCATCTAAAAATTAAAAGCCTTATCTATCAAGGGCTTTGCCAATTCACAAGCATAAACACTCAAATGCTGGAATGCTTATCTGGCAAGAGTTTAACGGGGAACGGAGAACTCCTGAACAGTGTAGGAATGGAAGTGGGCTTTGTACCCTCTCCAAGACAAACTGCCTTAAGGCAGAGGCTTGTATCCCTTTGTGGGGGAATTGCAGCCAAGAATGGGGAACTGTTGCCTCACTGTTCCCCATTCCCTGTTCCCTGTTCCCTTTTTCGGTCAAAATTAGATGCGTTTACCCTCCATCCCAGCGAGAACGGCTATAGACCTATAAAGAATTACTATTGTTACCATGTTTTCTATCTTTAAGTTCACTTATCTTTAAACGAATTCTCAGGAAAAGTAATGGCTCGTCTCATCATTAGAATATGTAATTAAATATACAAAGTTAACTCATCAAACCTTGATTTAAGGCAATAATTTATTGAATTTTGAGCTTGCCGAACACTGCTATACGCCTTGAGTAATAATGAAAAATCCTAACAGGCGACAAAATTACTACTCCGGGTACTAGTCTTTCTACAAGGAAATGAGACACATTAGACATAGCAACTTCAGAAGACTTTATTTAACTAAACCTGTATAGAGATTTATTAGAAAACGGTCAACCGCTTGAGCCGCGTCTATTAATCTTGGTCTCTCAATCATTAGCTTTAGTTAATGTATGATTTTTATTGCTGATAGTTAGTTGCTCAGTTCAGCACTAAAATTAGATAAGGAATAAGACCAAAAAAGGACTAGAAAAAGGATGAACTGATGAATATGATTTGTAAAAATGATAGCTCGAATGTCTTGGTTAGCTTTGTTACAGTTCCACAAAAGAATCTCTCCTCAGCGCAAAGCCAGCCCAGACTGCGGGACTCGTGGAATTTTTTGCTTCAACCTCTACGTCAGCGGCTCGACCAACTCGAAATTGACGACCCGAAAACGGCTCGATTTCTCTGCACTCTGATTCCAGCTCAATGTCCGTTTGAGCGCGATATCGTGCTATTCGGTCGCAAGGTAGGGCATATTCCCCCCTTGTGCAAACTCAATCCGTTCTACGAACAACTGGTCAGCTTGCGTTTCCGTGCGTTGTGTTTCTTAGCTGACCAGTGTGGCGAGGATATCGATCGGTATTGTCACAGTTGAAATACACGGGTGACAGATGCGATCGCCTAAATTAAGAGTTTAACCGAGCGTTGAGTGGTTGGCCTTGCATTTGGAGCAATTCAGGAACGGTGACAAATTTATAGCCTTGCTCCGTCAACTTCTGAATAATCTGTGGCAACGCTTGCACTGTTAAAGAACGATTACCACCACCGTCGTGCATCAACACAATTGCTCCGGGTCTGGCTCTTTCCAGTACATGGTTCACTAACTTGTCTACAGAAATACCATGATTGCGCCAGTCGCCAGAATCAATGGACCACATCACCACGACCTGTTTTCGTTGACGCGCATAATCAGCTAACCCATTATGGAGATAACCATTTGGGGGTCGAAACAGCAGAGTTTTAACGCCAGTGGTCTTATAGATGAGTGCGCTTGTTGTCTCAATCTCATTAGCAGCCGTTAATTCATCCATCTGTCCGCGCCAGTGATGCCAAGTATGATTGCCAATCGCATTGCCATCTACAACGATTTGTTTGGCAATGCTAGGAAAGCGTTTCAGATTCTGCCCGATGACAAAAAACGTGGCTTTGATGTGGTTTTCCTTTAAAATGTCCAATACTGACGGTGTTGTATTAGGCCAAGGACCATCGTCAAAAGTAAGGGCGATCGCTTTTTGTTCGTGACTCAGATTGGCTCGACTAACGATCTTTCCCTGAAACCGTGATGGGACATTCAACGCAATCTGCGCTTGCATCCGTTGGATTGCAGGTGGGATAACAGCTTGCTGCGTTGACGCTTTCATCGGTAGAAGCAGATAACTGAGAAAACTCCCCAAAGCTAGAACGCTGGAGAGTAAGATTGTGCGCGACCAGGTTGTAGGTTGATGTTGAACAGCGCTCCGACGAGGTAACGATAGGACTTGAAACCCTTGTCGAATATTCAATGTAGCCATCCTCTCAAGGAATAAAGACTTATATTATCCGATGCCTCTACCAATTCCCCATTCCCCATTGCCCCTTATCCCCAGAGGCGACCCCAAGTTCCCCATTCTCAATTCCCAATTTCCATAGACTTTCATCAAAGCTTCATCAGTGCCTTGAGCTATCTTATTCATCCCTTTACCTAAAGCAAGCTTTAGCTTCTTATTGTTGTAACTAGAGATAGTCACAGATTCAGCCACGATGCGATTGTGCTTAGACAATATCTCTCGCCAATCGCGCCAGCACAGTCAACAAGAGGCAGTAACTTCCTAGGTGAGACCTAAGGCTCGAAACATGATCGGCACCACGCTTTCTAATTCGTCAGTAGTTCAGCCAAATACTCGCTCAGCCAAAAGCCACCGACGCAACAAGAGACGCCTAGATCTACTGCAACCTGTACGTCAATGGCTTGATGCGATCGAGATTCACGATCCGAAGCTGGCTCGATTGCTCTCCAAGGCGATTCCGGCGCAATGCCCCTTCGAGCGTGACATCAAACTATTTGGTCATCTAGTGGCACATATTCCGCCACTGTGTAAACTCAATCCTCTTTACGATCAATTGACCGGCTTACGCTTCCGCGCTCTTTGCTATCTGGTCGATCAGTGTGGTGAGGATATCCAGTCCTTCGCGTAAGCCTCGCGGATTCAAGCAGTGACCAGCGAGCGGTTATCTCCTGACCAGGTTACCTTGTGGGAATTGAACCCCAACGGAAGTAGCACAGTGGTTGCGCTCTTAGCGCGACAACCTACAACCTATAGAGGTGGAGGATTCTTATTCCCGTGCCCAAGTGAGCAGCGACCAGTTGGTCGCTGCTCACTGAACACTGTCTAAGCATACCCGCAGGGTTGTTGGTGCGTCTCCACTGGAACACAAGCGGTGTATTATTAAGTTTTGCCGTTAAGTGTAATACAGTTTAGAGAAAGCTGGCTGAAAACTCACTTGCTTCATGCGGCATGCGATCGCGTCTAAAAGTCTCATCAAGCAGACTGCATGTTTAAGCTACCTGAGACTGATAAAGCACAGGGAAACAGGGGAGAGTGAAAACACCTCCCCTGAAATTATTTGGTTAATTGTCTATTCAAAAATTCAATTCGTTTGAGTCTAGGCACCCTCAGTCTCTCAGATTGCATTGAGCATTAGCTACCAAATACCTATGCAGAGTAGTTGGTGATTCAGTATGGCAACTACAAACGAAGTGAAGTTGTCAACCTGTATATTTCACGGGAGCTGTGAACCCTAGCCAGACCTTCTGACATTCAAGCTCTTGTGATGCCATTCAAACCCAAAACTTGCTTGTACTACACGCGAGAAAGTAAGTTATTTAGATGCTCTACCATCCCTATCCCAAGTCAATCTGCCAAGAGCCAAGGGAGCCGGAGTCACCGGCAGAGTAGTCGTTGATGATAATCCGCCAGGTACCTGCTGATGGAAGACCGCAAAACGCGGATAGGGGCTGGAGCGAGGTATAGTTACCGCTAGGAATGACACTATTCGACCCAGCAGCTTTCTCAAAATCGTTGGTAAAGCGATCGCTAAAGCTGTAATTGCCTTTGAGGTCGTTGCTATAACCGCTAGAAGAAAATTGAGGTTGACCCGGTCGGCGGAATAGCTCAACCATAGTCTGTGTTTCCACATGGCGCAAGCGAACAACGAGGTCGCCGACCCAGGTGTGAACAATATCATTCAGCGTAACGGTCACGTCAGTGATAGTGAAATTTTCCGTGATGGTAATGTCATCTTGGAAGCTACCGCTACCATCAGGAATGTTGCCCCCCTTACCCACTAACGTTAAGGCATGAGCGGTATTGTTTGTAGAGGCCTTAACATCCAGGATTGCGGTTGCTGCGGTTGCGATGACTTGAGACATAAATTGATTGCTCCAAAAAACTAAAGGTTGACAATGAAATAACCTGAGAGGAAATAACCCTAATGGGAATCTTTGTGGTAACCCTAAAGGAATGATTTACAAGGCCTTCGAGGGATACTATTCGATCGCGAAATTTGCTTTTTTATGGACGTTCCCACTCATTTCTTTCGTTATTTGTAGATACCGTCCTGAGTATTCTTAATCTCGCAATCAAAATTCTTCTTAATCAATAATTGCATTGATTTTGGCATCCATCTAGTACTTTTCAGCTATCTTTACTGAAACAACATACTGAGATGTCTCCAGCCAAAA
>DATNPT010000615.1:0-4006 GCA_036703075.1 Chroococcales cyanobacterium
ATCTAGCGACACCTCTAAGTCAGGTTTGATGCCCTGCTTATGGATATCCCGATGGCTGGGCGTTTCGTACTTGGCAACGGTAACCGCTAAACCGGAGCCATCTGCTAGATCGAACAAAGACTGAATTAAGCCTTTACCAAAGGTTTTTTCTCCGACTAGCTGCGCTCGCTTATTGTCCTGCAACGCTCCAGCCAGAATTTCGCTAGCACTGGCTGTTCCTTGGTTAACGAGAACAACTAATGGATCTTCTGTTAGAGCAGAGCCATAGGCATCAAAGCTACCGAGCGTTCCTTGTCGGTTAACGGTGTACACGATGGTGCCTGAATCGAGCCATTGTCGGGCAATTTCGATGCCTGCTTGCAACAAACCGCCGGGATTATTGCGTAGGTCGAGGATATAAGCGTCTGCCCCCTGTTGCTCTAGGCTCGCGATCGCGTTGGATAGTTCTGCGGGTGCATTGGCACTAAACTGAGTCAGGCGAATGTAGCCCACTGGCACTTTGTCTGGTGTGGAATCCAACACGGCATACACTGGGTTGAGGGCGATGCGATCGCGAACTAACTCAACTGACTTTGGCTCCCCTTCTTTGCCTTGAACTTTCAGAGTAACGCTCGTGCCAATTGCTCCCCGCATGCGAGAAGCGGCTTCGTCGAGCGTGAGTTCTGAAGTCTGTATACCATCAATCGCTAAGATGCGATCGCGAGGGTTGATTCCTGCTTTCTCAGCCGGTGAACCAGCAATGGGTGCTACCACTTGTAACTCACCCGTTTCTGGGTCGAGGGCAATCTGTAGCCCTACACCCGATAGCTCTCCCGACGTATTTACCTGTAAACTCCGATACTGGTTGGGTTTCAACAGTCGGGTGAACGGATCGTCAAGGCTCTCTAACATCTTTTGAATCGCTGTATAGGTTGCCTCGCGACTCTCTAGCGGCTTTTTTAAGATTTTGTCTCGCAACATCCACCAGTTTTGATGGTTAAAGCTGTCATCGATGTAGGATTGAGAGACGATTCTCCACGCTTGAGTCAACAGCTTTTGTTCGTCTGTAAACGCAGAGGCGGCTGGCGTCCACCACGCCATGGAGAGAATGATTTGGAAGATGAGTAAAAGTCCGACCCAAAAAGCTCGTTTGTGCATAGTCTATTTTAACGTCAGGTTTTAATTCCTAATCTAATGTTCTAGTGTGGCAAAGTGTTAAGGAACGAGACGCCGTCAAAGATACTTTTTTAGCTGGGATCGATCGTTTGGGTACTCGCCTGCTGTGGCGCACCCATTATTCTCCAGCATCATCTAGCGCGATCGGGCGTTGTTTTTTAGTCGCATCTAGGTTTATCAGGCTATGTTACATTTCTTGTATATGGTTGCAACTTAGTTGCTCCCGCAACATCGGTGCGTGAGCCTTCTCACCCCTCCTATGATGGCAATTTCTCCTGGGCATGCTGCCTGCTGGGGTCAAACACATCAAATACAGCTATATCCTTTTACGAACTCTGGCCTCATGTTTTCTAAGCAGATAACTGACTCAAAAGTCTACAACTGGTTTGAGGAGCGTCTAGAAATTCAGGCTCTGTCCGAGGACGTTACCTCCAAGTATGTACCTCCGCACGTTAATATCTTTTACTGCCTGGGTGGGATTACCCTAGTTTGCTTCATAATCCAGTTCGCTACTGGATTTGCCATGACCTTTTACTATAGACCGACTGTGACAGAGGCATTTTCCTCCGTGCAGTATTTAATGACTGAAGTAAACTTCGGCTGGCTCATTCGCTCCGTCCACCGCTGGTCTGCCAGCATGATGGTGTTGATGATGATTTTGCACGTTTTCCGCGTGTACCTCACGGGCGGCTTCAAAAAGCCCCGCGAGCTGACCTGGATAACGGGCGTAATTCTAGCCGTGATTACCGTTTCCTTTGGTGTTACTGGTTACTCACTGCCTTGGGATCAAGTTGGTTACTGGGCGGTCAAGATTGTCTCTGGCGTCCCAGAAGCAATTCCCGTTGTCGGTGTTTTCATGGCTGACTTGGTGCGGGGTGGTTCGAGCGTCGGTCAAGGAACCCTCACTCGCTACTACAGCGCCCACACCTTCGTGCTGCCCTGGCTGATTGCTGTGTTCATGCTGCTACACTTCATCATGATTCGCAAGCAGGGGATTTCGGGTCCGTTGTAAAGCGAACTCGTGGGAGTTAGCGATCGGCTGAACCTTAATCTTCGCCGCTCTAGCTCATCTCTCACATGACAGTTAGATCCGCATTCACAACTAATCCCTTTCTGCCTGCCGATTGACATCGTAAAGGAGAATAATCTAACAATGGCAACTCTCAAAAAGCCCGATCTAAACGATCCAAAGCTGCGCGAAAAATTGGCCAAGGGCATGGGTCATAACTACTATGGCGAACCCGCTTGGCCCAATGACCTCCTCTACATTTTCCCCGTAGTCATCATGGGGACGATCGCATTGTGCATTAGTTTGGCTGTTCTTGACCCCGCTATGACGGGTGAACCAGCCAACCCATTTGCGACACCTTTAGAAATTCTCCCAGAATGGTACTTATTCCCAGTTTTCCAAATCCTGCGGACTCTACCCAACAAACTTCTGGGAGTTGCTTGCATGGGAGCAGTTCCTTTAGGTTTAATCCTGGTTCCCTTTATCGAGAGCGTTAACAAGTTCCAAAACCCGTTCCGCCGTCCAGTGGCAACTACGGTTTTCTTGTTTGGCACCCTTGTGACGATCTGGTTAGGCGTAGGTGCTACCCTCCCAATCGACAAGTCTCTCACTTGGGGTCTGTTCTAAGACCTCAACTAATTGCTTTACCTTGACGCCTGTCGGTGTCTGAGCAGTGCTAATGTACTGTATAAAGACATCCACGGGCGTTAATTTTTTGCTGGAATTCGAGATAGCGTAAAATTAGCAATACATTCAGTACCTCATACCATTCGCTGCGTTTGTACAAGAATTTGTACAGAAAATGGAAGGAAGACTGACGGATCGGTAACGGGTAATGAATAATGGAAAGTAGACAGGAATCATTTTCTTAATCCGACCATTGATAACGGCTGGGAGTGTAGTCAATACGCCAGCAAAGGGTATGACTGGGGAAACTCCCCTCCCAAACAGGACGCCAATCTACTAACTTCTCAGGGCTTCTACGCAACACATTTGCCCCTTAGGATTGATTCAAAATAGTCAGACATGACTTACTAGTGGTGAGAGAAAAAGTTGACTTTACTCTCTTTTTTTTCTCATGTCGGTAGTCATCATTAAAGACTATCGATAGATACAAACAATAGATATCTCTAAACAAGAGTCTAGAACCCTTTGGCTGTCTCAGCCGAAATCTAGGTTCTGGAGAGGTTGAATGAGATTTTTGATAACCACTTGACAGATATATGGTGAGCTGTGCAAAGGGTCGAGCAAATAGGGATGTTAAAACTTGAGCGTCTCAAGGTCAAGAGCGATCTGACTGTCCAAGCCCATGTACAGAAATGGTTTGAGCAGTTTTACTCAAACTCCATTTCTCAAAACAACGGCTCTCAACGCCAATTTGACCGACTCAATCTAGCTTTAGCAGAGGGATTTTCTAATGCTGTTCGCCACGCTCATCAAGAGCTACCCACCGAAACACCGATTGAAATTGAACTGGCCATCCGGAACGGACGGATAGAAATCCGAATATGGGATTGGGGAAAGCCTTTCAACCCCGATGATGTCGAGGAACCACTACCAGGAACTCTTTGTGAAGGAGGATATGGCTGGTTTCTCCTCAGACGCCTTGCTGACAAAGTTGTTTACGAACGCTGTCAAGATGGAAGGAACTGCCTGTTGATTTCCAGCAGTATTTGAAAGGCGCTCGTAGGCGATCGCAAAATCGATGACAAGAGTTGATAAATTTGGAGGAAAGACGGGTTGGGGTCAGCACGTTGACGGCGCAACTGACCTCGTATTTGTTTTTCTGGAAATTTTTCAGTGTGAAGGAGGCATTCAGTCCTATGTTCAAGATATCTTGCA
>DATNPT010000618.1:0-3176 GCA_036703075.1 Chroococcales cyanobacterium
TATTCTACCGCTTGGCGATAGGCGCGTTGTGCGATCGCAAATTTCTTCTCTGCTGTCCGCGCCATCCCGTCTTCATCAATCGTACCAACGACAACACCCGCACCATACCTCTTCGCTAACTCCAGTACTTTGAAGAAACGCTCTTCCCCATCTTCGTAGTTCGTGGAGTTTAGCAAGCACTTACCGCCAGCAACCTTTAACCCTGCCTCCATCTTTTCCCATTCTGTGGAGTCGAGCATCAGCGGCAGAGTAACATTTGTTACCAACCGGGACACCAATTCGTGTATATCCCGCACGCCGTCACGCCCCACGTAGTCCACGTTGACATCAAGGATGTGCGCCCCTTCCCGCACTTGGGACTTCGCCAAAGACACCAGTCCATCCCAATCTTCAGCATTCAACAAGTCGCGGCACTTCTTGGAACCACTGGCATTTAAGCGTTCACCTACAATCAAGAACGAGTTATCCTGCTCGTAAGGTTGGGCACTGTAAATCGATGCTGCCGATGGCTCAAAGTGAGGATGTCGTTCTTTAGGCTTCAGCGTTTTGCCTATTTCTGCTAATTGTTGAATATGATCGGGGCGCGTACCACAACAGCCGCCAATCACCTGCACCCCCAAATCTTCCACAAAATGCATCAACGCCATCCGCAGTTCCATCGGCGTCAGCTTGTAGTGGGCGTGTCCTCCGACGTTTTCCGGTAACCCGGCATTGGGTATACAGGACACGACAAAGGGCGAATGTTCGGATAAGAATTTAATATGGTCTGCCATCCGGTCTGGGCCTGTGGCACAGTTAAGACCCAGGATGTCAATGGGGTAACGCTCTAAAACCGTCAGCGCTGCACCAATTTCTGACCCTAACAGCATGGTGCCTTGGACTTCCATCGTCACTGACACCATCACTGGGAGTCGTGCGCCTTTCTCTTTGAAGACTTCTTCAATCGCATTGAGTGCCGCCTTGATTTGTAGGACATCCTGACAGGTTTCCACAATCAACAAGTCAGCACCACCGTCATAAAGTCCCTGTACCTGTTCGGCAAAGGACGCTTGCAGTGTATCGAAGTCAATATGCCCTAGTGTTGGCAGTTTGGTGGTTGGTCCAATTGAACCGGCAACAAAGCGGGGTTTCTCTGGTGTGGAGTATTCATCTGCCACGCGCTTCGCCAGTTCTGCGGCTGTCTTGTTCAGAATATACGCTTGGTCGGCTAGGTCGTACTCTGCCAGTACAATCGACGCGCCACCGAAGGTGTCCGTCTCAATCACATCTGCCCCAACTTCCAGAAAGCCTCGATGTACTTTTTCAACTGCTTCTGGTTTGGTGACTACTAAGTATTCGTTACAGCCTTCGTACTGCGCTCCACCAAAGTCTTCTGCTGTTAGGTTTTGCGTCTGAAGAGAGCTTCCCATCGCGCCATCGAAGACAATGACGGGGCGTTCTGGGCTATGCAGACGGGTGAGGAAGGGGCTGTTCATAGATAGCAACACCTTGCGTGTAGAGGCTTAAGTTAGGTTTTACGTGGTTTAGCCTATTATATTGATTGTTCAAAATTTGTCGCTCCTGGGAAGACACACTAAGCGATCGCTTCACCGTTACTTCACACTCGATGCTTGGCGCAGTGTTTCTCAACCCTGGAGATATCGCCAGCAAATCTGACAGGTCGATCGGCTGGTAGACGAAAATAAATCCTAATCGCTAATTTTTAAGTAATTTAATGGACGGCTTCCAGATAAGAATATGAGCTAGGCTGTGGACATTAGCTTAATCTATATTTGCAAAAACTATAGAGTTTGGGAGCATAAAAGATAATGAACGCACAGACGGCAACTCCATCTACTTTCCCCCAAGAGTCAATTCCCGCAGAAGCAAGAGTTATTTTAAGAGGCGTTAGCTGGCAAACCTTCAAGGCATTAATGACAGATATCGGAGAAGACCGCTCTTGTAGAATTGCCTATGACCAGGGAATGTTAGAAATTATGGTTCCATACGAGCAACACGAAGAACCCAAAATATTGATAGCAGAGTTTGTCACAGCTACTGCCGATGAGCTAGAAATCGAGATTAGACAATTGGGTTCTCTGACTCTGGAACGGGAAGACCTTACTCGTGCTATAGAACCTGACACTTGTTTCTATATTCAAAATGAATCTCAAGTTAGAGGCAAAGAAATCAAGTTACCCAATGTTCCACCTCCGGATTTAGCTGTGGAGTCAGACTACACCCGTTCTTCCTTAAACAAATTCAATATATATGCTTCATTGGGAGTTCCTGAGCTTTGGAGATATCGCAAGCAGAGTTTACAAGTTTATCGATTGGTAGAGGGAAAATACGAGCAAACGGATGAAAGTTTGGCTTTCCCTTTCTTGCCTATTGCAGAAATTCCATGTTTTATCGAGCAGAGTAGAACTATCGGGCAGAGAGCAGCAGTGCGTTTATTTCGGGCAAGAATTCGAGAAGTTTTGCCCTAAGGATAGAAGTAACTACACTCAGACTAAGGCATTCGTTTGGTGAAACAATTGGAATTGTTGGGTTGAGCCTGCGAAACCCAACCTACATGAGATCTAACTCAATTAGCACAGCTCAGGAGTTGTAACAACGGGTCGCGCTGTCTGGCATCAGTTATCGTGTTAGCAACTTGAATCGCATTGCTGTACTGCCCAGCCTTCGCTTGCTGTTTAGCGATCGCAATTCGTACTTGGTCTTTCAAACCGTCGGGCTGAATCGTTGGGACAAGCTGCAATGCCTGCGGGAAGCGTTCTGCCTGAGCGTACAGGAGAGCAAGCGCTGCCAATGTCTGGTTTTTGAGGAGTGTATCAGCCAGATTGGTGCCTTTATTCGAGGGGCGATCGCTAATGTCCAGTTTCATTGTAGTTTGGATCGTGTCGGCAACTTGCAATGCCCGCTCTACCTGTCCTGCATTAGCATACTCAGTTGCGATCGCAACTCGCGCCCAGTTGGCTAAGTCATTGTCCTGAATTCGCTCGACCACTTGCAACGCTTGGTCAAAGCGTTTTGTTCTGGCATACTCGCGGGCAATACTGGTGAGAGATTGGTTGGCAACCTTAGGGTCGAGTGGCTCAATTAGTTTGACCACTTGGAGTGCTTTCTCAGGTTGTTGGGATAGGTAAGTCTCCGCAATGCTATTCAAGACTTTAGCTTTAGTCGAGGCATCCTGG
>DATNPT010000621.1:0-11565 GCA_036703075.1 Chroococcales cyanobacterium
AGCGATCGCCTAAGCATTTTTTGCTAACAATAGTCCCGTCTAGAGTTCGTTAGCGAGGAGAATGCATATCGATCGCGATCGGTAAGAGTAGATTTTACCTGGCTTAGCTCACGTCAACGCGAACGAGACACCTCAACAAACAGGGAGCTGTAATGAGCGGATTGGTAAGAATCTCTTTATCGCTAAAGCCACAAAATGCCCCCTCGTTACTGTCGAACGAGAGGGTCAAAATTAGAGGTATTGCATCTACTTACTTTCTCTTTTATTTTCTTAAATTTTGTAGCTTCAGTCCATTGGTAAAATGACTAAAGTTAGTAAGCGATATGACCTATTTTCTCTCGCCAATAAATAGTTACCAATTATCGGATGAGTTAGGGGGTTCTGGCTCGGCGGGTTGGCTTTCTATTGGTCTAATGACTCGTGCGATCGCATCTTGCACGAATGATTTAATAAACTCATCTTTGCGGTTGAGTTGATATTGCCGCTGCACGACTTCTGTAATCCCTCCATCACCCCAGTCTTGATCGTTGCGGAAGTATTCAATAAAACTCTTGCCAGCAATTCGAGTCAGATAGGCGGCTGTCACCCCTTGAATCGCCTTTCCGACTACCATAGTTGCAACATTCATTTCGAGGGCAGTCACGAGAACTTCGATCGCTGCCCTGACAATTCCCAAACTAACCAAGGTTTTGCCAAGAGACAGCGCTAGTTCCCGCCCTCGTTCCAGATTCAGTTCGCAGCCATAAATTTTGCCAATTTCAACCACCATTTGAGAATTCACTGCTGCGGCTGCCAACAAATCCACAACGGGCAATGGGGTTATGGCAATCACACCCGCACCGATCCACTGAAAGCGTTCTACCACCTTCTCGGCCTGCTGTCTGCGCTGGTTGTCGATTAGGCGTCGGGCTTCTTCTCCTAAGCGTTGGGATTGCAGCAAAATATTATCAGCGACTAAGTCTTCTCCTTCTGCCCGCAGGACATCGGCAAGGCGTTGAATTAAGGGCATCACATAGGGTTTAGGCTTGAAGGGTTCGCTGTTTTCTAGCCTAACAGGTTGGGGGTTTGCCGCGATCGCAATTACATCTTGGGCGGCAATAAATCCCCGCACCCGCTGCCGCAACCGTGCCAGAATCGTTTCTTTGTCGTCATCCGTATAAAGGTCTGTTTTATTAAGAATGAGGAGACTGCGCTTGCCAATCTCCGCTAAGCGACGCAATGGTTCGTATTCTGACTGTCGCAAGTCATTATCTACGACAAACAACAATAAATCGGCTTCTGTCGCCAACTGTCGCGCCAATTGCTCTCGTTGCGTCCCGACAACACCTGCCTCTAAAATTCCTGGTGTATCGGTAATTAAAAGCTGACGATCTAATCCCTTCAACTCCAAGCTATAGGTTTCTCCTGCCTCCGTCGTTCCCATTGGGGCACCCACGTCACCCACCATTCGCCCTACCAGCGCATTGACGAGTGAAGTCTTACCCGCCGAACCCGTACCGAACACTACTACCTGAAGTTCTCCACGGGACAGGATGGATTCAATTTCCCGCGAACGACTCAGTAACGCTTGCCGTGCCACTTCATCCTGAATCTGTGTTACCTGCTGCCGCACTGCTTTTAAGTTTTCTGAAGCCGCCTCAGTCTTCTCTACAGGAATTTTTGGGGTTCTGCGACGCCTGCGCGACTTCCGTTGCGCTCTCTGGAACTGCCAAACATAATAGATTAGGGCAAAAATTAATAGCCCCAACAAAATAATCAGTAACAGTAGCAGTAAATTTGCTAGCAGGGGAGACGTAAACGAAATATCGATATATAGCCTGTTCAGGGAGTATATCAACCAGAGCATTAGCAGCAGAATTAGGCTAATGCCAATAATTAGGAGCAATAAGCGCGACGCAGGCATGAATGAGTTGGGCTTTTAGTTCACATTCTAAAACGATGCAGTCAGATGATGTCTTTATTGAAACTTTCATATTGCACGTAATACATCTCTCCCAACAAGGAGTTACCATAGTGCAGGAAGTCGCTTCTAGCGGTTAAGCATTACTTCTCGCATCTGTATATAGAAAGAAATATGTCTTACTCGGTTGCTCATTGGGAAGGATATCGGATGCTGGCAACTTAAACAACGCCAAAAGAAAACTAGTAGCGATCGGCTTCGCTAATAGCACTAGCGAATCTCGGCATTAGCCTAGGCGAGCGCTCTACACTAATCTCAGTACTATTAATATGATTAAATCAGCGCTAAGCAAGCCTCCGCAACCTTCAACGAACTGGATTAGCCAGGTAATTCGTCGCTTGAGCATTAGTCAAAAGATTAGCTGCGGTTATGCGCTTACTCTCAGTATTGCTGTTTTGGGAACAACTGCTGGATTTATCGTCGGAGATCGTTATCAACAACAGGCTAGAGTCAAAGAGAATGATGCTCTAGAGGAAATCCGCCATCTCCATCGCTTGCAAACTTACCTATTGCTCGCACAGTCACAGCAGCATCACTTTGCGAATTCTCAATACGAGCTAGGCCACTTGAAAAAAGATTATGCAGAGTTATACGAGTATTTGGTTGAATTTAAACAAGTATGGTCTGAGTTCAAATCTTCTTACACAAATCTAGAAAACGCTAAATCTCAGGAATCTTCTGCTGAGATTAAGGCATTCCACCGCCTTGTGCAAAACTACGATCGTTTTCTAGAAGAATACCTCTGGCAGACAGAGGTAGTGTTGAAGCAAATTAATTCATCCAATTTGAAGTCACAGGAAGCTGAAGCAGGCAGAAGACGACTTCTGAGTTTGAACAACACGGCTTGGCATGCAAAGTTAGAAAGCTATATTGATGACATCAATGAGCTAATCGATATTGTGGATGACGAGTACGAGCAAGCAAGCACTAATGGGATAGCGGCGGACGCGTTGCGAGTGAGAATTATTGCTACTAGCATCTCATTATCAGTGATACTAGCGATATTTTTAGCGATTTACACTAGTCGTGCGATCGCACAGCCCCTTCAATCCACAACTCAAGTCGCCCAACGAGTCACTCAGGAGAAGAATTTCGACTTACAAGCACCCGTCACGACAGACGATGAAGTTGGAGCATTAACCGCTTCTCTCAACCTGCTAGTTCTACAAGTGAAACAACTGCTTGAAGAACAAAAAGCGTCTAACCAAGCTCAGCTGATGCAAAGTGAAAAAATGTCTAGTCTGGGACGAATGATGGCTGGAGTTGCCCATGAAATCAACGACCCAGTTAATTTTATCTATGGCAATTCACTGCATGCGATTGACTATGTCAACAAAATCATCGCCCTTCTAGAAACTTACGCCGCAGAGATTCCTAATCCTCCTCAGGCGGTGCAATCCAAGCTTGAGGAATATGAATTTGACTTTCTCAAACAAGACTTGCCGAAAGTGCTACAGTCAATGAAGTTGGGAGCAGAACGAACGGCCGAGATTAGTGTGAGCTTAAAAGATTTCTCCCGGCTCGATCAGGCAATTGCACACCCCGTCGATCTACATGCCTGTATTGATAGCACCTTACTGATTTTGAGTACGCGCATCAAGAGAAAGATCGCGGTGAATCGAAACTATGGCAATATTCCAGAAATTAAAGGCTACGCAGGCTTACTTTATCAGGTATTCATGAATCTGTTGGGTAATGCAATAGATGCTTTAGCACAGCAGACGAGCAGTAATAAGCAGATTACCATCGTCACCGAACGCCAAGACGAGCAGTGGGTGATGATTAAAATTGCAGATAATGGAATTGGCATGCCTCCAGAACATCAGGCAAAAGTATTTGATGCCTTTTTCAGTACGAAACCTAGGGGTATGGGTACAGGCTTGGGTTTAGCGATTACTCATGAGATTATTGTTGAGAAACATGGCGGTAAAATTACCTGCACGTCTGAGGTAGGAGTTGGGACTGAGTTTGCGATCGCTCTTCCGATTACGCAGCAACCGCTGGCAAAGTCTGGAGTGGAACGTAAGCAGTTAATTTCTACATCCCGGATTGCCCGCTCGTAATACACAAGAGCTTCTACTGTTTGAGATACACTCTGTACTTAGAGCGATACGGAGTGAAAATTATGGGTCTATTTGACCAAATCATTAACGCGATCGACAATCCTTCTCAGCAAGGGAGTCCAGGCCAACTGGGTGATATTCTCAGTACGGTCAATCAGCTAAGCAATAATTCCAATACTGACCCCTCCACGATTCAAACGGCTTTATCCGTGGTGGGAAACTATGCTCGCTCCGCTTTGCAAGACAAGCGAGCCAATGAGGGGACTGAGCAAACTCAACAATTCGTTAATCAATTCGGTGGCACTCAACCCAGCAGCCAAGCCGTCCAGTTGCTGTTTAACGCTCCTCAAATTCAGCAAATTGTCCAGGAAGTCGAAAACCGAACTGGATTGAGTTCGGCTACGATTCAATCCATGTTGCCATTTCTGGTTCCTATCGTGTTGAAGTTTCTTCAAAGTGGCAGCAACACTCAAAACCCCCAAGGGGGAAATCCTGTACTCAATAGTTTTTTAGATGCCGATGGCGATGGCGATGTTGATATTGCCGACGCCATGCAGATGGCAGGACGCTATTTGGGTGGATAAGCTCACTCACTGAATTAGCCGTATGAACTGACCAAAATCAGGTAAAGGGTAGGGGCAAGTCTAGCTCTACCCTTTATCCTTTGTACATTTTCACTGGTCACGGGGTCACTTCTCGCTGATTTAATTTCTCTCTGAAGAGCGATTAGACGAGAGAGAAGGGATTGACTATAACGGAGAAAGTAAATAGTGACGTGTAAAGACAACGGCTGAGCCGATATACCGATTATCGCAGTGATTGAAGTTTTGTTAGGACTACTATTAAAGCTACTTCTCGTCTTGGCTGGAGCGTTTGCGATCGCTTATCTAGCCGCTTGCCTATACCTGTTTCACCGACAACAGTACTTCATTTTTAAGCCGCCATCGGTAATCAGAGCAACACCTGCGGACTTCAACCTAGATTACCAGGAAGTTTGGCTGCCAGTTTCTACGGCTTCGAGTACTACAGCTTACATTCACGCTTGGTGGATTCCTGCTGATGAACCAGAGGCAGATGTCTGGCTGTATTTGCATGGTAATGGCTCGAATATCGGGGACGAAGTAGCGCGAGCGGTTTGGTTTCGACAGTTAGGGTTTTCTACTTTCCTATTCGACTATCGAGGATATGGTCGCAGTCAAGACCGATTTCCAACCGAGTCCAGCGTGTATGAGGATATTGAAATCATCTGGAATTACCTGACTCAAGAACGACAAATCCCACCCGAACGAATTTTTCTCTACGGACATTCTCTCGGAGGAGCGATCGCGATTGAACTGGCAGTACGGCATCCTGAAATTGCTGGATTAGTTGTAGAAGCCTCCTTCACCTCGATGCGAACGATGGTGAATCATCTCTATCGCCAGTTTCTGATATTTCCAGTAGACTTACTCTTGCACCAACGATTTGATTCCTTGAGCAAAGTGCGTAGGCAAAGCCCGTCACAGGCATCGCTACAAATGCCCGTTCTCTTCATTCACGGCACTGCCGATCGCGTTGTTCCAGCCGAGATGAGCGAAGCACTTTATTCGGCTGCACCCGAACCCAAAAAACTCCTCGTGCTGCCAGACATCGGGCATAACGATATTCGAGAACTCGGTGGAACCCAGTATTTAGAAGCGGTACGATGGTTAATCGAACAAGGTCGTGTTAAGCGATCGCGATTCGTACAGCGTTGAGATGGTAGGTTAACGAGGAGCTATTGGCTTACACTGGCTTAGTTAGCGTTATTTTCCCAGCAACCCGTTGACCGAATGCATCTGCAATTAAGGGGCCCATTAAACAAGTTACAACTATATAGAGAATAATCGCGTTAAAAATTCCATCATTAAGCAGACCTGAATTTTTACCAAATAAGGCAATCACTAATACCAAAGCAGCACGAGACATGGTTAGGCTAAACATTACCATCACCTCGGCAAAGGAATACTTAAACGCTTGGCCTGTAAACCAAGCCGCTAAAAATTTAGCACCAACAGCTCCAGTAATTACAACTAAGGCAATTCCTAGATTTTCCCTATGCGTAAATAAAACTTGAGGGTTACAGAGGACACCTACAGAAATCAAGAAGATGGGAATAAACAGGCTATTCCCAACAAACTCTATCCGATGCATCAAGGCACTATTGAGAGGAATTATAGAATTTAATGCCAATCCAGCAATAAAGGCTCCGACGATAGAATCAATCCCTAACAACAATGTGACAGAGGCGGCAACGAATACACAGGTGAGGACAAAGATATATTCAGCCGTGTAGGATTCTGCTGTTTGATCTAATATGAAACGACCTAACTTAGGTATCCCCCAGAGGTAAACGAAAACAAATACAGGTAAAAGCACTAAAAGCTTAATCCATAGCAGTACGCCAATACTGCCACCTGCGATCGCTTGCACAATCGATAAGCCAGTTAATGTCAAAATAGAAGTTACGATCGTGCCACCCACTGCCACACCGATAGCTTCTTTCTGAGCAATTCCCAATCTTGCCATGATGGGGTAGGACACGAGGGTGTGAGGGGAGTAAAGAATTCCCAGTAGCAGTGCTGTGAGAAAACCGTAGGACAGAAATTGCCCAGACACAATACCTATAGTTAATGGGATGCCAAATGTGAGTAGTCCGAAAATAAGCGATCGCACCCCTAGCCGTCTAAAATTACTCAAGTCCATTTGGATGCCTGCCAGTACCATAATGTAAAGCAGACCCATTTTTTCCAAAAGAATTAAGCGATCGTCTCGCGCTAAAACGCCCAACACATTACTGCCAAAAACTGTCCCTAGAATAATCAGTACTACTAGCGATGGAATTCGCAATCGTCCTGCAATTAAGGGAGCAATCCCGATAATAAGTAATAAAACACAAACAATGTAAATCGGTTCTGTGAGCGGCAACCCACTAGGAGGATTCACACTCATTAAGTAAGTAGACATCGTACAATTCCTTATCTCAAACTTCGTTGAAATAGTCCGGATATAGCACGATACCACTAACATCTATCAACGCACCAGGCTTGAGTTCTAATACCATAAACGCTTCATCGGGAACTGGGAACGGTGCTTGTATCCCAAACTGACTAGCTGCCTGGAAACCGAAGCGCTGATAATAGGGCGGATGACCAAGAACTACGACGAGGCAATGACCTAATTCGCGACACTTTGACAAACCCATTTGCACCAACTGATTGCCAATTCCTTCACGCTGACGAGTTGGTATCACGGCTAGTGGTGCTAGTGCTAATGCCGGAATAAGTTGTTGGCTGGTTTTAATAACGATGGGACTCAATAGGATATGACCTAACACAGTCCCATCCTCGACCGCTATGATTGAAAGCTCGGGAATAAAATTTGGAGAGTTGCGGATTGCTTCAACAAGTGTAGCTTCGCTTGTTCGCCCAAAAGCTGCTGTCAGTACTTCGTGAATGCCTGCAATATCATCGTCTGTTTCACAAGTAAAAGACAGCATAGGACTATTGGTAGCAACCCAATCTGTGTTGATTTATAGGTTAGGATAGCAGATTATCCTAATCTCTAGTTTTAGACGAGCAGCATCTTACAAGTATCAACTGTTGAGAGTGCGCGATCGCTATTCAGTATCTTGCCGATCGCAAGCATAATCATTGTTTGCTCTAACGTTCCTCTGAAAATGATTTTTTAAGCTTAGTTAATAATAAATCGGTTACAACAACTTGCCCTTTAATTTGAGAAACTATATCTAGTGTTTCTTCCGTTTCTTTAGGGGATAGCATTATTTCATCAGCTAATCTTGATATGTTACTCAATCGATTACTTAATCCATCTTGCAAAGAACGTAAAAATTTAACCTTTAGACGATTACGCTCAGATTCTGATTTTTGCTTTTTCTTTAATCGGGCAGAAATCGAAAAAATCAACTCTGCTCTAGAAAAAGGCTTAGTTAAATAATCATCAGCTCCTAGATCCATTCCTTGCCTCATATCTTTCTTATCTACCTTCGCTGTGAGAAAAATGAATGGAATATTAGCCGTTTTCTCATTTTCTTGTAACTTCTCTAACAGCGCATACCCATCCATTTCGGGCATCATCACATCGCACACAATCAGAGCGGGCAGTAATTCCTGAGCCTTTTGCAATCCTTCTAAACCATTAATTGCTTCAATTGCCTCAAAGCCTTCAGCTTCTAGCAGTTCTATCGTACTCTCACGAATGCAAGCTTCATCTTCTATGACTAGAACTTTTACCATGATGTTTTACTGTAGTTTGGCAAAATACGTGCTAACTTGCCCCTGCCGTTGATTACCTTCATTGTCGATTGTTTGAGAAGTAATGCCATGGGTGTATTTGCCGAAGCAGAACAAGTAAAGTAAAAGCGAAGTTGAGTAGAAATTCGGTTGATTTCAGATAGCAAGTTACTGAAGTCTATGACTGTAACAATGTCAGCATAGTAAACACCTCAACCCTTTTCCTTCTGAAAAAGGTGTAGGGTGGGCATTGCCCACCCTACTTTAACTAGACAAGAACAATGTCAATGTTAGTAGAAAATCCTGCTGGTTTGTTTTCGATTGTCGCAAATTGTGTCGGTCCCACTGACCCAAACGGATCGAAGAACAATGCACCCGTACTGGTGTTATAGCTAAATTGGCTTAATGATGACGCTCCAAATCCCAACGCGGAGACTTGAATTACATCACCCTCTGTCCACTGGAAGTCCTTGATAATATCAATTCCTTCTGACAGGGAGTTAAAGATAAATTTGTCAGCTCCTTGATTACCCCAAAGAGTGTCAATTCCTAAGCCACCCGTGAGGCTATCATTGCCAACTCCACCAACTAGAGAGTCATTACCGTCACCACCGATTAAGCTGTCATTGCCGTCACCGCCGATTAAGCTATCATTGCCAACTCCACCATTGAGGGTATTATTACCACTATTACCAGTAATTGTGTTGTTATTGCCATTGCCAGTAGCGTTAATGTTGCCACTACCCGTCAGCGTCAGGTTCTCGATACCATAGCCTTGCTGACCTGAGGTTGTACCGGGTGCAATAGAATAGCTCACCGAGGACAATACGGTATCTACACCGCCAAAGGAATCGTTGAAGCTTTCCGCCACGACATCACCGATGTTGTCCACGATGTAGGTGTCGCTGCCATCACCACCATTCATGGTGTCAGCACCTAACCCACCATCGAGGGTGTTATTACCACTGTTGCCAGTGATGACATTATTGAGAGAGTTTCCTGTACCGTTGATTGCACTAGAGCCAGTTAGGGTTAGGTTCTCGACATTGCTGCCCAGTGTGTAGCTAACAGATGCTTTGACTGCATCAATGCCCTGACCGGACTTCTCTTTAACTATGTCAAAGATACTGTCAACAATGTAAGTGTCATTACCTGTACCACCCTGCATCAAATCGTTACCAGTACCACCATCAAGGTAATCGTTACCACCGTAACCTGTGAGAGTATCGTTTCCGCCTAAGCCATACAGAGAATCGTTGCCTAGGGTACCTTTCAACTGTTCGCTAAAGTTGCTGCCTGACTTGACTACCATGATTAAATTGCTCCGGAAGTGTTTGTAAATCGAGAGGGGTTAACTCAAAGGCTGCATGTGGTACATCTGACTAACTGTTGCGTGCAGTAGGCGCAAGCCGATTGATTAACCTCTATTGACTTCTCGAATACAACTTCGTCAGGTTATGCAGGGTTTACAAAAGTTGAGGTTCTGCACCGCGATGTTTGTGGAGAACCCTGTACGATTGCACAAAAATAGGAAGCGCGGTGCTTTAGTTGCAACTCGCGCTTCTTAACACGGATTTAAATGCGAAAGCACTTAGCTCTCTTTCGTCGAAAAGGTTTTCCGGAATACCCACTCCATTGCGCCAGGAAGCGCTTTATAAGATGCGTTCGAGATTTTTGCTGAGCCAACCATGACCTCAGAGCGTTGATGTTCGACAGCATCCCAAATTGCTTGTGCAACCTGCTCAGGCTTCTCCAGAAAAGGACTCTTTAACGCCTTCTCCACTAGTTCTTGGCGCTCTTTAGCATCCGGTTCATCCTTCCCGCGAAAGATTGCCCGTTCCATTAAGTCGGTTTTGATGAAATTTGGATGAATTCCACAAACCTGGATTCCTTTTGGTCTGAGTTCCGCTTGTAGCGATTCCGTCAACCCAGTGACGGCATACTTGCTAGCCGTGTAAGGCACTTGGTAAGGAATAGGCACCTTTCCGCCGATAGAACCGACGTTGATAATAATTCCTGTACCTCGCTCCAGAAAATGGGGCAATAGTGCATGAATCGTGTGGATGTAACCCCAAAGATTCGTATCTATAATCTGATGCCAATCGCTCAGAGAACATTCCTCTACCGGACCTAATAGGTAAACTCCGGCATTATTGACCAGCACGTCGATAGAGCCAAAGCGAGAGAGTGCTGTTTGGATAAGTTGCTCAACTTGCTGTGCATCTCTCACATCTGTAGGAACAGCTAAGGCATCACGACCCAGCGATTGTACCTCAGACGCTACAGCTTCTAGGCGGTCAGTCTGACGAGCTGCAAGTACAACATCATAACCGTTGCGGGCAAATAGAAGAGCCGTTTCTTTGCCAATGCCTTGAGAAGCACCCGTAATTAATACTGTAGAAGTCATATTATCTAAATCTTTTTTGAAATTTTTCTGAAAACCGTCTATGCCTCTATACCTTAGTTAAACAAAACTTAATAAATCCTCTGACTTTCGTCAGAGTTTGAATAGTCGCTCAGCATATTTTTTCTATCGGCCGATTGCTCGGGCAGACTCCCAGGAAAGAGTAGCTGCAATCAGATAACAGCCAGTTCTAGAGCTAGACCTATAGGTAGACGAGCGAAAAAGTTCGCAGAGGTAAGTTATAGGCAATAAGGGGGATTAACCTAAGCGATAGTTGCTTCGCTCTATTCATAACAGCAGGATGAGTTTCTACGCTAACGAGGAGAGTAAAAGCTAACGCGAGCGCTTTTTAATCGCCATTTGCAAGATTAGAGGAGAGTGAACTCCATGAGCCTATTGTCCTTAGAAGAACTCAAAAAACTGGTCGAGCAACCTAAAGGGTTATGCGTATCAATTTATATGCCGATACAGCGAGCTGGAGTAGAACTTCAACAGAATTCTCCTCGGCTCAAGAATCTGAAGCGAGACGCTGAAAATAAGATATTAGAAAGTGGTTTAAGTGAAGGGGAAGCCTGGGAATTTCTCCAGCCGATCCAAAATATTATTGATTCAAACGACGAGACGTTTTGGCAACAATATAACGGTGATGGACTGGCAATCTTTGTGGCTTCCGGAGTATGTCACTACTATCGCCTGCCATTAAACTTCCAAGAATTAGTGGTTGTTACTGACCATTTCCACCTCAAGCCATTACTCCCTCTATTAATAGGAGATGAAAAATATTATGTTTTGGCGTTGAGCCAACAGGATGTTAGATTGCTTGAGTGTACGCGCTACAGCGTCAGAGAAATAGGATTAGAAGACGTT